>NZ_JBAGJZ010000016.1:0-166584 GCF_037034285.1 Streptomyces tyrfis | reverse complement strand
CTGGTCTGTCCGGGCGACTTTCCCGACCCCCGCTCACCCCCGGAACGGCGTGTCTTTCATTGACACGCCCCGAAAACACCGCACGACATTTCCGTTGCGTTGTTGGTTTCGGCCTGTGACCTGCTGCTCCTTCCGCTCTTCCCCGTGATGCGCGATGCGTCGACGCGTTGTGGGACGTCGCGGGGTGTCGTGGCGGCCGGCCGGGGCGGGCGGCCCGGACAGTCGGGGCGGAGCCGTGATGGGAGGGCCGTGGATCGGGAGAACGGCGACCGGGCGGCGGGCGGCACGCGACCGCCGGCCGCCCGGTGTCCTTCCGGTCCCCTGTGAGGACGGGCGGGCGTGGCCGGGGGCGCGCCGCTCGCGGACAGCGGCGTCGACGTACCGCGTCCGTCGTCGCCCGCCCGCCGCGGAGGGCGGGAGAACTCCTGGAGCCGGGGTGAACTCCTGGGGCCGGGGGTCAGCCGGGGAATTCGGTGCGTTCCCACCATTCGTAGACGGGCAACTGTCCCTCTTCCGTCTCCTTGCGGCGTGTGGTGATCCTGAAATGCTCGTATCCGCCGCGGAAGGCGACCTTGAAGTCGTCTCCCGGGGCGGTGAGGGAGACGATCCGTTCGGGGAGATCGGCGGGACCGCCTTCGAGGAATGCTCTGAGTGTGTTCGCCATGAAGAGGAGTTTCTCCGCTGGACGGTTCGGGCTTCCCCATGACGCGCCGGGGTGCCGATGCGCCGTCGGCGGGGAGCCCGGCCCTCGCCCGCCCGTCGGCCCTCGCGGCCCGCGGTGTGGGCGCGGGCCGCCGCGCGTCCCCGCGTGCGGGGAGCGGACGCGCGACGCCCTGGCCGGCTCGCCGCGTCGGCGGTGTTAACTTCTTGACAAGTTGCGGAGTATTCCGGGAGGTGGGCGGTGCTGCAGATCCGGATCGGTCCCGAGCGTGCCGCGGACGCCGGTGACGGGCTGGCGCGCACGGTCCTCGGCTGGCGTCCCGGCATGAGCGAGGACGAGGCATGGGAGGCCGGCCGGGGTGTCTGGAAGTTCAACGCCGATCGCGCCCTGTCCCAGAGCGAGGCGCAGATCATCAACGAAGCGGGAACGGTGCTCGCGGTGGCGAGGATCACCGGTATCTCCAAGCACGGCGGCCGTTACGCGCTCCAGGGCGAGCTGCTGCGCGGCGATCCGCGCGTCGGCCGTCCCACTCCCAGTCCGCATCTGTCCCGCAACCCCGTCACCTACCTCTGAAAGGCCCGTTCGGTGAGTGATTTCGACGCGATCGACTCGCTGCTCGCAGCCGTCGGGCCGGAGGCCGAGCTCCCCTCCGCCGAGGCGCGCCGGGAGCTGCGGGAACGGGCGCGGCTGTCCCGGGCGCAGGTGGCCCGGGCGCTGGGAGTGGGCCCGTCGACCGTGGCCGGATGGGAGAGCGGCCGCGACCCGTCGGGCGAGACGCGTACCAAGTACGCCTATCTGCTGGACGGCCTGAGCGCCAAGCTCGGCACCGAGCCCGGGGCCGTTCCGCCCACGTCGGAGCCCGAGCCCGGGGCCGGTCCTCCCGGGCAGGCGTCCGGGACCGTACCGGGACCCGGGGCCGGTCCTCCCGCGTCGGAGCCCGAGCCCGACGGCGCGGCGGACTCCGTCCCCGGGGCCGCCCCCCGGCCCGGGCCGGAGGGCGAGGACGCCTCGGGCCCCGGCCGGGCGTCCGACGAGGTGGAGCCCCTCGCCGTCGCGGAGCCGTGCGTGCTGTGCGGGCATCCGGCCACGCAGCGGGTCGCGGGCTTCGCCCAGCACCTGGACGCGGCCGACTGCCGCCCGGCCCCCGCGCCGGCCGGCCCCTCGGGCACCGCGTCGGCCCCGGCCCGCACCGCGGGCGCGCCCGCCCACCGGGCGCCGGGACGCGCCCCGGCCCGCAGCGGCGACGCGTCGGCCCCGGCGGGTCCGCCCGCGCGTCCCCGGACGCCGACGCGGCGCGCGTTCCAGGAACCGTCCGGCCCGGCCGACCTGATCCACGAGGCGGTCCGGAACGCGCTCACCGAGCACCGGGGCGACGTCGACGCGGCCGTCGCCGCCCTGACGAAGAAGTCCATCCCGGACGCCATGCGGCTCCTGGACGAGACTCGCAAGGGCGCCCGCTACGACGTGATCGCCCACCCCTGGATCCCGGACATCCTGAAGAAGCAGACGTCCCGGGGCGCGGACCAGATCTGGGAGGCGCGGCCGAAATGGACCCGCCGGGAGCTCCCGCCCGGCCGGCACGAGGTGACGGCGCTCGACATCAACGGCGCCTACCTCTCCGCCCTCAAGACCCACCTGCCGATCGGTCAGCTGGAGCATTCCACCGGCTTCGACCACGACCGCCGCCGCGCCGGAGTCCACCTGATCACCCCGCCGGAGTGGGAGCACACGGCGGTGCTCCCCAACCCGATCGGCAACCGGGACGAACCCGGACCTCTGTGGGTGACCGAACCGACACTGCGCCTCCTGCTGCGCCTGTCCGGTCCGAAGTACGGTCTGTGCGAGCCGCCGGAGATCCACGAGTCCTTCACCTCCGGGGCCACCGAGAACCTGCTGGAGAAGTTCCGGGTCGCGCTCAAGGAGGCCAGGGACACGGCGATCGCCGCCGGCGACGAGGTGACGCTGGAGTATGTGAAGGCGATGTACTCGAAGTTCGTCTCCACCATGGGGGAGTCGAACTACAACCGGGAGCTGTACCGGCCGGACTGGATGCACATCATTCGCTCGCAGGCGTTCGCCAACCTCTGGATGAAGGCGCTCAAGGCCCACGACGAGGGCCTTCCCGTGGTACGGGCGATGGGCACCGACGAGCTCCACGTCATCGGCGACTGGCGGCGCGTCTTCCCCGAGGGCCGAGGCGTCACCGAGGTCAAGGTGAAGGACGTCTACACCGTCGGCGAGGCGTACGCCGACGACGCCGACGGCATCGACGGCCTCGACGGTACGTAGGACGCCGGGGACGCCGACGGGCAGGCACGGGGAACGGGGGAGGCGAGCGGACGGGTCCCTCGCGGTGGGCCGGCAGGCGGGCCGGCGCGTGCGCGGACGTCGTCGGTGCGCGGAAGGCGTCGGCCGAGGCGCGTGCCGGAACCGCCGGCCGAAGGCCCGTCAGGCGCGCTCCGGTCGCCGTTCCTCTCCTGCGGCTCGCCGGGGAACCGCCCCGCGTCCTCATCCCTTGACGACGCCCAGCGGCACCAGGCGGGCGACCGGCCGGGCCAGCCCGGCCCCCTCGGTGGCGGCGACCACCGCGTCGACGTCCTTGTACGCCTCCGGCGTCTCCTCGGCGAGACCGCGCCATGAGGAGGGGCGCACGGCGATGCCGCGGTGCTCCAGTTCGTCGCGGAGCCGCTCCCCGCGGACCATGCGCAGCGCCTGGTGGCGGCTCCAGACCCGGCCGGCGCCGTGACAGGCGGAGTGGAACGCGTCGTTGTCCGGCAGGCCGACCATCACATACGAGCCGGTGCCCATCGTCCCCGGGACCAGCACCGGCTGGCCCGCCCCGGAGAGGTCCTCGGGCAGGTCCGGGTGGCCGGGCGGCAGCGCCCGCGTCGCGCCCTTGCGGTGGACGCACAACGTCCGCCGTGCGCCGTCCACCTCATGGGTCTCGATCTTGGCGGTGTTGTGCGAGATGTCGTAGACCAGGTCCAGGCCGGCGCCCGCGGCCGTCGCGAAGGCGCGGCGGGCGGCCTCCGAGAGCAACTGCCGGTTGGCGCGGCCGTAGTTGGCGGCCGCCGCCATCGCCCCCAGGTAGGCCCGGCCGCGCGGGGAGTCGACCGGTGTGCAGGCCAGCTGCCGGTCCGGGAGCCGGACGCGGTGCCGTTGCAGCTCCTGGTCCATCACCCGTACGTGGTCGGTGCACACCTGGTGTCCGAGCCCGCGCGAACCGCAGTGGATCATGACGCACACCTGGCCCGCCCGCAGTCCGAAGGCCGCCGCCGTGACCGGGTCGTCGATCCGGTCGACCGCCTGCACCTCCAGGAAGTGGTTGCCGGACCCGAGGCTCCCCACCTGGTGGAGCCCGCGCTCGACAGCCCGTGTGCTGACCTCTCCCGGGGCCGCGCCGTCCAGCACCCCGTGGTCCTCGCAGCGGGCGAGGTCGCGGGGCACGCCGTGACCGTGCTCGACCGCGTACCGGGCCCCGCCGACCAGCAGCTCGTCCATCTCCCCGGTCCCGGACAGCTCCCACAGACCGCCCCGACCCATGCCGCGCGGAACGGTGCGGTCGAGGGCGTCCATCAGCCGCCGCATCCGGGCGGGATCCAGCGCCTCGCGATCGATGCCGGCGGCCAGCAGCCGGACGCCGCAGGAGATGTCGAACCCCACGCCGCCCGGTGAGACGACCCCGCCCTCGGAGACGTCCGTGGCGGCCACCCCGCCGATCGGGAAGCCGTATCCCCAGTGGACGTCGGGCATGGCGAACGAGGCGCGCACGATGCCCGGCAGCGCCGCCACGTTCGCCACCTGCTCCAGCGCCTTGTCGCCCGACGCCCGCGGCAGCAGCGCCCGCGAGGCGAACACCACCCCGGGCACGCGCATCGGCTCCCGCCGTTCGATCCGGAACCGGTACGGGCTCCGCTCCGTCAGTGCGATCTCCATGACGCTCGCCTCCGGTCGGCCGCCGGCCCCGCGCGCGGACGGCGGCGGTGCGGGTTCTTCGCGATCCGCGGCGTGCTCGGACGCCGGGCCCCGCAGCGTGCTCAGACGTCGACGGTGACCCCGCAGGACCAGCCGCCGGGGCCGTGCCGCAGCCGCAGCCCGTGCAGTGCGACGGCCTTCGGCGCCGCGCCGGTCTCCCGGGCGGTCCGGGCGTCGGCCATGCGGAAGCGCACCCGCAGCCCCGGGCCGCCGCCCGCCGACCCGTACGGCTCCACGTCCACGTCGAGCGGGATCTCCCCGTCGGCGTCCAGGCGGTAGACCACCTCCTCCAGGACGGACGCCAGCAGATCGTCGTCGGAAGGGGCCGTGACCACGCACTCGCGTTCCCCGGTCGCCGCCGCCCCCGACGTGTCGGCGAAGCTCTCCACCACCGCGCGCACGGCCTCGGCTACACAGCCCGCCGCCGTCGGGGCCCACGCCTCCACCCGCAGGTCGGCGGTGTGCGGCACCGTCCGGTGACCGGCCGTGCCGGGCCGATGACGCGCCTCGAATACCGTACGGTCCACGCCCGGCGCCTCCGCGTCGTCTCCAGCTGCGCGCGCCCCGGCGCCCGGCTCCCCGGGCCGGGGCCCGCCCCCTCCAGCGTCGTCCCGCGCGCCATCCGGGGCAAGCCGCGCCCGGCACGGGCCGCACCCGCCCCGGACCCGCCGCCGGCACTCCCGCCGCGCCGGGCTTCCCGGCACGGACGTCCGGGGGAGCCCACCGGGGGTGTGCCGACCGCTCGCGGGCGCGAACTCCAGCCGGATCGAGGCGAGTTGAGGGACTGGTAGGAAAGTTTACTGTTCGCTAGCATTCCGGGCGGTGGCCCGGCGCGGTGCCCGCCCAGGCGGGCATGACGCGCTCAGCGAGAGCTCTGACCCGGCCACCTCGACGCCGTGCCCCGCCCGCGCACGGGCAGGGGGCGCGGTCCCGCACGACGCCCAGCTCTCGCCACCCCCCAGGCCAGGAGTCCAGGTATGCACCTGAACGGCTCAGCTCCGCTCCTCCCATCCGCGCGGCGCCGCACGGCGGGCATCGTCGTCGCCGCCGTGCTGCTCCTCGTCGGCGGGCTGCTGCTCGCCGTCCCCGACCGCGCCGACGCCACCGCCGACCCCCTCATCTCCCGCGGCAGACCCGCCACCGCCTCCTCCACCGAGGGCTCCGGCCTCGGCCCGGAGAACGCCTTCGACGGCGACCCCGCCACCCGCTGGGCCAGCGCCGAGGGCAAGGACCCGCAGTGGATCCAGGTCGACCTCGGTTCCACCGCCGACGTCACCCGGGTGAGACTCAGCTGGGAGGCCGCCTACGCCAAGGCGTACCGGATCGAGGTCTCCGCCGACGGCTCCGCCTGGACCCGGATCGCCGACGAGACGGCGGGCGACGGCGGCGCCGACGACTGGGCCGGACTCTCCGGCAAGGGCCGCTACCTGCGCGTGTACGGCACCGCGCGCGGCACCTCGTACGGCTACTCGCTCCACGAGGTCGAGGTGTACGGCACGCTCTCCGGCACACCCCCCGAGACCGGCGCCTTCACCGTGGTCGCCGCCGGTGACATCGCCGCCCAGTGCACCGCCTCCGACAGCGGCTGCGCCCACCCCAGGACCGCCGCGCAGGCCCGGAAGATCGACCCGAAGTTCTATCTGACGATGGGCGACAACCAGTACGACGACGCCCGGATCTCCGACTACCGCGCCTACTACGACAAGACCTGGGGCGCCTTCAAGAGCAAGACCCACCCGGTCCCGGGCAACCACGAGACCTACGACCCGGCCGGGGCGCTCGCCGGCTACAAGGCGTACTTCGGGTCGATCGCCTACCCCCAGGGCAAGAGCTACTACAGCTTCGACGAGGGCAACTGGCACTTCATCGCCCTCGACTCCAACTCCCTCGACAAGAGCGCCCAGACCGACTGGCTCAAGGCCGACCTCGCCGCCAACCGCAAGGCGTGCGTCGCCGCCTACTGGCACCACCCGCTGTACTCCTCGGGCGGCCACGGCAACGACCCCGTCAGCCGCCCGGTCTGGAAGCTGCTCTACGCGGCCAAGGCCGACCTGGTGCTCAACGGGCACGACCACCACTACGAGCGGTTCGCCCCGCAGAACCCCGACGGGAAGGCCACCGCCGACGGCATCACCGAGGTCATCGGCGGCATGGGCGGCGCCGAGCCCTACCCCATCGAGGAGGTCCAGCCCAACAGCCAGAAGCGGATCAGCGGCGAATACGGCGTCCTGAAACTGGACTTCACCGACACCGGCTACAGCTTCAGCTACGTCGGCGCCGACGGGAAGACCAAGGACACCAGCCCGAAGTACACCTGCCACTGATGTACCTGGCGACCACAGGCCGCCGCGACACACCGGCCCCGCCCCGCACCGGCGGGGCGGGCCGGCGTGTCCCCGGCACCGTCCTCGCACTCGGCACGGTCAGCCTCGTCACCGACGTCTCCTCCGAGATGGTCACCGCGGTGCTGCCGCTCTACCTGGTCCTCGGACTGGGTCTCTCACCCCTCCAATTCGGCTTCCTCGACGGCCTGTTCAACGGCGCGACGTCCCTCGTCCGGCTGATCGGCGGACACGCCGCCGACCGCGGGCGCCGGCACAAGAGGGTCGCCGGAATCGGCTACGCCCTCTCCGCCTGCTCCCGGATCGGACTGCTCCTCGCGGGCGGCGCCACCGCCGGGATCGCGGCCGCCCTCGCCGCCGACCGCGTCGGCAAGGGCATCCGCACCGCGCCCCGCGACGCGCTGATCACCCTCAGCAGCCCGCCCGAGACGCTCGGCAGGTCCTTCGGCGTGCACCGGGCGATGGACACCACCGGCGCCCTCCTCGGCCCGCTCGCCGCGTTCGCCCTGCTCTGGGCGACCGCCGGGGCCTACGACGCGGTGTTCGTCGTCAGCTTCTGCGTCGGGACGCTCGGCGTGCTGCTCCTTGCGCTGTACGTGCCCGGCGACCGGGCCGCACCGCCGACCGCCGCCGCGCCCCGCACCCGCGCCGTGTTCGGAGCCCTGCGCGACCGGCGTTTCCGGCGGATCCTCGGCGCCGCCGCCCTGCTCGGCGCCGCCACCGTCGGGGACGCCTTCGTCTACCTCCTGCTCCAGCGCCGCCTCGACCTTCCCATCGGCTGGTTCCCGCTGCTGCCGCTGGGCGCGGCGGCGTGCTACCTGCTGCTCGCCGTCCCCGCGGGGCGGCTCGCGGACCGGGTGGGACGACGGCTGCCGTTCCTGTGCGGGCACCTCGCGCTGCTCGGCGTGTACGCCGCCCTGCTCGCCCCGGCGGGCGGCCCGGCCCTGCTCCCCGTCGTGCCCGTCCTCGTCCTGCTCGGCGTCTTCTACGCCACCACCGACGGGGTGCTGATGGCGCTCGCCGGGCCCGT
This sequence comes from Streptomyces tyrfis, assembly GCF_037034285.1. Taxonomy (NCBI): domain Bacteria; kingdom Bacillati; phylum Actinomycetota; class Actinomycetes; order Kitasatosporales; family Streptomycetaceae; genus Streptomyces; species Streptomyces tyrfis. Next base: position 158,576 of record NZ_JBAGJZ010000016.1, on the reverse strand, counting down.
GCTGCCCGGCGACGGCCGGGCGGGCGGACTCGCCCTGCTCCAGACCGGCCAGGCACTGGCCCGGATGCTCGCCGCCGCGGGCTTCGGCGCCGCCTGGACCGTGTGGGGGCCGCGCCCCGCGCTGTGGGCGGCCGCGACCGCCCTGCTCGCCGCGCTCGCCGGCGGCTGGGTGCTGCTGCCCCGCGACCCCTCCGGCGCCGCCGCCGCGCCCGGAGCCCCGACCACCGAGAGGCCGACCGCATGAGCGCCACCCCGCCCCGCCCCACGACCCGGATGGGGCCCCGGGCCCGGCTCGCCGCCCTGGCCGCCGCCGTGCTGCTCCTCGCGGGCGGCTCCGCCGGCTACGTCCTGCACGCCCAGCACCGCGCCCGGGCCCAGCCGACCGAGGCCGACGCCTCGTTCACCGTCACCGGGCCCGCGCTCTACTTCCGGGACACGGCCACCGGGCGCGTCGCGCGCCGCCCGCTCGCCGCGCCCCCCGGCGCCCGCGCCGCCGACGGCCCCGCCTGCGACCGGTTCTACGCCGCCGGGGACCACGCGATCTGCCTGCGCGCCCGGCCCGGCGTGCTGCCGAGAACCCAGGCGATCGTGTTCGACCGGACGCTGCGCGAGCGGCGCCGGATCACCGTGCCCGGCATCCCCACCCGTGCCCGCGTCTCCGCGTCCGGGCGGATGCTGTCCTGGACGGTGTTCGCCACCGGCGACTCGTACGCCACCACCGCGTTCTCCACCCGGACCGCCGTTCTCGACCTGCGCACCGGATACCTCGTCAAGTCCATCGAGGACATCCCCCTCACCATCGACGGAGCCCGCTACCACGCCCCCGACGTCAACTACTGGGGGGTGAGCTTCGCCCGCGACGACAACCGCTTCTACGCGACCGTCTCGACCAAGGGCCGCACCTACCTGGTCGAGGGGGACAGGGAGAAGTGGTCGGCGAAGGCGCTGCGGCAGAACGTGGAGTGCCCCTCCCTGTCGCCCGACGACACCCGGCTCGCGTTCAAGAAGAAGGTCTCCGACGACCCGGCCGCGCCCTGGCGGCTGTACGTCCTCGACCTGCGGACCATGCGCGAGACGCCGCTCGCCGAGACGCGCGGCGTCGACGACCAGGCGGCCTGGCTGGACGACCGCACCGTCGCCTACGCCCTGCCCGGCGCCGAGGGCCGCAGGAGCGACGTCTGGACCGTCCCCGCGGACGGCACCGGGGCGCCCCGGCTCGCCGTGACGGGCGGTTCGTCCCCCGCCGCGGTGCGCTGAGCGGCGATCGCACCGGCGGGGCCCGCCCGGTCGCGGGCCCCGCCGCGCCGTGGTCCCCTGGAGACGCTCACCGTTCCGCGCCGCTCCAGGGAGGCCATGGATGCGCACGAGTGACCTGACCCCGGCCGTGCTCAAGGAACTGCGTCGCCCGCGCCCCTTCCCGGCGATCTCGCTCCTCATGCCGACCCATAGGGCCCGGCCCGACAACGAACAGGACCCGATCCGCCTGCGCAACCTCCTCAGCGAGGCGGCGCGGCGCGTCAAGGACGACCCGGCGGTCGACCGCGAGAACTGGCTCCGGCTGGAACGGCAGCTCGACGAGGACGCCGTGCTGCGGCTGTTCGACGCGCAGCGGGCGGAGGACGGGCTGCTGATCCTGCTCGCGCCGGGCGAGGACCCGCAGGCATGGCAGTTCGTCTCCCCGCACGACGTCCCCGAGCGCATCGAGGTCACGACCACGTTCCTCACCCGCAACCTGGTCGCGGCCCATCTCTACGCCCGGCCCTACTGGGTGCTGGTCCTCGACCAGGAGGAGAGCAGGCTCTACCTGGCCCACGCCGGCAGCCTGACCGAGGCGGACGGCCACGGCTTCCCCGCGGAGCCGCGGGTGCCGTCCCGCGAGGACGCGCTTCCCGGCCCGGCGTACGGCGCGGACCGCACCGGCTACCGCGCGGCCCGGATCGGGCAGTACGTCTCCGACGTGGAGGAGCGGTTCGCCCGGGTCATGACCGAGCGGAACCTGCCCGTGATCCTGGTGGGCAGCCCCGAACTGACCACCGTCTTCCGCAAGATCTCCCGCCATGCCGGGGCGGCGGTGGGCGAACTGGAGCTGACCGGCGCCGACAAGCACGCCGTTCCCCAGTTGGAGAAGCGCCTGGAACCTGTCTTCCGGAAGATCCGCGAGGACCGGGCGGAACAGGCCCGCCGGGAACTGGACGCGGCCCGCGGCCGCAAGGCGTACGTGGCGGGCCTGGCGGAGGTGTGGAACACCGTCCTGGACCACCGGGCGGCCCTCGTCCTCGTGGAGGAGGGGCTGCGCGCGGCCGGCCGCCCCGGCGACAACCACCAGCTGCAGGTCGTCGACGTGCCGGAGGGCGAACCGGCCCCGGAGGGCGTCGAGACGGACATCGTCGACAGCCTCGTCGAGGAGGCCCTGGACGCCGACACCGAGGTGCGCTTCGTCCCCGACGGCACCCTCCCCGACGGCATCGGCATCGCGGGCACGCTCCGCTACTGAGCCGTACCGCTGCTGAGCTGCTCCGCTATTGGGCCCCGCCGCCGAGGCGGCGCGCCACCGAGTACGGCCGTCGCATACGCGGGCCGGCCGCCGCGAGCGAGGACCCGCTGTCACGCGGCGCGTCGGTACGGAGCCGCCGGCGCGCGCCGGGCCGCCGCGCGGCCGGCCGGAACCACCGGCGCGCGGAACCGGGGCACTTCGCGTCCCGTCGCCACGCGCCCGGAGCGGCCCCGGTCAGACGCCCCCCGGTCCGCCGAGCCGCCCCGGCGTCCCGGAACCGGCCGCGTCCCCGCACGCGCGCCCCGCTCGGGCCAGCTCCTCCAGGGGGAGCAGCCCCGTCTCGCGGAACAGCCCCCGGGCCGCCGACAGCCGCCGCTCCCGCGCCGGGCCCGGCGCGGTCACCTCGTCCAGCGCCCTCAGCAGCGCCCACGGATCCGGGGCGTGGTCGGACAGGCCGTGCGCGGCCATCTGCCGCACTCCTTCCCGGCCGTGCCCCGGAATGGCGCGGTAGCCGACCACCGGCAGCCCGGCGGCCAGCGCCTCCAGCGCCGTCTGGCCCGCCGCGTTGTCGACCAGCGCGCGGGCGGCCGCCATCACCCCCGGCATGTCGTCCACCCAGCCCAGGGCGTCCGCGTGCCCGGTACCGGCGACGCGGCGGCGCAGCCGCGCGTCGTTCCCGCAGAGGACGACCGGCCGGTACCCCGCCGAGGCCAGCAGCCGGGCCGTGTCCGCCACCCCCGCGCCGGCCCCCCAGGCCCCCGTCGAGACCAGCACCGGCGGGCGGTCCGACGAACCGAACCGCCGCCGCCAGTACCCGGCCGTCGGCGCGGGCGCGCGGAAGCGGGGACCCACCAGGGCCCCGGAGACGACGGTCGGTCGCCGCACCGCCCGCCGCACCCGGGACGCCACCTCGGGCGTCAGACACAGATGCAGGTCGTTGCCCGGATGGAGCCACTGACGGTGCACGGCGAAATCGGTGAGGACGACGGCGCTGGGCGCCGCGAGCGCGCCCCGCGCCCGGAGCCCCCCGGTGAGCTGGGCCGCGAGATGGAAGACGGGCACCACCACGTCCGGCCGCCGCCGCGCGACCAGATCCAGCAGCCGCCTCTCCGCGAGCGCGGCCAGCGGCGCGCTGCCGGGGCGGGGGAGCCCGCCCGGGCCGGGGCCCCGGAAGAACGCCGCGTACAGCCCGGCGTAGACGACCGGCGCGCGGCGCACGACGGTCCGGTAGAAGGAGCGCAGCCCGGCGCCGACCCCCGGCGGCAGCAGATCGAGCACGTCGACCGTGGTCGTCCGCCCGCCGCCGGCCGTCAGCCGGCGGGACAGCTCGGCGGCCACCGCGTGGTGCCCGGAGCCCATGCCGGCGCTCAGGACGAGGAAGCGCCCGGGTGCCGTGCTCATCGGCCGGCCGCCCCCGCGCGCCGACCGGGCGCCGGGCCGCCGCGCCCCGACGGGCCGGGCGGCGAGGACCGTGCCGCCCGGCCCGGGACGGGATCACCCGGCCGGCCGGCGTCCGGGCGCGGTCCCCGAGGACCGTGCGCGTGGGCAGCAGACACCTGATCACCCCTGTGGTCGGCAGTGCGCGGCGGACCCTGCGCCACGGGCACTGGGCCTGGTCGTCCCATTCTGCGGGCGCGGGGGGTGCGGTGCGGTTCAGTGAGGTGCGGGTGTCGGCGGTTTTGTCCGGGCGCGCCCGGGCTACTCCTAACCAGACCCGGCGGCGCGTGGTCTCGTGAGGTCACCCGACCCGGATCTCCGCGCGGGCCCGGCTCCCCGGGCCGCGGAGACCCCGCGCCGCACCGTGCCGAAACAGGGGAGAGACCATGTCATCTGGTCCGCGCACCGCCCGCCGCGGCGTGCCGGACGGCGGCGCGCCGACCGGGCGCGGCGTCCAGGCTGGCGTGGCCCTGGTGACGGGGGCCTCCTCGGGCATCGGCGCCGCCGTCGCACACCGGATCGCCGCCGAGGAGGGCTGGCGGCTGCTGGTCGCCGGACGCGACCGCGAGCGGCTGGCGCGCGTCGCGGAGTCCACCCGCTCGACCCCCCTCTACGCCGACCTGATGACGCCCGGCGGCACGGAGCGGCTCGCCCGGGAGGCCCTCGACGCCGCCGGCCGGGTGGACCTGCTCGTCGCCGCCGCGGGCGTCGGCTGGGCCGGCCCCTTCGACGCCATGCCGGAAGCCGCCGCCGACCGGGTCCTCACCGTCGACCTGGTGTCCGTCGTCCGCCTGGTGCGCCATCTGCTGCCGCACATGCTCGCGGCGGAGCACGGCCGCATCGTGCTGATCGGTTCGGTGGCCGGATCCACCGCCGTCCGCAGCGAGGCGGTCTACTCGGCGGCGAAGGCGGCCGTCGCCGCCTTCGCCGACGCCCTGCGCCACGAGCTGCGGGGCACCGGGGTGCACATCACCCATCTGGTCCCCGGCGTCGTCGACACCCCGTTCTTCGAACGCCGGGGCATGCCCTACGCCCGCTCGTGGCCCCGGCCGATGTCGCCGGAGAAGGTCGCCGACGCCGTCTGGAACGCCCATGTGTCCGGCCGGGACGAGGTGTACGTCCCCGGCTGGCTGCGCCTGCCCGGCTGCGTGCGCTCGGTGGCCCCCGGGCTCTACCACCGGCTCGCGGCCCGTTTCGGCTGAGCCCGCGGCCGTGGACGTCCTCACCGTGTCCCGGCGCCGCCGACGGCGCGGCCCCGGCGCCGCGACGCCGTGCCGCGACGGACCGGACGGCGTGCGAGAGCGGGGACACGCACGCCCGCGCACGCCCGCGCACGCCCGCGACGCCGCGCCGCGGCCGTCCGCCCCGCCCGCACTGCTCCGGCGGCGGGGCGCCGGGAGACGACGAGAACGACGCCGTACGAGAGCCCGCCCGGGCGTGACCGGCAGCCGCGCCGACGCAGGGACGAGGAACCGATGAACCACCGAACCGCGCGCCTCCCCGCCGGACTCCGCGCCGCCCTGGCCGTGCCGGCGCTGGCGCTGGCCGCCCATGTCGTCCCCGCCGGCACCTGGCTCCCCGGACCGCGCCGGATCTGCTTCCCCGCTCTGGCCGGCCTGGGACGGCCGGACCACGTCGCCCTGACCTTCGACGACGGGCCGGACCCCCGCTCCACGCCGTACTTCCTCGACGCGCTGGACCGGCTCTCCGCGCGCGCCACGTTCTTCGTGCTGGGGGAGAGCCTGCTGCGCCACCCGGAACTCGGCCGCGACATCGCCCGCCGGGGCCATGAACTGGCCGTCCACGGCTGGACGCACAGCCGCCCCTGGCTCCCCGCGCCCGGCCGGGACCTGCGGGAGATCTCCCGCGCCGCGGCGGCGGTGCACCGGGTCTCGGGCGTCCGGCCGCTGTGGTACCGGCCGCCGTACGGGATCCTGACCGGCGGACGCTGGGCCGCGGCCGTGCGCTGCGGACTGCGCCCGGTCCTGTGGTCCGCGTGGGGCCGGGACTGGACCGAGGACGCGACCGCCGAGCGGATTCTGGCGACCGTGCGCGCCGGTCTCCGGGGCGGCGGCACGGTCCTGCTGCACGACGCCGACCCGTCGGCGTCCGGCCGCTGGCGGCCCGCGCTCGCGGCACTGCCCGCGCTCGTCGGCTCCGTCCGGTCGGCGGGCCTGGCCATCGGCCCGCTGAGCGCCCACGGCCTCGCGTCCGGCCGTACGGGCGACGCCGGCTGACGGCCCGTGGGGTTCCCCGCCGCGTCCGGTCGGCGCGGCCCTTCCCGGAAAGCCGCACCGGGAATCCACCCGGGTGGGTGGAGTACGGGCGGACCAGGCACACTGCAGGGGTAGCAGTCCGACCACCAAGAGGGATCACGCATGATCACGCTGAAGAAGGAAGACGGCCCGGCCGATCTGGACGGGGTCACCCATCTGTCCATCGGGGTGTCCTGGGACCCGACCGCCGGGAGCAGCGGAGGGCTGTTGGGCAAGCTTCGGCAGAAGGTCGGCACCGACCTCGACCTGATCGCGATCGCCATGCAGGGGTCGGAGCCGGTCAGGCTCGCCGGCCTGGACTCCCTGGACCCCATGGGCAACGGCTCGCTGATCCACAGCGGGGACAACCAGACCGGGCGCGGGGACGGCGACGACGAGACGGTGACCGTCGAGTTCGCCCGGATCCCGCCCAACATCACGTCCATCGTGTTCGTCGCCGCCGCCTACAAGAAGCGCAGCGCCTTCCAGAACGCGCGCAACATCAGCTTCAAGGTGTACGACGCGACGGGCGGCAGCAGCCAGCAGGTCGCGGACATCTGGCCGAGCCTGCTGACCAACGACAACGGCTGCGCCGTGGCCAAGGCGATCCGGGTCGGCACGGGCTGGAAGCTCGAAGTGATCAACGAGACCGGCAAGATCAAGCAGGGCGACGAGCAGGCCCTGATGCGCTTCGCCGTCAGCAAGTAGCCCGAACGGCGCCCCGCCCCGGCCGGCACGCCCCGGCCCGGGCGGGGGCCGGGACCGGATGCGGCGGACGGACCGCCGCCCCGCCGGCCGTCAGGAGGGACGCGTGCGGTTCGAACTCCGGACGACGGACGACGGCGACCTCACCCTGTGCGCCGAGGGGCGCTCGGCCCGGGAACTGCTCGACGACGACGCCGCACTGGTACGCGTCTTCGACGCCGACAGCTGGGAGCACGCGATGGCCCAGTACCACGCGCACCAGGGATGGGGCCCCTACCGCCCCGCGTGAGCGTGGGGGAGCACCCCGAGCGCGTCCACGACGCCCGCCCGCGGCGGCCCGGGACGTCCCCACCCGCGCGCCCCGGGCCGCCGGCTCATCCGTGCCCCTCGGCCAGCCGGATGCCGGTGACCAGATGCGGCCTGATCTGCACCGCGCAGTCCATCAACCGGTCCGACCAGGGCCGGATGAGGCGCTGATAGCGGAAGAGGGCCTCGGGATCCGTCACCGGCCGGCAGTAGCCCGTCGCGACGACGCTCCACCCCAGATGGGTCAGCGGATCGATGGCGTCGGCCTGATAGGCGACCACCACCCCGCGCTCGCCGTGGTCCCGGGCCTGGGAGAACAGATCCGAGTCCTGATGCGTCCGGATGACGATCCGGCCGTGGTCCAGCACATGGTTGACCGGCCGGATCGCGGGCAGCGCGTGCTGGGTGAACACGATCCGCCCGAACGACGCCTCGCCCAGCAGCCCCAGGGCCTGAGCACCCGTCAGCTCGACGGTGCGGCGCGGCCGGACGGCCGCCGGGGCACTCTCCGGAAGCAGCGGCCCGGCCGCGCCCGGGGGCATGGGCGACCGGGGCATCGGCCGGTGACCTGTGTGGCTCATGACTGACGACCTGCGTGGCTCATGGGGCGGCCTCGTCTCCTGATCTGCTCGTCTGCCGTACGAGTACACCCCGTGCCGCGCCGCCCCGCCAGGGCCGAACGGCCCAGGGCCGAACGGCCCTAGCGGCACCGGCCCCCCAGTGGTTTCACTGCGGTGGTTCGCACGCCACGGCCCGGCCCGACGGCGGCAACCGGGGCCGGGCCGCGGGTGTGCGGAGTGCTCGGTCGGGTCGGTGCTGCACAGGTGCGCAGAAGGGGTACGCGGGTGATCGCGGTCGTCGGACACAAGGATCTGGACAGCAGAACCCTGGAACTGGTGGAGGCGGAGCTGAGGACACGGCTGGAGTGCCTGGCGGACGGCATGGCCGCGCTCGTGCGCGCCGGCGCGGGCCTGCCCCTGGTGTTCGGGCGCGCGGTCCGGGCGGCCGGCCGGAAACTGACGGTCCTGCTGCCGGCCCAGGGGGCGGTCCCCGCGGTGCTGCCCGAGCGGGACCGGCGCGCCGCCGGGGAACTGCTGGTGCTGGCCGAACACGTACGGCTGCTGGCCTTCGACCCGGCCGACCGCGACGCCTGCGTCGGCGCCGACGAACGGGTGGTGGCGACCTGCCGGTCCGTGCTCGCCGTGTGGGACGGCTCGCCGTCCGACGGCCGGGACGCCACCGCGCACCTGGTCGCCTTCGCCCGGGCGCGCGGCATCCACGTGGACGTCGTATGGCCGGCCGGCTGCGAGCGACGGAGGCCGGCATGAGGACATCGGCGCGGCAGACGGCGGGGCCGGACTCCCGGACCGCCCACGGCCGGGAGCCCCGCCCGATGGACGACCGCGCGGACGGCGGGCCCGACGGCCCCGCGCCGCGGGCGGCCGGCGACCCCGCGGGGAGCGGCGACGACCCGGCGGGCGCGGGGGCGGAACGCGTCGGCGCCCGGCCGGGGTTCGGATGGCTGCTGGTGGTGACCGCCGCGCTCGGGCTGCTGGGCTCCTTCATGATCACCGTCGACAAGTTCGAGCTGCTCGCCGACCCCGGCTTCGTCCCGGCCTGCACGCTGAGCCCCGTGCTGTCCTGCACGGACGTGATGCGCAGCGAGCAGGCCTCGGTGTTCGGCTTCCCCAACCCGCTGCTCGGACTGATCGGCTTCGGGGTGGTGATGGCCATCGGCACGGGCCTGCTCTCCGGCGCCCGCTACCGGCGGTGGTACTGGCTCGGGCTGAACCTGGGCGCCCTCCTCGGCGTCGTGTTCTGCATGTGGCTGATGACCCAGGCGCTGTACGACATCGGCGCGCTGTGCCTGTGGTGCATGCTCGTGTGGGCGGCGACCGTCTTCATGTTCTGGCACACCACCGTGCACAACCTGCGCCACGGCGTGCTCCCCGCCCCCCGGGCCGTCGTCGCGGCGGTACTGGAGTTCCCGCTGGTGGTGCCGGTGACCTGGTGCCTGGTCATCGTCATGCTGATAGCAACCCGGTTCTGGTCGTACTGGGAGACATTTCTGTGACCACGGGTTCGAGCGCGCCCGCCACGGTCCCGCGTCCCGGTCCGGTGACCGGGACGCGGCTCGTGCCGTCGTGATGGATGTACGCCGCCGGGACCCCGGCGGCGGCGAGCCGGGCCGCGGCCACCCCCGTCGAGTCCGGCGCGGTGACCTCCGGGGTCAGCGCGAGGAAGACGTGCTGCCGCACGAGATCCCCGGAACTCCGGCCCGGCACGCCGCACAGCGTCCGCAGCTCCTGGTCGCTGAACGGACCGCTGGGCGGAAGCACGGTCAGCCAGGAGCGCCCGCGCCGGAACGCGTCCAGATACGCGGCGTCGTACATGCCCTCGTCCGCCGCGCCGTCCAGCAGCAGCCGCACCCGGTGGGCCCGCGAGCGTTCGGCGTCGATCTGCTGGAGCAGCGCCTTCACCGGTGCCCACCCGGTCCCCGAGGCGATCAGCAGCACGTCGGCGGACGGGGTGTGCCCGGGCAGCGCCAGCCTGCCGCGCGGCGCGCCCAGACGCAGGGTGTCGCCCTCCCGGGTGTGGTGCACGAGCACGTCGCTCACGCCGCCCGCGCCCCGGGCCCGCACGTGGAACTCCAGCTCGCCGTCCGGATGCGGGGCCCGGGCCAGGTAGTACGGACGCCACGCCTGCTCCAGCAGCGGCGACTCCAGCGACGCGTACTGCCCCGCCGTGAAGGTGTACGGCTGGTGGGGCCGGACCCTCAGGACCGCGAGATCCGGGGAGCGCAGTTCGTGCGCGGTCACCGTCGCGCTCCAGCTGGGCGGTTCCGCGATCGCTTCGTCGGCCCCCCGGACCATCGCCGAGACGGCCAGACGCAGCATCCGCAGCCAGGCGTTCTCCAGCATCTCGGTCCACCGGGCGCCCGCCCGCAGCCGCAGCGCCTCGATCAGCGCCGTCTCGAACGCCTCGAAGTGCGCCGGGCGCACCCCGAGCTTGCGGTGGTCGCGCCCCAGCTGCGCGAACGTGCTGATCATGTCGTCGGTCCGGTGCAGATTGCCGATCAGATAGCGGAAGATCTCGGCCAGGTGGGCCTGCTGGAACGCCATCGACTCGGGGAACAGCGACCGCAGGTACGGGTGCCGCTCGAACAGGGCCTGGTACAGGTCCGCGATCAGGTCCTCCAGCGGGCCGACCATCACCAGGCAGTCACCGATCAGCCGCTGGTCCGCCGTGCCGTCGTACGCCTGGGGCCGTTCGGCGCGAGGCGCCGCGGAGTCCGTGCCGGTCGGGGAAAGGATGCGCCGCCTCAGCCGCATCGCGTCGTGCCGCGCGAGCAGTGCGTGGTAATCCTCGCTCGGGGTGTTCATGGACCGGTGACTCCTTGGGGCAGCGCTGGTGGGGGGCGGAGGAAAACCGGGACGGGGCGACACGAGTGGTGCCCAAATGATCTCGGCGGCGTCAGTATGGCACCGCCGCCAACCCGCCGACCGGCCCTGGCCACAGGGCCGAAAGGCCCTGTTCAAGTGCCGTTGACCATGCTGCGCAACCCCGGCGCACGGGCCGCCGGGCGGGCGCACATACTGGTGGACGTCCAGCCTTGTCCCCCGAGCCGATCGAGCATGGTGTGAACGACTTCGCGAAGTCCCCGCTGCCCACGGACCCGCCGCGGTCCGCCGAACCCGTGCGCGTCTTCATCCTCGACGACCACGAGGTCGTACGGCGAGGTGTGCGCGATCTGCTGGAGGCCGAGGACGGCATCGAGGTCGTCGGCGAGGCGTCCGACGCCCGCGAGGCGCTGGCCCGGGTGCCCGCGAGCCGGCCCCAGGTCGCCGTGCTGGACGTACGGCTCGGCGACGACCCCCGCGGCGACCACGCCGGCATCGAGGTGTGCCGGGAACTGCGCGCCCTGATGCCCGAACTCGCCTGTCTGATGCTGACGTCCTTCGACGACGACGAGGCGCTGTTCGACGCCATCATGGCGGGCGCGGCGGGCTATGTGCTGAAGCAGATCAACGGCGCCGACCTGATCGCCGCCGTCCGCACGGTCGCCTCCGGCACGTCGATGCTCGACCCGCGGACGACCGCCCGTGTCATGGCCCGGCTCAGGGGGCCCGAGCGCGGCCCCGCCGAGGAGCCGGAGGCCTCGGAGCTGGACCAGCTCACGGCCAGGGAACGCCAGATCCTGGACCTCATCGGCGAGGGCCTCACCAACCGTGAGATCGCCGAACGCCTCTTCCTCGCCGAGAAGACCGTCAAGAACCGCATCTCCTCGATCCTCGCCAAGCTCGGCGTCGGCCGCCGGATCCAGGCGGCGATGCTCGTCGGCCGGATCAAGGACCGGCAGGCGGCCGAACAGGTGCGACGGGGCTGAGAGCCGGGCGGGCGCGGCCCCGCCGCCCCGCCGCCCGGAGCCCCCGGCGCTCCGGGCGGCGGCGGGGCCTCAGCCGTGGAGCGGGGCGCTCCACTCGATCCGGGTGCCGCCCTCCGGCGGCCGCCGCACGCTCAGCGTGCCGCCGCACAGCTCCGCCCGGGTGCGCATGTTGGCCAGCCCGCCCCGCCGCGCCGCCGCCCGTTCGCCGCCGGCCGCCGTCTCCGCGCCCCCGCCCGCGGCGGGCTCGGTGAGGTGGGCGTCCGGGACGCCGATGCCGTCGTCCGCGACGGTCAGGGTCACCGCGTCGTCGGCCGACAGCACGATGTCGATGCGGCTCGCCCCGGCGTGGCGGGAGGCGTTGGACACCGCCTCGGCGGCGACCGCCACCACGTGCTCGGCCAGCTCGTCCGGGACGGTGGTGTCGACCGGCCCGTCGATCCGCACGGACGGCCGGAAACCGAGGGCGCGCGCCGCCGTGCGCGCGGTCTCCGCCATCCGGTGCCGCAGCCCGCTGGGCCCCGAACCGTCCGCCGTGCGCAGATCGAAGATGGTGGACCGGATGATCCGGATCGTGGTGTCCAGATCGTCCACCGCCCGGCTGACCCGCTCCGCCGCGTCCGGGCGGTCCGCGATGGCCCGGGTGGTGCTCTGGAGCGTCATCCCGGTCGCGAACAGCCGCTGGATCGCCAGGTCGTGCAGATCGCGGGCGATCCGGTCCCGGTCGTGCATCACGGCGAGCTCCTCGGACTCGGCCCGGCCCCGGGCGAGCTCCAGCGCGATCGCCGCCTGGTCCGCGAAGCCGGACACCAGCGCCACCTCGGTGTCGTCGAACGGCGGGCGGCCCGCCGGCCGTCCCAGCCGCAGCGCCCCCATCAGCCCGACGCCGACCCGCAACGGCACGGCCACCACCGGCCCCAGCCCGTCCTCGGCGCCGTCGCCGAACGGATGGGCCCGCGGATCCGTGCGCACATCGGCGCAGTACGCCGGTGAACCGGTGCGCGCGGCCAGCCCGGCCAGCGAGCCCGTCGCGGGCACGGACAGGCCCGTCACCCGCTCGCTGTCCCGGCCGTGGGCCACGGCGACCGTGAGCCGCTCCTCGGCCCCGGGCGCCACCGCGTCCTGCGGCGGGGCCGCCGCCTGCCGCGCCGACGGCAGCAGGACCGCCGCCCGGTCCGCCCCCGCCACCTCCATCGCCCGCTCCGCGATCAGATGCAGCACCTCGTCGGCGTCCGCACCCGACAGAAGGGCCCGGGTGATCTCGCCCAGCGCCTCCAGCCGCCGCTCCCGGCGGCGGCTCTCGTCGTACATCCTGGCGTTGTCGATGGCGACCCCGGCGGCGATCGACAGGGTGGTCAGCACCGCCTGGTCGTCGTCGTCGAAGTCCGTCCCGCCCCGCTTCTCGGTCAGATACAGATTGCCGAACACCTCGTCCCGCACCCGTATGGGCACCCCCAGGAACGTGCGCATCGGCGGGTGGTGCGGCGGGAAGCCGTAGCTGCGCGGATGGCCGCCCAGATCGGTGAGCCGCAGCGGCTCCGGATGGCGGATCAGCTCGCCCAGGATGCCTCGGCCGCACGGCGACTGCCCGATCCTCGCGGCGAGTTCCTCCGAGATCCCCACCGGCAGGAACTCCAGCAGCTTCTGCCCGTCGCCGACGATGCCCAGCGCCCCGTACTCCGCGTCGGTCAGCGTCACCGCCGCCTCGACGATGCCGCGCAGCACCTCGGGCAGCTCCAGCCCGCGCCCCAGGCTCATCACGGCGTCCAGCAGCCCGCGCATCCGGTCCGGCCGGCTCGGCTGCGGCCACGCGGCGCGGCGCGGGCACGAGGCGCCCGACGGCCCGGCCCCGGGCGCGGCGGGGGACGAGGCTCCGGCCGCGGAGCCGGGTGCGTGCGGTGCTGTCTCTTCCATCGATCGCCGTTCTCTGGGGCCGTGCGCGGTGCGCCGTACGTCGTCCGCCGCACGGGGTGCGCCGGCTCTGCGCACCGGATCGCCGCAGGGCTGGGACCGGTCCACGACCCGTCAGCCTACGGCAGCCCCTCGGACGGGGAACGGGCGGTGCGGCGTCCCGGCGCGGGCGGGCCCGGGCCGACCGGCCCGTGCCCGGACCGGGGCAGGGCCGGTCGGCCCCCGCGGAAGGTGCCCGTCGGCCCCTGGGGCGTCGCGCGCCGCGCGAGCAGCATGGTGCGGCGCCGGGAAGGTCCGGTCCGTCCGTCCCCCGTGAGCAGCCGGACCTTCCCGACCGATCCCGTTCCCGGACCACCTGTCCGGGAACGTCCGGAGAACCGCAACAGCTGGAGGAACCAGTCCGGTGGACGCCATGGAAAGACAGGGCAGCGAGGCCCCTTCCGTACCGGGCCCGACGCCCCCCGGGCCCCGGCCCGAGCCCACACCGGGCCCCGATCGCCCCGGCAACGGGACCGCCCCCGGCGCGCTTCCGGCCGCCCGTCCCTCGCGCGGCCGGATCGTCGTCTCGTGGCTCACCACGACCGACCACAAGCAGATCGGCACCCTCTACCTCGTCACCGCGTTCGTCTTCTTCCTGATCGGCGGCGTGATGGCCCTGGTGATGCGGGCCGAACTGGCCCGCCCCGGGACGCAGATCATCTCCAACGAGCAGTTCAACCAGGCGTTCACCATGCACGGCTCGGTGATGCTGCTGCTGTTCGCCATGCCGCTGTTCACCGGATTCGCGAACTGGCTGATGCCGCTTCACATCGGCGCGCCCGACGTGGCCTTCCCCCGGCTGAACATGCTGGCCTACTGGCTGTTCCTCTTCGGTTCGCTGATCGCCGCGGCGGGCTTCCTCACCCCGCAGGGCGCCGCCGACTTCGGCTGGTTCGCCTACGCCCCGCTGTCCGACGCCGTGCACTCCCCGGGCATCGGCGCCGACATGTGGATCATGGGCGTGGCGCTCTCCGGCTTCGGCTCCATCCTCGGCGCGGTGAACTTCATCACCACGATCATCTGCATGCGCGCGCCGGGCATGACGATGTTCCGGATGTCGATCTTCACCTGGAACGTGCTGCTGACCGCCGTGCTCATCCTGATGGTCTTCCCGGTCCTGGCCGCGGCCCTCTTCGCGCTGGAGATGGACCGCAAGTTCGGCTCGCACATCTTCGATCCCGCCAACGGCGGCGCCCTGCTGTGGCAGCACCTGTTCTGGTTCTTCGGGCACCCGGAGGTCTACGTCCTGGCCCTGCCGTTCTTCGGCATCATCTCCGAGATCGTCCCGGTCTTCTCCCGCAAGCCGATGTTCGGCTACATCGGCCTGATCAGCGCCACCATCGCCATCGCGGGCCTGTCGGTGACCGTGTGGGCCCACCACATGTACGTCACGGGCGGGGTGCTGCTGCCGTTCTTCGCGTTCATGACGTTCCTGATCGCGGTGCCCACCGGGGTGAAGTTCTTCAACTGGATCGGCACGATGTGGAAGGGCTCGCTCTCCTTCGAGACGCCGATGCTCTGGGCCACCGGCTTCCTCGTCACCTTCGTCTTCGGCGGGCTGACCGGCGTCATCCTGGCCGCGCCGCCGCTCGACTTCCACGTCTCCGACTCGTACTTCGTGGTCGCCCACTTCCACTACACGCTCTTCGGCACCGTCGTCTACGCCATGTTCGCCGGATTCCACTTCTGGTGGCCGAAGTTCACGGGCAAGATGCTCGACGAACGCCTCGGGAAGATCACCTTCTGGGTGCTGACGGCCGGCTTCCACCTCACGTTCCTCGTGCAGCACTGGCTCGGGGCGCAGGGCATGCCCCGCCGGTACGCCGACTACCTGGCGGCCGACGGGTTCACCGCCCTCAACACCCTGTCCACCATCGGCTCGTTCCTGCTCGGGCTGGCCTTCCTGCCCTTCTTCTACAACGTCTGGAAGACCGCCCAGTACGGCGAACGGGTCACCGTCGACGACCCGTGGGGCTACGGCCGCTCCCTGGAGTGGGCCACCTCCTGCCCGCCGCCCCGGCACAACTTCACCTCCCTGCCGCGCATCCGCAGCGAGTCCCCGGCCTTCGACCTGCACCACCCGGAGATCGCCGCGCTCGACCACGCCGGAACGCACTGACCCGCGCCGACGACCCGTCCGCGCCCCGTTCCCGAGAAGGAGAGATGCCCGATGTCCCATGGTGTTCTGGCGCTCGGCGTCGCCGTGCTCTGCGTATCGGGGCACGTCTGGTACCTGCCCGCGTGCGTCGACCTGCGCGCGGCCCAGGACCGTCCGGAGTCCCGGCGGCCCGCCGCGGCGGCCGTGCTGACCGGATGGGGGACCGCCGCGGTGACGATGCTCCTGCTGCTGACCCCGGTCAGCCTGTGGGCGGTCGCCGCGGTGGCGGTCGCGGGTCTCGTCGTCACCGTGTCCCTGACCGTCCGGGCCTGGCTGTGCCGGCGCCAGGAACGGTACGAGGAGGCGGCCCGCTGGGCCGCCCTCCTGCCGGTGCGCGCCGCGGCCCCCGTCCCGCCCGCCGAGGACGACCGCTGACCCCGTCGCCCGCCTGAGAACCCGGACACACCGGAAGAAGACGTCCCGCCCCGGTCCGCCGGTCGGCTCCCCGCCGGCCGGCGGACCGTTCTCGTGTCGGGCAGGGGGCCGGAGGAGCCGAGGGGAGCCGGGGCCGGCCGGGTGGCGCGGAGCCGCCGGCCGTCGGCGGGCGGCTACTCGAACCGGGTGACGTCGCCGGCGCCCCGGCGCACGACCTCGGCCTCGCCGCCGGAGAAGTCGACGACCGTCGTCGGTTCGGTGCCGCATTCGCCCGAGTCGACCACGACGTCCACCTCGTGGTCGAGCCGCTCCTTGATCTCCCAGCCCTGCGTCAGCGGTTCGTCCTCGTCGGGCAGGAGCAGCGTGCTGGAGAGCAGCGGCTCGCCGAGCTCCGCGAGCAGGGCCTGGGTGACGACGTGGTCGGGAATCCGGACGCCGACCGTCTTCTTCCGGGGGTGCAGCAGCTGACGCGGCACCTCCTTCGTCGCCGGGAGGATGAAGGTGTAGCTGCCGGGCGTCGCCGCCCGCACGGCGCGGAACACGTCGTTGTCGATCCGCACGAACTGGCCCAGCTGGGCGAAGTCCCGGCACACCAGCGTGAAGTGGTGGCGGTCGTCGAGATGCCGGATCGCCCGGATCCGGGCGATGCCGTCACGGCTGCCCAGCCGGCAGCCCAGCGCGTAGCAGGAGTCCGTCGGATACGCCACGAGCGCCCCCGACCGGATGCTGTCGGCCACGGAGCGGATGGTGCGCGGCTGCGGATTCTCGGGGTGCACGTCGAAGTACTTCGCCATCCGCCGAGTCTAAGGCCGTCGCGCCGTCCCCGGCGGGCACGCGGGCGACGGCCGTGGCGCCTCGCCGCGGACCGCCCCCGGGGCGGCGCGTTCCGTTCCCGCCCGACGCGCGGGGCCCGGTCCCGGCGGCGACCGCCGGGACCGGGCCCCGCAGGTCCTCACTCCTTGACCGCGCCCGCGTTGGCGCCGTTCACGAAGTGGCGCTGGAAGCAGAAGAACAGCACCGCCACCGGAAGGGTGGAGAGCAGGGCCGCCGCGAGCTTCAGCGGGTACTGCGTACCGCCCCCGAGCCCGCCCGAGACGAACCGGGCCAGGCCCGTGGTGAGCGTCTCGTACTGACCCGACTGGGTGCTGACCAGGAAGTGCGTGAACTCGTTCCACGATCCCTGGAACGACAGGATCGTCAGGGTGATCAGCGCCGGCCTGGCCATCGGCAGGACAACGGACCAGAAGATCCGGAACACCCCCGCCCCGTCCACCCGGGCCGCCTCCTCGACCTCGCGGGGGATCGACTCGAAGAACTGCTTCATGATGAAGATGCCCGCCGCGTCCACCAGCAGCGGCACGATCATGCCGGTGTACGTGTCGAAGAGGCCGAACGTGTTCAGCACCAGGAACTTCGGGATGAGCAGGGCCACACCGGGCACCGCCATCACCGCGAGCACGAAGCCGAACAGCAGCGAGCGGCCCGGGAAGCGCAGCCGCGCCAGCGCGTACCCGGCCATCGAGTCGAACAGCACCCGGCCGGCCGTCACCAGCACCGCCACCATCGCCGAGTTGCTCAGCCAGCGCAGGAAGGGCACCCCGTCGGCGCCCTGGCCCAGCCCGAACAGCCGCTGATAGGCGGCCATGGTCGGTGTGGCCGGCAGCAGGGACAGCGGATGGGCGGCGGCGTCCGGGTCCGTCTTGAAGCCGGTCACCAGCTGGAGGACGAACGGCAGCAGATAGAGCAGCCCCATGCCGGCGACCAGCGCGTACCCCGCCAGGCGCCACGGCAGCGGGAAGCGGCCCAGCACGGGCCGCCCCCGCTCGCCCCCGGCGCGACGGCGTGACGGACGCGGGGCCTTGTCGCGTACGGCCGTACCGGTGGCGGTCATCGGTTCCTCCTGGTGCGAGTGCCGCGCTCCCGCAGCACCCAGCGCTGCAACGCGGTCAGGACGAGGATCACGGCGAGCAGGATGAACGCGATCGCCGAGCCCTGCCCGAAGTCCCCGTTGTCGAAGGCCGCCGAGTACGACAGGAAGGCGGGGGTGAGCGTGGTGTTCCCGGGCGCGCCCTGGCCCATCACGTACACCTGGTCGAAGACCTGCCAGGTGGAGATCAGGCCCAGCGTCAGGACCAGGAACAGCGCGGGGCGCAGCGCGGGCAGCGTCACGTACCGCAGCATCTGGAAGCGGTTCACGCCCTCCAGCGCGGCCGACTCCTCCAGCTCGCGCGGGATGTCCTGGAGCGCCGCGAGGAAGATCAGCATGAAGGTGCCGGAGGTGGTCCACACGGCGAGCAGGATCAGTGTGCACATGGCCACCGAAGGACCCGACAGCCACTCGAACCACGACAGCCCCAGCAGGGAGTGGTCGGCCAGCACCCCGGTGGGATGCTCGGGGTCGACGATCCCCAGACCGCCCAGGACCAGGGAGAGCACCCCGCGCGAATCGGCGAACCAGTTCGGCCCCTTGACCCCGATCCAGGACAGCAGCGAGTTGACGGCCCCGCTGCCCTGGAACAGGAAGAGGAAGACCGTGGACACCGCGATCGAGCTGGTGACCGAGGGGAAGAAGAAGGCCGTGCGCAGCGCGCTCCGCGCCCGCAGCAGCTTCTGGTTGACGATGATGGCCAGCCCCAGGGCCAGCGCGGTCTGCAGGGGCACGGTGAGCAGCACGTAGTAGGCGTTGTTGCGCAGGGAGGTCGCGAACAGCGTGCGGTCGAGCCCGTCCTGGGTGAGCAGCGACCGGTAGTTGTCCAGCCCGGCGAAGTCCACCTGGCCGGAGAACGGGTTGGAACGCCCGTCCCAGTGCAGCAGGCTGACCCAGAGCGCCATCAGGATCGGCAGCACCAGGAACAGCCCGATGACGATCACCATCGGGCTGACGAACAGCCAGCCCCAGGCGCCCTCGCCGCGGAGGCCCGCGCGCCGGGCGCGGGCCCCTTCGGCCGTACGGGCGCGACCGTCCGCGGGGACGCCTCCGGTCGCGCGGGCCCTGTCCGCCGTGCCGGACGGGGCGTCGGGCCCGCCGGCCGTGCGAGGATCACCGCTCTCGCGGCTCGTACGGATGGGCATGTGGTTCAGTTGCCCTTCGCGATCGCCTGTTCGCCGTTGCGCTGGAGACCGGAGAGGATCTTCTTCGGGTCGGCGGTGCGCAGCGACTGCAGATCGGTGTTGAACTGGCTCAGCACCTTGTCGAACCCGGCGATCGTCACCGGGCCCTGGGCGTACGCGGTGCCGTCCACCCACGCCTTGGCGGCCGGCTGCTTCTCGGCGTACGTCTTCAGCGCGCTGGCCCGCGAGGGCATGACCCCGAACTCGGCGGCGAAGTCGAGCTGCTGCTCGGCTGAGGACAGGAACTTCACGAGGTCGACCCCCGCCGCGCGGTGCGCGCTGTCGGCGGCGACGCCCCAGCAGTTGCTGTAGGCGAGGGTGCCCTGGCCCGCCGGCCCCGCGGGCAGCGGCACGACGGCGTACTTCACGTCGGGGTAGTCATGGCTCATCCCGCCCTCGAGCCAGTTGCCCTCGATGGTCATGGCGGCCTTGCCCTTGCCGAGCGCCTCGCCGCCCCAGCTGGTGTCGACCTGCTTGGCGAACTTCATGGAGCCGGACTTCAGGAGGGACTGGACGAACTCCAGGCCCTTGAGGTTCTCCGGGGTGTCGGCGGTCATCTTCTTCTGGGCCGGGTCGGTGAGCGAGCCGCCCGCCTGCTTCATGAAGACGCCGAGCCGCTGGTACTCGTCGCTGGTGACCAGGCCGGTGACGCCGTCACGGGTCAGCCGCTCCGCGACCTTGCGCAGGTCCTCCCAGGTCTTCGGGTAGTCCTTCTCCGTCAGCCCGGCCTTCTTCCACAGGTCGGTGTTGACGACGAGGGCGAGCGTGGACTCGTCCTTCGGGACGCAGACCAGCTTCCCCTCGTGCGAGAACGAGGTGCGCAGCTGCTCGGAGAAGTCGTCGGCGTCGGACATCTGGTCGCCGTACGCGTAGAGCGAGCCGCTGCGGGCGTAGTTGGCGAACTGGTCGGAGTTGACGTAGAAGACGTCCGGCGGCCGGTGCCCGGCGAAGGACTGGGCCAGCTGCTGGTTCATGTCCTTGGCGACCTCGACCGTGACCGAGTTGCCGGACTTCTTCTCGTACGCGGCCGCCGCCTTCTTGACCGCCTGGGTCTCGGCGTCGCCCGAGGTGGCGATCAGCACCGTCAGCTTCTGCTTGCCGGACTCGTCCTGCTTCGTCTCCCCGTCGCCGCCGAAGCCGGACGAACAGCCGGTGGCGGCGAGCAGCGCCGCGCAGGTGGCGATGGCGGCGAAGGCCGTGCGGGTTCTCATGGGTTTCCTCCAGGAAGGGTACGACGTGCGTCCGGCCGGCCCGAAGGGGTTGCGCCGCGCAGTCGGCGGCCCGTCTCCGGGCCGCGGGGGGTGAGGGTGCGTGGGGGGTGTGTGGGGGTGAGGGGGAAAGTCCGGTTCTCCGTGGGTCAGTCGCTCCGCGCGGCGGTGCTGCCGCGCACGACGAGGGAGGGTTCGAGCAGGACGCGTTCGGGCGGGGCGCCGGCGTCCGACATCCGGGCCAGCAGCAGCCGGACGCACTCGCGGCCGACGGCCTCCAGCGGCTGGGCCACCGTGGACAGCCCGGGGGAGAGGAGCGCCGCCGCGGGCGAGTCGTCGAAGCCGACCACCGAGACGTCCTCGCCGGGCACGGCCCCGCGCTCGCGCAGCGCGTCGTAGCAGCCCAGCGCGAGCATGTCGCTGGCGGCGACCACGGCCGTGGCGCCGGCGTCGAGCAGCGGCCCGGCGGCGGCCCGCGCCGAGACGGTGTCGTCGACGCTCTCCGCCCGCCGGCCGCGCACCGGGAGCCCGTGCCGCCGCATGGCGCGCTGCCAGCCCAGGGCGCGGTCGTCACCGGCCCCGGAGCCGCGGGGCCAGCCGAGGAACGCGATCCGGCGGTGCCCGAGGCCCACCAGGTGCTCGACGGCGGCGTCGGTGCCCGAGGCGCCGTCGACATCCACCCAGTCGCCGATCTGCCGGCCCGACCACATCCGGCCGAAGCCGACGAACGGGACGCCGCGCTTCTCCAGCCACGCCTGACGCCGGTCCCCGCGCTCGGTGCCGCTCAGCACGAAGCCGTCCACGCTGTGCAGGTCGAGGAGCTCCTCGTAGCCCTTGAGACCGGCGCTGCCGGGGGGCGAGGCGAAGAGCAGGATCCGGTACCCGGCCTCGTCCGCGGTCTGGGACAGCGCGTGCAGGAACCGGTCCATGACCGGCGCCGAGACGCCCGGCGGGGTCGGGCGGATGCCGTAGCCGATGAGCCGGCTGGAGCGGGTGCGCAACGTCTGGGCCGCCCGGTGCGGGCGGTAGCCCAGCTCCTCGATGGCGCCCAGGACCCGCTCCAGGGTCTGCGGGCGCAGCAGGTCCGGCGCGTTGAGCGCGTTCGACACCGTCTGCGGGGAGACGTCCGCCCGGCGCGCGACCGTGGCGAGGGTGACCGGGGCTCCCTTGGCGGCGGGGGAGTCGGGGGAGCGGGCCATCTGTACTCTCCGGAGCGGGTCGTGCGAGCAATGTGATCCAGCAGTGTGATTCATTGGAGCGTTCCAAAAGCATTGTCAACGAGCTGAAGTCGTCGTTAAGGTTTTTGGAACGCTCCAATGCCATGAGAGGTTCCGCTCTGTTGGACACAACTGTCAAGACCCAGGACAACGAGATTCCCGACACGCCGCCTTCCGGCGCACCGGAGGGCCCGGCGAACACGGGCCTCCAGCCGTTCCTGCACGACGCCTGTGTGACGCTGTGCGCGCCGAGCTTCGTGATCTCGCACGCGGACGGGCAGATCGACGGCTCGGCGGACGGCTTCTACCACGGCGACAGCAGAGCGCTCGCCCGGCTGACGGTCGCGGTGGACGGCACGGAGATCGCGTCGGTGGGCACGACCGCGGAGGGCGCCGACCGGGCCGCCTTCCGCGGTGTGCTGCGCGGCCTCGGCGAGTCGACGGCCGACCCGGCGGTCACCCTCCACCGGCGGCGCCGCGTCACCCCCGGCGGTCTGGAGGAGACCCTCGACATCGCCAACGCCGGGATCCGCCACGTCCGCTTCCGGCTGACCGTCACCGCCGGCACCGACCTCGCCCCGATGGAGCGGGTCAAGACCGGGCACGCGTCGCGGCCGGTCCCCGCCACCGCGGCCGACGGCGGGCTCGCCTGGACCGGCGGCCCCCTCGCCGTACGCCTGACCGCCTCCCCGGAACCGGCCGCCGTCACCCCCGGGACCGGCCGGCTGGAGTACGAGATCGAACTCGCCCCCGGCTCCTCGTGGACCGCCGTGCTGCGCTGCGAGGCGACGCACGAGGACGGCGACCAGTTCCCCGCGCCCGCCGAGGGGACCCTGCCCTGGAGCACGCCCGCCCTGCGCAGCGCCGACCGGCGCTTCGACCACTGGCTGAGCCGCTCCGTCGCCGACCTCGACCGGCTGCGGCTCACCGATCCGCAGCGCCCCGCCGACCAGTTCCTCGCCGCCGGAGCCCCCTGGTTCCTCACCCTCTTCGGCCGCGATTCGCTGTGGGCGGCCCGCATGACGCTGCCGCTGGGCACCGCGCTCGCCGCCGGCACACTGCGCACGCTCGCCCGCCGGCAGGGCACGAAGCAGGACCCGACGACCGAGGAGCAGCCCGGCAAGATCCTGCACGAGGTGCGTCGCGCCACGCAGGACTTCGACGAGGGCTTCTCCCTGCCGCCCTGCTACTACGGCACCGTCGACGCCACCCCGCTCTGGGTCACCCTGCTGCACGACGCCTGGCGCTGGGGCCTCGCCCCCGAGGAGGTCGAGCGGCTCCTGCCGCACGCCGAGTCCGCCCTCGGGTGGATGCGCGACCAGGCCGAGGCGGGCGGCGACGGCTTCCTGAAGTACATCGACCAGACCGGCCGGGGCCTGGCCAACCAGGGCTGGAAGGACTCCGGCGACTCCATCCGGTACTCCGACGGACGGCTCGCCACCTACCCGATCGCCCTCTGCGAGGTCCAGGCGTACGCGTACGAGGCGGCCCGCGGCGGCGCCGACCTGCTGCGCGCGTTCGGACGCCCCGGCGCCGACGCGTGGGAGGAGTGGGCGCAGCGGCTTCGCGACCGTTTCCGGGCCCGCTTCTGGGTGGAGGACGAGCGCGGGGCGTACCCGGCCGTGGCGCTCGACGGGGAGGGCCGCCCGGTGGACTCCGTCACCTCCGGCTTCGGCCATCTGCTGGGCACGGGGCTGCTCGACCACGAGGAGAGCGCCCTGCTGGCCGCCAGGCTCGGCGCGCCCGACCTCGACTCGGGACACGGGCTGCGCACCCTGAGCAGCGACTCCGTGGCGTACAACCCGTATGGCTACCACATCGGCTCCATCTGGCCGCACGACACCGCGATAGCGGTGCACGGCCTGGCCAGGGCCGGGTTCCCGGACGCCGCGGCGTCCCTGTCGGCGGGGCTGCTGACCGCGTCGGACTCCTTCGACGGGCGGCTCCCCGAGCTGTTCGCCGGCCACGGCGCGGCGATCGACTCCCGGCCCGCGCCCTATCCGGCGTCCTGCCGCCCGCAGGCGTGGGCCGCGGCCTCCTCGGTGCTGGTGCTCCAGTCGGTGCTCGGGCTCTCCGCCGATGTGCCGGGCGGCACGGTCACGGTCGCGCCCGGCTTCGCCGAGGCGTACCGGCCGTTGAAGGTCCAGGGGCTCGAAGTCGCCGGCGGACGGCTGGACGTCTCCGTGGACGCCGACGGCACGGCGCACGTCGAGGCGCCGCACGGCCTGGAGGTGAAGCGGGAGCACCTGACGCCGCGCTGACACCCCGTCGGCGCCGAGCGGCGGGCCCCGGCCGGGGCGCGCCGAGTCCCGGGCGGAGCCCGGTGGCCCGGGCCGGTGCGGGCGCCGGTTCGCCCTCGCCACCGGGGCCATGCCGTGACCGCGTCCGGCCGGGGCCGCCGCGCCCCCGACGGGCGGTCCCGGCCCGGCGGAGGGCGTCTGCCGACGGGCCGCGCCGTGCCGCCGCGCGGTCGTCCGGTCGCGCGTGGGACCGTTCGCCGCGCGCGGACCCCGTCGGCACGACGAGCGGCTCCGGACGGGCGGCCGCCCGCCGCCGTCGCGTCGTGCGCGTGCGGACCCGTCGCAGGCCGCCGTCCCCGGACCGAGGACGATCCGTCACCGCGCCGGGCGCGCCGACCCGCCCTCCCGGCACAGCGCCTGACGGACCGACCAGAGGACGGACACGAGCGGCACCGCCACCACGGCCCCCAGCACGCCCGCCGCGATGGCGCCGGCGATCACCGCGATCGCGACGACCACGGGGTGCAGGCGGACGGCCCAGCTCATCACGAGCGGGTGCAGCAGGTGGCCCTCGATCTGCCCGATGACCACGATCAGCGCGATGACGACGGCCGCCACCAGCGGGCCCTTCGCGGCCAGCGCCACCACGGCGGCGACGGCGAGCGCGATCGGCGAGCCGATGAGCGGGACGAACGCGGCGAAGAACTCCAGCAGCGCCAGGGGAAGGGCCAGCGGCACCCCGAGCGCGTACAGGGCCAGCCCGACGAGCACGGCGTTGGTCGCCGCCACCAGGACGATGCCGTGGGTGTACCCGGTGAACGTCCGCCAGGCCGCGCGACCCGCGATCTCCACCCGGTCCCGGGCCGTCTCCGGGAGCTGACGGCAGAACCAGCTCCAGTGCCGGTCGCCCGAGTGGATGAAGAAGACCGAGCAGAACAGGGCGAGGGCGAACACCGTCACCACCTCGACCAGCCGGCCCACACCGCTGAGCGCGGTGCTGATGAGCGCCGAGCGGTGGCGGGAGAGGAAATCGCCGATGCGGGACTGGAGGTCGTTGAGCGTGTGCGGGTCCAGACGGAACGGCGGCGCCTCCAGCCAGCGCTTGATCCGGCCGAGTCCGTCGGCGAACTCCCGTTCCAGCACGTGGCGTTCGCTCGCGACCACCTCGCCGACGAGACTCAGCACGCCGAGGACCAGCACGATGCTGCCGAGCAGGGCCAGGGTGACGGCGAGCGGACGCGGCATCAGACGGGACAGGAGGTCCGCGGCCGGCCGCAGCATCGCCGTGCCGACCAGGCCGAGGAAGACGGCCGCCGCCACCTCGTGGAACCGCCCCAGCACGGCGAAGGCGGCGTACACGACCGCCCCCACCACGAGGACGCGCCACGCGTACGCGGCGCACAGCCGCAGCGTGGGGTTCACCCGGGGTCCGTGCCCGGCGACGCGCGGCGCGGGACGTGCGCCCGGGGGCCGGTGCGGGCGGCGCGGCGATCCGCGCCGCACCCGGCGGGAGGCGGCACGACGGGACGTCCGGCGGCCCCCGGGAGGCGTGCTGTCGGGCTGCGGATGCGATGGCCTGGGCATTCCCCTGCTGGTACCAGCAGCGACCGTGCGGCCCGGGGCTCCCGCGACGACATGCGGGGGAAGTCACCCTACGGGCCCAGCCCCCGGCCCGGCCGCGGCGCTTGTGCGCGCGGTGGCGGAAGGGGCCGGCCGCCGCCGTCGCGACGTCACGCCGCCCCGTCCGACGTCACCCCGCGACCCGGTGCGGCGCATACTGGGAGACAGTCGCGTGATGGGAGGACTCCATGATCGTCCTTGGCATCATTCTGCTGATCCTCGGCCTGGTGACGGGCATCTCGATCCTGTGGACCATCGGCATCGTGCTGGTCGTGATCGGGCTCGTCCTGTGGCTCCTGGGCACCGTGGGACACGCCGTGGGAGGCCGGCGGCACTACTGGTAGCCCGTCGCTCCCGACGTATCACCCGAGCCGTACGGCTCTCTCCCTCCCCGGGA
Source organism: Streptomyces tyrfis (assembly GCF_037034285.1). Classification (NCBI taxonomy): domain Bacteria; kingdom Bacillati; phylum Actinomycetota; class Actinomycetes; order Kitasatosporales; family Streptomycetaceae; genus Streptomyces; species Streptomyces tyrfis. The sequence continues at coordinate 132,719 of NZ_JBAGJZ010000016.1, read as the reverse complement.
CCGGGGACCCGGCGCTGTGCCGGGAGGCTGCCGGGCGGGCCGTCGACGGGCCGCGCCCGTCCCAGTAGCATCGCGGCCGCGAACACGCCCCGATCCGCCGTCGCCGCCACCGTTCGCGGGGGCCCGGCGACGGCCCCGCCTCGCCAGGGAGAGCTTCATGCTGAGGGCTTTTGACGACCTGTCCACGCCGCTGGTGGCCGACGCCTGCCTGCGCGCCGACGTGCCGCTGCGGGCCGCACCGGCCGGTCTGGCCGCGGTGACGCCCGGGCTCCGGATCGCGGGCCGGGCCCTGCCGGCCCGGCACTACGGCAGCGTGGACGTCTTCCTGGAGGCGTTCGGCGCCGCCGAGCCGGGCGACGTCCTGGTCGTCGACAACGGCGGTCGCACGGACGAGGCGTGCGTCGGGGACCTGACGGTCCTGGAGGCCGCGGCGGCCGGGGTGGCGGCCCTGGTGGTGTGGGGACTGCACCGCGACACCGCGGAACTGGCGGAGATCGGCGTTCCGGTGTTCAGCTACGGCAGCCATCCGTCCGGCCCGGTCCGGCTCGACGACCGCGAGCCGGAGGCGCTGACCGCGGCCCGGTTCGGCCCGCACGCGGTGAGCCGCGAGGACGTCGTCCTCGGCGACGAGGACGGGGTGCTGTTCGTCCCGGCCGGACGCCTCGACGAGGTGCTGGCCACCGCCCGGGAGATCCGGCGGACCGAGCGCGACCAGGCGGCCAGGATCAGGGCGGGCGAGACGCTGCGCGAGCAGACCTCGTTCGACGACTACCTGGCCCGGCGGGCGGCCGACCCGTCGTACAGCTTCCGCCGGCACCTGCGCCGGATCGGCGGGGCCATCGAGGAGTGATCCGGGGCCGACGGCGCGAGCCGGGTGCGGGGCAGGCCCGCCGCCCCGCGCCCGGCTCGCCGCCCCGCGCCCGGCTCGCCGCCCCGCGCCCGGCTCGCCGCCCCGCGCCCGGCTCGCCGCCCCCGGCGCGGCACGGTGCCGGGGGCGGCGAGCCGTCGTGGTCAGCCGGCCCGGTCCACGAGGAACGGGAACAGCGCGAGGAGCTCGCCCAGCGCGGCCGGTTCCAGCGCGACGCCCTCCAGGCCGCGGCGGGCGCGGTCCAGATGCCGCCGGGCCTCGGCCAGGGTCGCCGCCCGCCCGCCGGCCTCCTCGACCAGGGCGGCCGCCCGCCGCGCGGCCGCGGCGTCGAGCGGGTCCCCGGCGCCGAGAAGGGCGGCCAGCCGCCCGGCGGCGGGACCCTCCGACGCCAGGGCCGCGAGGACGGGGTACGTCTTCTTCAGCCGGCGCAGATCGCTGTGCACGGGCTTGCCCGTGACCTGCGGATCGCCCCAGATCCCGAGCAGATCGTCCACGGCCTGGAACGCCACCCCGAGGTGGCGCCCGGCATCGGCCAGGGCCTCGACGGTCGCGGCCGGGGCGCCGGCGAGCACCCCGCCCAGTCCCGCCGCGCAGCCCAGCAGCGCGCCGGTCTTGTGCTCGGCCATCCACCGGTACTCGTGCGGTCGCACCGCCTCCGGCCCGGTCCAGGGACGGGACTCGAAGAGCAGGTCCTCCGCCTGACCGCCCACCAGATCCGTCAGCGCCGCGGCGAGATGCCGCACCGCCGCGGCGCCGTGCGGGCCGGGGGCGTCGGCCAGGGTCCGCACGGCCAGCGCGAACAGCGCGTCCCCCGCGAGGATCGCCGGACCGGTTCCGTACGCCTTCCAGACCGTGGCGCGCCGCCGGCGGGTCTCGTCGCCGTCCATGATGTCGTCGTGCAGGAGCGAGAAGACGTGGACCAGCTCGACGGCGACCGCGCCCACCACGGCGTCGTCGGCGGACGCGCCCGCGGCCTCGGCGGCGAGGAGGGTGATCGCCTGGCGGACCCCCTTGCCCTCCGACCCCCGCACCGGCAAGCCGTCGACGGTGTCCCACCCGAAGGAGAAGGCGGCCATCTCCGCGTGCCACGGGTGCAGTTGCCGCACGGCACGCACCAGCGCCGGGCGGACCAGGTCACGGCAGCGGCCGAGGACCTGCGGCGCGGCGGGCCGACGCGTCACGGACGGTGGGGTCATCGTCGGCCGCCCTCCTCGCCCGCCCCGCCGGGCGGAGCCACGCCCAGCTCGGCGAACGCCTTGTCCACCATCTCGCGGGCGTTGAGCAGACCGATCCGGTCCAGGGTGCGGCGCAGCTCACCCAGATCGGCGGCGGTCTCGTCCCGGTCGCGGCCGAGCCGGGCGAGCGACTTGACCAGGCCCAGCCGGGCCAGGGCCTCGCCCCGGGGCTCGGTCATGGCCCGGAACTCCCCGAGCGCCTGCTCGTAGACCGCACGCGCCTCCTCGTACCGCCCGGCACGGAAGAGCACATTGGCGCGCATCTTGTGGTTGTACGCCAGCGCACTGGACAACTTCATCTCGCGACAGGTGAGTTCGGCCTCGGAGAGCAGGGCAAGGGCGCGTTCCGGGTCGTCCCGCAGTGAGACGATGTCGGCCATGCCGCGCAGCGCCCAGGCCCGGCCCCGCCGGTCCTCCGCCGCGCCGGCCAGCTCGGCGGCCTCCTCGAACATGGCGAGCGCGCTGTCGAGCGATCCGGTGTTGCGGTGGATCTGGGCGATGCCCTCCAGCGCCCACACGGTGTGGCGGGCCTCGCCGCGGGCGCGTGCCTCGGCCAGCAGCTGTTCGTGCAGGGCCGCGACGGTCCGGTAGTCGCCCTGTATGCGTCCGGTCTCCGCGAGACCGGCGAGGGAGTACCCGCGGGCGACGATGTCACCGCCGCGCTTGCCCATGTCGGCCGCGAGCTCCAGCAGACGGAACGCGAGCCTGAGCCGACCGCACTGCCGGGCGAGCGTGCCGCCGCTCCACAACGCCCATGCCATCGACCCCTGGTCGCCCGCCGAACGGGCCGCCCGGTAACTGTCCTTCCACGCACGGTCCGCCTCCTCGACGTTGCCGAGTCTGCGGTGCGCCTCGGCCACCGCCAGCCCGCAGCGGGCCACCTCCTGCCGTGAACCGGTGAGTTCGGCCTCCCTCAGATGTCTCAAGCCTTCGGCGAGTACGTCCGTGAGGGAGGAGTTCACCGACATCTTGGTGAGAGCGCCCTGGTACTCGGGCGCCAGTGCCTTGCCGTGCATGGAAGCCTTTCGCGCGCGGCCGGGCCGCAGACCGCATCTATGCGCTTCGCGTATATACATCGTATACACGCCATGCATAGCTGACTGGTGGTCGCACCCGGGCGCTCGTGGGGTCGGACAGGGTGTCACATGCGACGAGCCGCCGGTCGGCGGGCCGCCTCGTTGTCGATCAAGACGGCGGCCGGGAGCCCGAGGTTGCTCCGGGATCAACGGAAGTCGAACACGTGTTGTTTCGCAGTGGGCGAAGCGGAACAGAAGGCCGGGAACGGGGCGTTGGGTGTGAATGGTCGCAACGGACCGAAGAGGCGAGGTGGTTGAGTCCGGCCGGCCGCATGAGGCGAGGGCCCGCGCGTCACCGGTGGAGCGGTGTGCCCCATGCGGCGGGAGCGGCCGAGGCGAGGTCGGCGCCGCGCACCGGGCGCCGTTCGTCGTGCCAGACGACGGTCAGCGGCACGTCGAACGGGAACTCGATGTCCGTGCCGTCCTCGAACGAGACGACCACATGGGTGTCCGGGCCGGACGGATGGCTGTCCACCCACTGCACGTGTTCCACCGTGGGCGTCAGGGCCCCGCCGGGGTCGACCAGCCGGTAGCCCTCGTCCACCTCCTGGGACTGCACGGTCATCAGCACCGGCTGGCTCTTCGCCGCTTCCTCGTTCCGGAAATACGTCGCCATCCGGCAAAAAGTACCGGACCCGGAGCTCCGCCGGGCCTCACGGACGCGGGCGATTCGGATGACCGGAACCGGCCCGGCCGCGCCCCGCACCGCGTGCGCGCGGGTTGCTCGCGCCGCCCCGCGCGGCCCGGTCCCCAGGGCGCGTCCTGGTGCTCCTGCTCGGGGGAGGCGTGCGGGGCCCTGCCGTGCCGTGCGGACCGGGCCGGGACGCTCGCGAAGCGCCGTCGGCGCCTTCTGGCTAAGCTCGATCGGGGGCCGATCACCAGAACGACGGAGGCTCCCATGACGACGGCATTCGAATGGCGCGACGCGGCCCCCCGCCTCGCCACCGGCGCGTTCATCCTGAACTCGGGCCTGGGCAAGCTCAAGGCGGACGAGGACACCGCCCGGTCCATGCACGACATGGCCTGCGCCGCCTACCCGTTCCTGAAGAAGATCGAGCCCGGGCGGTTCACCCGGGCGCTCGCCTGGTCGGAGATCGCGATCGGCGGCGCCCTGCTCGCCCCGTTCGTACCGACCCGCGTGGCCGGACTGGCGCTGACCGGGTTCTCCAGCGGGCTGCTCGGGCTCTACCTGCGGCTGCCGGGGATGCGGGAACCCGGCAGCCTGCGGCCCACGCACAACGGCGTCCCGCTGGCCAAGGACTCCTGGATGCTGGGCATCGGGCTCGGCTTCCTCGGCGCCGGTCGGCACCGGCCGGCCGCCTCCGGGCGCCGGTGCCCCGGGCTCTGCCGCCGTCGCTGACCGGCCGGCCGGGTGAAACCCGGTCACGAGGGCGGGGACCGGGGGCGTCACGGCCTCCGAGAAGCGGCCCCCGGCTCGGAACGCATCGGTGCGGAGTCGTCCCCGAAGCGTACGGAACCTCACCGGAAGAGGGGCCGGAATGCGACCCGAGGCCGATGAGGCCGGAGCCCGGCCGTGCCTACGATCGGCCGGTGGAGCGCGAATACCCTCACCGAGGCCCGGCGTGGACGGAATGGGCGCTGTCCGGAGCGGTGCTGCTGCTGGTGGCGCAGGGGCTGGCCATGGCCCGCCTCCACGCCCCGCCGTCGTACCCGGCGGAGGCGTCGGCCGTCCTCGCCGCACTGGCCCTGCCGCTGCGCTGGCGCCATCCGCTCCCGGTGCTCGGCGTCGCGGTGGCGGCGCTGGTCGCGCGGGGCGCGTACGAACCCATGACGGTGCTGGTCTTCCATCTGGCGGCCCAGGGCAGGTGGCGGGTCGCGGCGGGGGCCGGGGCGGTCGCGGGAGTGCTGCCGTGGCTCTGCGGCGCCCCGCTCAGCGGTGGTGTGACGCCGACCTACGGGGCGGTGCTGCTGTTCACCCTGGCGCTGACGGCCGGGCTGTGGTGGCACAGCCGCCGGAAACTGATCGACTCGCTGGAGAAGCAGGTCGAACTCCGCGCCGAACAGGTCCGGTCGGCCGAACGGGCCCGGATCGCGGCCGAGATGCACGACGTGCTGGCCCACCGGCTCAGCCTGCTCGCGCTGCACACCGGGGTCCTGGCACTGCGCGCGGACACGCTGCCGCCGCAGGTGGGCGAGCGGATCGCGCTGCTGCGCACCACGTCCACCCGGGCACTGGAGGATCTGCGGGACGTGCTGGGCGTGCTGCGCGCGGGGGACGGCACGCAGCCCGCCGCCGGTCCCGCGCCCTGCGCCCCCGCGATCCGCGACCTGGCGGACCTGCTCGACGAGGTGGCCGCGAGCGGGCAGCAGGTCGAGGCGGAGGTGACGGGCGATCCGGACACCGCGCCCGCCACCCATCTGCTGGCGGTGCACCGCCTCGTCCAGGAGGGGCTCACCAACGCCCGCAAACACGCCCCGGGCGCGGCTGTCCGGCTCAGGGTGCGCTACGACGGACCCGCGACCGAGGTCGAGGTCGTCAACGGCGCCGCGCCCGTTCCCGTGCCCCGGGCCGAGGCGCCGACGGGCCGGGGGTTCGGCCTCGTCGGACTGGCCGAACGGGTCGCCGGACTGCACGGCGTGCTCGACCGCGGTCCGACGCCGGACGGCGGATGGCGGCTCGCGGCCCGGCTGCCGCGGCCGCCGGGCACGGACCCGGGACGCGAGCCCGGCGAGGGACGGCACGGGACGGAGCGCGCCGGGCACGCGCCGACGGGACTCGCGCCGATGGGAGCCGTCCCGACGGAACCCGTGCCGACGGGAGCCGGGGCCCCGGCCGGGAAAGGGGCCGGGCGGTGACCGCGGCGGCCATCCGGACGATGGTGGTGGACGACGACGCGCTGGTCCGGCTGGCGCTGACCGACCTGCTGGCGACCGATCCCGGCATCGAGGTCGTCGCCCAGGCGTCCGACGGCCTCGAGGCGGTGGCCCTGGCCGCCGCGCACCGGGTGGACGTCGCCCTCATGGACGTACGCATGCCGAGGCTGGACGGCATCGGGGCGATCGCGCGTCTGCGCGGGCTGCCGCACGCGCCGCGCGTGATCACGCTGACCACCTTCGACCTGGACGCCTATGTGTACGAGTCGCTGGCGGCGGGCGCCGACGGGTTCCTGCTCAAGGACGCCGACCCGGCGGAGATCCTGCGGGCCGTGCACCTGGTGGCGGCCGGTTCGGCGCTGCTGCACCCGGCCGCGGCCCGGCGTCTGATCGACCGCTTCCAGCACACCGCCCGCACCGGGCCCGGCGTGGACCGGGGCCGGATCGACCGGCTGACGCCCCGCGAGCGAGAGGTCCTGGCACTGCTGGCCCAGGGAGCCGCCAACGCGGAGATCGCCGGGCGGCTGCGGATGAGCGAGAGCACCGTGAAAGCCCATGTCAGCCGCATCCTGACTACGCTGGGAGTGGGAAACCGCGTGCAGGCGGCGCTGGCCGCCCGCGACGCCGGGCTGTTGATGCCCGAGGCGCCGTTCGGCACGGCGTGACGGACGGTGACCGCCTGGAGTGCGGTGTCCCGGGAAACCTGGTTCCGTGGCGGAGGCGGCTCCACCCACAGATCCAAGGAGTGAACATGAGCGAGTCGGACGAATACCGTGGTCGAGTGAGGGAGATGCGCGCCAAGGCGAAGGACCTCAACGAGGCCGCCGAACGCACCACCGACCCCAAGGAACGGCAGCGACTGAAGGACAAGGCCCGCAGGATCGAGGAGCGGAGCGAACAGGTCAGCGGCACGGCCGGCGGGGACATCCATCCGATGGAGTGACCGCTCTCCGGAGCAGCCGCTCCGTCCACCGGTCGGCGGCCGCACACCCGGCCGCCCCGGCACGGCGGGCGCACGACCGGCGCGGCCCCGGGCAGCGTGCCCCGGGGCCGCGCCGCGTGCGCGAGGGGCCCACGGCGTTTCGGGTCCCGTGCGGGTCCCGTGCGCGACGGGAATCCGCGAGGAGCCCGGCAGCTCGGCCGCGGCCGGAATCAGTGCGGGGACGGGGCGGCTTCGGCCCGGAGGGAATCCGCGCGGCGGACGGACGTTGAACCAGGACATGAACCCCGTGCTCGCGGCCATCCGCTTCTCCGTGCTCGACCGCTCCCGCGTCCGCGAGGGCCGCGAGGCCCCGGAGGCGCTCCGTGACACCGTGGCCCTGGCCCGGGAGGCCGAGGCCCTCGGTTACCACCGGTTCTGGGTGTCCGAGCACCACGGGGTGCCGGGGATCGCCGGGTCGGCGCCGACCGTGCTGGCGGCGGCCGTCGCGGCGGCTACGTCCGCCATCCGGGTGGGGACGGGCGGGGTGATGCTCCCCAACCACCGGCCGTTCGTGGTGGCCGAGCAGTTCGGAGTCCTGGAGTCGCTCTTCCCCGGCCGGATCGACATGGGCCTCGGACGTTCGGTGGGTTTCACCGACGGCGTCCGGGGGGCGCTCGGCCGGGACAGGACGGCGGCGGAGGACTTCGCCGGGCAGCTCGCCGAACTCCTCGGCTGGCTGGACGGCACCCAGTCCGCCCACCCGGGCGTGCACGCCCGCCCCGCCGAGGGGCTGCGCGTCCCGCCGTTCGTGCTGGCCACCGGGGCGGGGGCGGGCACCGCCGCGGCGGCCGGGCTGCCGCTGGTCGTCGGAGACCTCCGCGACCGGGAGAGGCTGCTGCGGACCGTCGAACGCTACCGCCGGGAGTTCCGCCCCTCGTCCTGGGCCGCCGAGCCCCATGTCGTGGTGTCGGGCACGGTCGCGCCCGCCGGGAGCGAGGAGCAGGCCCGGCGGCTCCTGATGCCGGAGGCGTGGTCGATGGCGTACGCCCGGACCCACGGCGAGTTCCCGCCGCTCCTGCCCGCCGACCGGATCGAGGCCCTGACCATGACGGAGAAGGAACGCGCCCGCTACGAGGAGGGGCTGCGCGGCCATGTCCAGGGGACGGAGGACCGGGTCGTGGCCGCGCTCGAAGAGATCATCGGGCAGACCGGCGCGGACGAGGTGCTGGTCACCACCAGCACCCACGACCGGGCGGCGCTGGTGGACTCCTTGCGCAGGCTGTCCCGGGCCGCAGGACTGACGGCCGGCCGGTCCGGCCCGGCCGGTGCGCCACGCGCCTGAGGCGGGGCATGCCGCCGGCCCGGCCCCGGCGAACTCCCGGCGGCGACGGCCGTGGGCGGTGTCCGGGCCGACGGCGTCCCGGGCGGCGCGTGTCGGTCGCGGAGCACCGGCGCGGCAGCGGCCATGGTGAGGTCATGAACAGCGCTGACCTTTTGACGGACGCGTTCAACCGCGTCCAGGAGACGGTGCACTCGGCGGTGGAGGGCGTGTCGCGCGCCGACCTGCACGCCCGGCTCGACGACGGGGCGAACACGATCGCCTGGCTCGTCTGGCATCTCACCCGGGTCCAGGACGACCACGTCTCGGACGCCGCCGGTGTCGAACAGGTCTGGACCGCCCAGGAGTGGGCCGGCCGCTTCGGCCTGCCCTTCGAGAAGTCCGCCACCGGATACGGCCACGACCCCGCGCAGGTCGCGGCGGTGCGGGTCAAGTCGGCGGCGCCGCTGCTCGGTTATCACGACGCCGTCCACGAGCAGACCCTCGCGTTCGTGGGCGGGCTCGACGGCAGGTCCCTGAACCGGATCGTCGACGAGGCGTGGTCGCCGCCGGTCACCCTCGGGGTCCGGCTGATCAGCGTCGTCTCGGACGATCTGCAGCACGCCGGGCAGGCGGAGTTCATCCGAGGGGTGCTCGCCCGGCGGTAGCCCGGGGAACCGGCGGGCGCGGCGGCGCGTCGTGCGGCGGCGCGGTGCGAGCGGGGCGCCGGTCTTCCGCGCGGCCGGCCTCCCGGGGCCCCGGTCTTTCGCACCGCCGGTCTTCCGTGCTGACGAATCCTCCGGCGCTCCGGGCGCCCCGGCCGAGGGTCGAACGGCCGGGCGCCCGGGGACCGGAAGTCTCACACCTTGAGTCCGACACCGCTGACCGCGTGACCCTGCCGCTCGTTCGCCCCGCCCTGGGCGGGGTCCGGGCGCCAGTCCGCCGTCCGGACGACGCCCGGCTCGACCAGCCGCAGACCGTGGAAGAAGTCGGCGATCCGCTCGGGGCTGCGCAGATGGTACGAACTGGCCGAGTTCGCGTTGTACGAGGCGACGGCCTGGTTCAGCGACTCGCTGGTGTCCGTGCCGTCGCTGAGGGCCAGATAGCTTCCCGCGGGGAGGGCCGCCAGCAGCCGGTCCACCAGGGTCCACGGGTCGTCCTCGTCGGGCAGCTGCCCCATGATCCCCAGCATGGTCAGTCCGACCGGCTTGCTGAAGTCCAGCGTCGTGGCCGCCTCGGCGAGGATCGTGTCGGCGTCCCTGACGTCGGCGTCGATGTACGCGCACGCGCCCTCGGGCGTGCTGGTGAGCAGGGCGCGGGCATGGGCCAGGACGAGCGGGTCGTTGTCGACGTACACGATCCGGGACTCGGGGGCCACCCGCTGGGCCACCTCGTGCGTGTTGTTCGCCGTCGGCAGGCCCGTGCCGATGTCGAGGAACTGGCGGATGCCGGCCTCCGCCGTCAGGAAGTGCACCGCGCGGGCGAGGAAGGCCCGTTGGAGCCGGGCGATCGCGGCGAAATCGGGGAACGCCTTCAGGATCATGTCGCCCATCTCGTGGTCGACGGCGTAGTTGTCCTTGCCTCCCAGGAGGTAGTTCCAGACACGGGCCGAATGGGGGCGGTCCGTCTGAATCCGGTCGGCCGGGGACTGCGGTGAAGTACTCATGGCCAGATCTTCACATATGCCAGTGGCGTATGGAGCGGGCGAGGCGCCTGATGGCGGCGGGAGCCGTCGCGGGCGCGGCGCACGCGCTGGACCCCGCTGACGGCCCGTCAATCGAGGCCCGCCGTACGGCCGGTTCGGCGCGGGGCGAGGCGGAGGCCGTTCCCTCCGCCGTGGACCGGCCGCGCGGCGGCGCCGGGCCTCAGCCGTCGATGAGCAGCCGCTTCGCGAGGGCGGCCGGGACCGGGTAGGGGCGCTCCGGCGGCAGCAGCCGCTGGGCCCGGGCCGCCCGCCCGTTCTGCCTCGCCGCCGTGATCGCGCGCACCCGCGGGGTGATGTCGGTGAGATCGACGACCCACTCCTCCGCGAAGGCGCGGATCAGCCCGCGCCCGACGCCGACCTGGATGCTGTAGTGGTTGAGGGCGGCTCCCCGCAGCGAGCGCTCCGGATCCCACTGGACATGGACGGGGGCCTGCGCGACGGCCGCCGGATCGGAGGTGGTCAGCACCGCCGAGGACAGCGCCTCCTCCCAGCCGTCACGGGTGATCCGCACCGCCAGGACGCGTTCCTGCCCCGCCTTCCGCGCCCAGTTGCTGCGGTGCATCAGCCACAGGAACGACGGCTTGATCCAGGTCATCCGGTGGAACGAGAACGGCGCCACGAAGCGCCCGGCCCGCAGGCAGGGATCGGCGATCGCGGGTGAATACGCCTGGTAGACCACGATCGTGCGGGCGTCGTACTGGGCGTGGATCCGGTACCGGGGGGTCATCGGCGCATCCTGCCCGGACGCCGCGACCATCCGCAAAGGGATATTCCCGCCCCGCGCGGGCACGTTCGCGCCCCGGGGCTCGAGCCGTTCTCGGGAACGGTTCGCTCCGAGGCCGTCTCCGCGAAGTGCCGTCGCCCGGCCGGAGGCCGGGCCGCGCGGCCGGCGCCTCCCCCGAGTTCTCGGCTCCGCTCGAACAGGGAAGACCCCGTTGATCGCGGGGCGGCGGGGTCGTCCTCGCACCGGACGCGCGAGGACGAGTCCGACGGCGCCGCGAGCACGTGCGCCAGGCGTCGCACGGCAGTCGGCGCTGCGACGACACGGCCCGGCCCCGCGTTCGTCTTCGTCGCGGCGCACCATCGGCGAGGGAGTTTTTCGTGCGGCGCGACCACTCGCGGCCGCCGCACCGCTGCCTACTGTTCCCTCACTCGGCGGCGGGGTGCCGCTTCTTCGGAGGTGACCATGGTCAGCGTCACAGGCACGGACACGAGAAGCAGAAGGACGTGCGGGGCCAGGGCCGCGGCCGCGGCGGTCACGGTGCTCGGCCTGGTCGCCACCGCATCCGCGTGCGGCGGTGGTCCGGCCTCCGGGGGCAGCGGCTCCACGGTGGTGTTCGCGGTCGCCGCCGACCCCGGCACCCTCAGTCCCACCATGGCGCTGGCCACCACCGCGCTGTCGATGAACACCTTCGCGTACGACACGCTCGTGCACGTCGCCGCCGACGGCACGGTGGTCCCCGGCGTCGCCGAGAAGTGGTCCGCCACGGCCACCTCCGCGCGGTTCACCATCCGGCCCGGCGTGACCTGCGAGGACGGATCGCCGCTCACCGCGGACGACGTGGCCGCCGAGTACAACCACATCGCCGACCCGAAGAACCAGTCGCCGATGCTGGGCCTGTCCGTTCCCGTCACCGCCGTGGCGAAGGCCCACAGGGCGACGCGGACCGTCACCGTCACCACGACGAAACCCGCCCCGTTCATCGTCGAGATGGCCCGGATGCTGCCGCTGCTGTGCCGGAAGAGCCTGGCCGAGCCGACCGCGCTGGCCAGGGCGACCGCCGCCAGCGGACCGTACCGGCTGACCGAGGCCGTCCCCGGTGACCACTACACGTACGTCAGACGGGACGGGTACACGTGGGGGCCCCGCGGGTCCACGGGGAAGGACCTGCCCGGCAAGGTCGTGTTCAAGGTGGTCCCCAACGAGTCGACCGCCGCCAACCTCCTGATGTCCGGTCAGATCCACGGCGCCGTGGTCAACGGCGCCGACCAGGACCGGCTGGACGCCGCGAAGGTGAGGAGCCGGAGCTTCGAGGCCCTGTTCGGACAGCTGCTGTTCAACCAGGCCGCCGGCCGTCCGGGCGCCGACCCGGCCGTGCGCAGGGCCCTGGTCTCGGCACTGGACCTGAAGGAGCTCAGGAACGTCGCCACCGGGGGCAAGGGCGAGTCCGCCACCGCCATCGGCGAGACCGTGCCCACGCCCTGCGCCGGCGACACCGTCACCGGGAACCTGCCCGCCCACGACCCCGAGCGGGCCGCCGCCGCGCTCACCGCGGCGGGCTGGACGAAGGACGGCGGCACCTGGACCAAGGCCGGAAAGCCGCTCACCGTCGGGCTCAGCTACCCGACCAACCAGGGACCGCAGGTCGCCTCGGCCGTCGAACTCGCCGTCCAGCGGTGGACGTCCTTCGGGGTGAGGGCGAAGGCGAGGCCCATCGGCTCCTCCAGCATCCTCGGCACCCTGGCCGGCGGGGACTGGGACCTGGCCTGGGCCCCCATCGGAGTCACCCTCCCGGACCAGCTCACCCAGTTCTACGACGGGCCCCCGCCCCCGAAGGGCAACAACTTCGGGTCCCTCGCCAACCCCGACTACCACCGGCTCGCCGCCCTGGCCGCGGCCAGGCCCGGCGCCGACGGCTGCGCCCTGTGGGAGGCGGCCGACGCCGCCCTCGTCAAGAACGTCGACATCGTCCCGTTCGCCGCCCGACCGGTCCGCTACTACGCCAAGGGCATCACCTTCGAGGTCGACGGCGGCGGGGTCGTTCCCAGCACCCTGCGACGGGGCGACGGCCGATGACCGCGCTCACCCCGAACCCACTCCGTGCGACGGTCCGCGGCCCCTGGGCCGGATTCGTCCTGCGCCGCACCCGGCGACTCGTGGTGTCGCTGGCCGCGCTCGTCACCGCGGCGTTCGCGATGATCCACCTGATCCCCGGCGACCCGGTCCGGGCGGCCCTCGGCCCCACCGCCGACCCGGCGCTGATCGAGGCCCGCAGGCGCTCGCTCGGCCTGGACGAGTCCCTGCCGAGACAGTTCGGCGCCTTCGTCGGCCATCTGCTCCAGGGCCGGCTCGGCGACTCGATCGGCGCCCAGATGCCCGTCTCGGAGATCATCGCGGGCCGGCTACCGGCGACGCTGCAGATCGCCGTGCCCGCCTTCGCGCTGATCCTGCTGATCGCCGTCCCGGTCGGGATGACGGCCGCGGTGCTGACCAAGGACGGCCGCCGACGCCGGAGCGAGCTCGTTTTCACCGGCGTCACCGGTCTCCTGGGCGCCGTGCCCGAATTCCTGCTGGCCGTCGGCCTGGTCGCCGCGTTCGCCGTGACGTGGCCGCTCTTCCCCGTGGCCTCCCGCGCCGGCCTGGACTCCTACGTGCTGCCGGTGCTGGCGCTCGCCGTCGTCCCGGCGGCGACCCTGTCGCGCATCGTCCGGGTGGAGACCCTGCGGGTGCTCGGCGAGGACTACATGCGCACCGCCCGCGCCAAACGGCTCCCGGCCCGGCTGCGCTACCTGCGCCACGCCCTGCCCAACCTGCTGACCTCCTCGCTCACTCTCGGCGGCCTGCTGTTCAGCTCGCTGCTCGCCGGCACCGTACTGGTCGAGAACGTCTTCGCCTGGCCCGGCCTCGGCACCACGATCGTGCAGGCGATCACCGAGAAGGACTATCCGCTGGTCCAGGGCGTCGTGCTGGTCTACGGCGCGGCCGCGCTGCTCATCACCTTCGTCGTCGACATGGCCGTGGCCGTCGCCGACCCCCAGTCCACCGTGCGCGGGAGCTGATGATGCGTCAAGGTCTTGACACCTCGTTGGGGCGCCGACTCGGGCGCACGCTCAGGACGCCGATCGGCGTGACCGCGCTGGCCGCCTGTCTGCTCCTGGTTGCGCTCGCCGTGCTGGGGCCGGTCCTGTGCGGCGACCGGGCGGCGCGGATCGACACGGACGCGATCAACCAGGGAAGCAGCGCCGCACACCTGCTGGGCACCGACCAGCTCGGGCGCGACATCGCGGCCCGGGTGGTCGTGGCGACCCGGCAGACCCTGCGTCTCACCCTGCTCGCCGCCGCGATCGGGGTCGGCGGCGGACTGCTGCTCGGCGTCGCCCCGGCGGTGACGGGCCGACGGCTCGGCCGGCTGATCACGGCGACCGTGGGCGTGCTGGTCGCCTTCCCGGGGCTGCTGTTCCTGCTCTTCCTCGCCACGATCTTCGGCGTGGGCAGCACCGGCGCGGTGCTCGCCGTGGGGCTGGCCATGGTCCCGCCCGTGGCACGGCTGGTACAGAACCTGACGGCGTCGGTCGCGGGCTCGGACTACGTCGCCGCGGCCCGGATCCTGGGAGTGGGCCGGTTCAGGCTGGTCGTGCGCCATCTGCTCCCCGACATCGCCGAACCGTCGGTGCTGTTCGCCACCCAGGCGATGAGCGGCATCCTCGTCGCCTTCTCCGGACTCTCCTTCCTCGGACTGGGCGTGCAACCGCCCGAGTACGACTGGGGACGGCTGCTGAACGAGCAGCTCAACCGCGTCTACGTCAACCCGGTGGCCGCCCTGGCGCCCGGCGCGGCCGTCGTCCTGACCGGGCTGGTGTTCGGCCTGGTCGGCGAGGTGCTCGCACAGGCCGGCGGCCGACGGGCGCCACGGCGCGAGGACCCGGAGCCGCAGCGGGACGACCTGCCGGCCGCGACGGCGCCCGACGAGGACGGGAGCCTGGTCAGCGCCCGCGACCTGCGGGTGACGTTCCCCGGCGACCGACAGGCCGTGCGCGGCGTCTCGTTGGACATCCGCGCGGGCGAGGCCGTCGGCCTGGTCGGCGAGTCGGGCTCGGGCAAGAGCCTGAGCGCGCTGGCTCTGGCCGACCTGGTGCCCCACCCCGGACAGGTCCGCGCGCGCACGCTCCGCTTCGACGGACACGACCTGCGGACGGAACCGGGACCGGGCACGGGGCTCGCCATGGTCTTCCAGGACCCCATGGCCTCGCTCAACCCCGCCCTGCGCGTCGGCCGCCAGCTCGCCGAAGTGGCCGAGGTGCACCTCGGGGCGAGCCGCGCCCGGGCCGCGGCACGAGCCGTCGACCGGCTCGGCGCCGTCCGGATCCCGGAGCCGGAACGACGCGCCCGGCAACGGCCGCACGAGTACTCCGGAGGAATGCGGCAACGGGCCGTCATCGCCATGGGCCTGATGGGCGAACCGAAACTGGTCATCGCCGACGAACCGACCACGGCGCTCGACGTGTCCGTCCAGCGACAGGTGCTCGACCTGCTCGCGGAGGTGCGCGAGGACACCGGCGCCGCGCTGCTGCTGATCTCCCACGACCTCGCCGTCGTCTCCCAGGTCTGCGAACGGATCCTGGTCATGTACGGCGGCCTGATCGTCGAGGAACTCCCGGTCTCCGCGCTGGCGGCGGGAGCGGCCCACCCCTACACCCGGGCCCTGGTGGGGGCCGTCCCGACCATGACCACCGCACCCGGCACGGACCTGGTGACCATTCCCGGCCGCCCGCCGGAGCCGGGGGAGACCGGCCCCGGCTGCCCCTTCGCACCGCGCTGCGCCCGCGTCCGGGAACGCTGCCGCGCCGACGTCCCCGCGCTGACCCCGACCGGACCGGACCGCAAGGTCGCCTGCTGGCACCCCGTGGACGCGGCCACGGCCGGCGCCCCCGCCCGCACCACCGGCCGAGAATCGGAGACGACGCCATGAGCTCGCTCGAACTGCGCGGCATCACCGTGCGCTACGGCCGCTTCACCGCGGTGGAGGGCGTCGACCTGCTGGTGCCGGACGGATCGGTGACCGGACTCGTCGGCGGATCCGGATCGGGTAAATCGACCCTCGGAAAGGCCGTCGTGGGCCTGGCGCCGGTCCGGTCGGGCAGGGTCCTGGTCGACGGGAACGACGTCGTGCACCGCCGCGGACGAGCCCCGGTGCAACTGGTGTTCCAGAACCCGTACGCCTCGCTCGACCCGCACATGACCATCGGCGCCTCCGTCGCCGAGGCGCTGCCCCGCGCCGAACGGCCGCGCGGCACGCCGGCCCGCGCCCGCCGTGCCGCACGCGACGCGGAGGTGGCCCGCTTCCTGGAACTCGTCGGCATCGACCCCGCGCGGGCCGCACTGACCCCGGACGTGCTCTCCGGCGGCCAGCGCCAGCGGGTGGCCCTGGCCAGGGCGCTCGCCGCCCGGCCCGGCGTGCTGATCGCGGACGAGATCACCTCGGCCCTCGACGTGTCCGTCCAGGGCGCGGTGCTCAACCTGCTGCGCGGCCTCCAGCGCGAACTGGGCTTCGCGATGCTCTTCATCTCCCACAACCTCGCGGTCGTCCGCCACCTGTCCGACCAGGTCGCCGTGATGGACGGCGGACGCCTCGTCGAAAGCGGCCCCGCCGAGCGGGTGCTGGAAGACCCCGAACACCCCACGACCCGCGACCTCATCTCCTGCGTACCGACCCTTGCCCTCGCCGAGGAGGCGCCATGACCCGGCCACTGACCATCGACGACCTGTACCGCTTCGAGATCCCCGGCGATCCCGCGCTGTCCCCCGACGGCGACCGCGTCGTCTACACCCTGACCACCCAGGACGCCGCGAACGACCGCGTCGTCCGGTCCCTGTGGGAGGTGCGCGCGGACGGCGGTCCGGCCCGGCGGCTCACCCACGGCCCCGCGGACACCGCGCCGCGCTGGTCCCCGGACGGGACGACACTGGCGTTCCTGCGCGAGGGACGGCTCCACCTGCTGCCCGCCGACGGGGGAGAGGCCATGCCGCTCATCGCCCCCGGCCGGTGCCCGGCCGGAGCGGGCACACCGGTGTGGAGCCCCGACGGATCACGGATCGCGTTCTCGGCCCCCGCCGCCCGGCGCGAGGACACCGCGCCCGTCGTCGTCGACACCCTCGGCTGGAAGGCGGACGGAGCCGGCCTGATCGGATCGGTCCGGACCCGCCTGTTCGTGGTGGACGTGGCATCGGGCGACGTCGAACCGGTGACGGACGCCGACCGCAACGCCGGCGCCCCCGCCTGGTCGCCCGACGGCACCCGACTCGCCTACCCGGCCCACAGCGGCCCGGACTCGGCCGCGCTCGGCGCCTCGGCCGCCCACGTCGTGGAGGTCGGCGCGGGCGGCGGCGAGCCCCGCCGCATCGGCCCGGCCGGCGGCCTCGCCGGACCGGTGGAGTGGTACCCGGACGGGTCCGCGCTGCTCGTCGTCGGCCGCGACACGTTCGCCGTCGGCCACGCCCGGCTGCTGCGCCAGCCCCTGGACGGATCGGCCCCGACGCCGGTCGACGGCGACCTCGACCGCAACGTCATGGGCGGCGGCCCCGGATACCCCGGAGCCCGGCCGCAGTTCCACGGCGACGACATCCTCTTCTGCGCCCGCGACCGGGGCGCCACCCGCCTGTACCGGGCGGACGCGGCCGGAATCAGCGCCTCCCCCCTCCCGGCCGGAACCGGGATCAGCGGCTGCTCCCTCGCGCCGAAGGCCGGGCGGGCCGCCGTGGTGGCCACCGACGCGTCGAGCTTCGCCGAGATCGTCCTGCTCGACCTGGACGCCTGGGAGCGAGGAGAACCCGGCGCCCGGCCCGTACGGCTCACCGACCACATGGCGCGCGCACTGCCCGGCATCGCCCTCCACCCGGCCACCGAACGCGAGTTCACCATCGCGGACGGCACCGTGGTGCACGGCATGATCACCCGCGCCGCGACGACGCCCGACGGCGGCCCGCTCCTGGTGGACGTGCACGGCGGCCCGCACAACGCCTGGGCGCCCCACTCCGACCCGGTCCACCTCTACCACCAGGAACTGGCCTCGCGGGGCTGGACGATCCTGACGCTGAACGTGCGCGGCAGCGACGGCTACGGCGAGGACTTCTACACCGCCGCGGTCGGTGCCTGGGGCGAGACGGACGAACAGGACGTCCTGCAACCGGTCGCCGCCCTCGTCGACGAGGGCCTCGTCGACCCGGACCGGATCGCGCTCACCGGCTACAGCTACGGCGGCTACCTCACCTGCTGGCTCTCCGCCCGCAGCGACCTCTTCTCCGTCGTCGTGCCGGGCGGCGTCCTGGTCGACCTGAAGACCATGGCCGGCACCTCCGAGGAAGGACACCTGATCGCCGAACACGAGATCGGCGACCCGCGACGGATGACGGAGCTCTCGCCGCTCAGCCACGTCGACGCCGTGCGCGCCCCCACCCTGATCCTGCACGGCGCGGCCGACCACACCTGCCCGGCCGGCCAGGCCGAGCAGTGGTTCCACGCGCTGCGCACCCGGGACGTACCGGTCCGGATGGTCCTGTACCCCGGTGGATCGCACCTGTTCCTCCTGGACGGCCGGCCCTCGCACCGGGAGGACTACTCCCGCCGGCTCGTCGAATGGGTCACGCTGCACACCGACCGCTGACCACGCACCACCCCAGCACTCCCACCACCGATCGCCACGGAACCGGAGCTGAACATGACCGAAACCACGGAAACCGCCGCCGACACCACCACCACCACCACCGACCTGTCCGCCCACTGGACCGCCCGCCTCGCCGAACTGGCCGCCCGGCACTCCGTCCCCGGCGCGAGCCTGGGCATCCTGCACCGCGGCGAACTGGTCGCCGAGGCCGCCACCGGCCTCGCCAACACCGAGGCCGGGATCGGGACGACCACCGACACCCTGTTCCAGATCGGCTCGATCTCCAAGGTGTGGACCACCACCGTGGCCATGGCCCTGGTCGACGAGGGGCTGCTCGAACTCGACGCCCCGCTCGTCTCCGTCCTCCCCGAGCTGCGGCTCGCCGACGAGGAGCTGACCCAGAAGGTGACAGTGCGTCACCTCATGACCCACACCAGTGGGATCGACGGCGACCTCTTCACCGACACCGGCCGCGGCGACGACTGCCTGGAGAAGTACACCGCGCTGCTGGCCGACACCGTGCCCAACCACCCGCTCGGCGCCACCATGTCGTACTGCAACGCCGGTTTCACCCTGCTCGGCCGGGTGCTCGAAGTCGTCACCGGCGTCCAGTGGGACCGGCTCATGCGTGAACGCCTGTACGCCCCGCTGGGACTGACCCACACCGCGACCCTGCCGGAGGACGTGCTGCGCTTCCGCGCCGCCATCGGCCATCTGGGCGACCCTCCCGCCCAGGCCCCGCAGTGGGGGCTGATGCGTTCGGCCGGACCGGCCGGGCTGATCTGCTCGACGCCGCGCGAGGTGCTGAAGTTCGCCCGGCTGCACATGGACGACGGCGTCACCGAGGACGGCACCAGGATCCTCTCGGCCGAGGGCGTCGCCGCCATGCAGACCGCGCAGGTCGAGCTCCCCGACCCGTACGTCATCGGTCACTCCTGGGGGCTCGGCTGGTTCCTCGACACCTGGGACGGGCGCCGGGTCCACGGTCACGACGGCGGCACCATCGGCCAGAGCGCCTTCCTGCGGGTGCTTCCCGACGAGGACCTGGCGATCTGCCTGCTCACCAACGGCGGCGACACCGGGAGCCTCTACCGCGAGGTGTTCGCGGAGATCGTGCGCGACCTCGCCGGCGTCACGATGCGCCCCGGGATCGAGCCGGCCACCGGACCGGTGGCGGTGGACCCCGCCGACTACGTGGGCGTCTACCAGCGGCTCTCCAGCAGGCTGGAGATCGTGGAACGGGACGGCGGCCTGGTCATGCGCGACCGGGTCACCGGACCGCTGGCCGAACTCGTCGAGGAGACGGAGCACGAGTACGACATGCACCCGGTCGAGCCGGGCCTGTTCGTGGTGCGGCGGCCGGGGCTCAAGTCGTGGTACCCGGTCGTCTTCTACGCCCTCGCCGACGGCTCGCGCTACATCCACCACGGCATCCGCGCCACGCCCAAGGCGGGCTGACGTGACCGCGATCGCCACCGCGCTGAAGGCGCTGGAGGCCGGGCTGCCGGATCTGCTGGCCGACATCGGGACACTGGTCACCACCGAGTCGCCCAGCGCCGACGTGTCCGCCGTCGCCGACTGCGCCCGGGTCGTCGCCGCTCTCGGCGCCCGGCTCACCGCGACGCCGCCCGAGTGGCTGGACGGCCCGGGGCGGCCCGTCCTGCGCTGGCGCTTCGGCGCCGGCGACCGGGTGCTGCTGCTCGGCCACTTCGACACGGTGTGGCCGGTGGGCTCCCTGGCCCGGCACCCCTTCGAGGTGACCGACGGGCGGCTGACCGGCCCCGGCTGCTTCGACATGAAGGCGGGCGTGGCACAGCTGTTCCACGCCCTGTCCGTCCTCGACGACCTGGACGGAGTGTCGGTGCTGCTCACCGGCGACGAGGAGATCGGCGCCCCCGCCTCCCGCGCCCTGATCGAGGCCGAGGCGCGCCGCACCCGGGCCGTGCTCGTCCTGGAGGCGAGCGAGCGGGGCGCGCTGAAAACGGCGCGCAAGGGCATGTCCGGCTACGAACTGGGCATCGCCGGACGCGCCGCGCACGCCGGCCTGGAACCCCACCGGGGCGTCAACACGACCACCGAACTCGCCCACCAGATCCTCGCGTTGTCCGCGCTCGCCGACCCGGCGGCCGGCACCACCGTGACACCGACCGTCGCCGCCTCGGGCACCACCCGCAACACCGTGCCCGACGCGGCCCGGCTGCTGGTCGACGTACGCGTCTCGACGGCCGCCGAGCAGGACCGGGTCGACCGGGCCGTCCACGCCCTCGCACCGGTGCTCGCGGGCGCCGAGCTCACCTTCTCCGGCGGGCCCGACCGGCCCCCGCTGCAACCGAGCGCGTCGGCGGAGCTGTTCGAGCGCGCCCGGGCCCACTACGCGGACCTGGGGCTCGGCCCGCTGCGCGGAGTCGCCGTCGGAGGCGCCTCGGACGGCAACATCACCGCCGGCGCGGGTACGCCCACCCTGGACGGCCTGGGCGCCGTGGGCGGCGGGGCGCACGCCGACGACGAACACGTCCTCGTCGCCGAACTCCCGCGCCGCGCCGCCCTGGTGGCCTCGCTGGTCGCCTCGCTCCTGCGCGAGCCGCCGGCCGCCCCGGACCGGGTGGGACCGTGAGCGGGACCCGGGCGGCCGAGGCGGCCGCCGCAGCCGGCCTGGCCGCACGGCGGGCCGGCGTGACCCTCTCCGAACTGCACGGGCTGGACGAGATGCGGGAGGCCTGCCGGGTGCTCGACCGGGTCTGGCGGCCGGTGCCGGGGAAACCGCTGATCACCCCGGAACTGCTCCGGGTCTTCGCGCACTCCGGTAGCTATGTCGTCGGCGTCCACCGCGACGGCCGCATGATCGGGTTCTGCCTCGGCTTCCTGGCCACCGCGGGACTGCACTCGCACATCGCCGGGGTGGACGGCTCCGCCCGGGGCCGCAACGTCGGCTTCGCCGTCAAACTCCACCAGCGGGCCTGGGCCCTGGCCCGCGGCATCACCGCGATCACCTGGACCTTCGACCCGTTGATCAGCCGCAACGCCTATTTCAACCTGTCCAAACTGGGCGCCGCGCCCAGCGAGTACCTCGCCGACTTCTACGGGGCGATGCAGGACGAGGTGAACGCCGGGACCGAGACGGACCGGCTGATGGTCCACTGGGAACTGGCCGGCGACCGCGCCGTGGCCGCCGCCGAGGGCGTCTCCCGCCGCGTGACCGTCGACGACGCCGGCGGGCACGCGGTCGTCGGCCTGGACGCCGACCCCGACGGGCGACCCGCCGTCGGACGCCGGGACGGCGACACCGTCCTGGTCCGGATCCCCGCCGAGGCCGAGGCGCTCCGCCGCACCGACCCGCCGCTGGCCCGCGAGTGGCGGTACGCGCTGCGCGAGGTGCTCGGCGGCCTGATGGCCCAGGGACACACCGTCACCGGATTCACCCGGGACGGCTGGTACGTGATCGTCAGACGTCAGGAGAAGCAGGTATGAAGCTCGTCGGTGTGGAACTGCGCCGGATCGCGATGCCGCTGGTCGCGCCGTTCCGGACCTCGTTCGCCACCATGGACACCCGGGAGATCCTGCTGGTCAGGGTCGAGACCGAGCACCACGAGGGATACGGCGAATGCGTCACGATGGCCGATCCGCTCTACTCCTCGGAGTACACGGCGGGCGCGGCGGACGTGCTGCGCGGTCATCTCGTGCCCGCGCTCGCCGCCCTGCCGGACCTCGACCCCTGGGCCGTCGCCCCGGCACTGGCCCCGTTCAAGGGGCACCGGATGGCCAAGTCCGCGCTGGAGACCGCGGTGCTGGACGCCTGGCTGCGCGCCCACGGCCTGTCCATGGGCCAGTGGCTGGGCGCGACCGCGGACCGGGTGCCCGCCGGGGTGTCGGTCGGGATCATGGACTCGATCCCCGCCCTGCTCGACGCCGTCGACGGCTACCTGGCCGAGGGCTACCTCCGGATCAAGCTGAAGATCGAACCCGGCTGGGACGTGGAGCCCGTGCGCGCGGTACGGGAACGCTTCGGCGACGACGTGCTCCTCCAGGTGGACGCCAACACCGCGTACACCCTCGCCGACGCCGGACAACTGGCCCGGCTCGACCCGTACGGACTGCTGCTGATCGAACAGCCCCTGGACGAGGAGGACGTGCGCGGCCACGCCGCCCTCGCCGCCCGGGTGCGCACCCCCATCTGCCTGGACGAGTCGATCGTCTCCGCCCGCTCGGCGGCCGACGCCATCGCCATGGGCGCCTGTTCGGTCGTCAACATCAAACCGGGACGGGTCGGCGGCTACCTGGAGGCCCGGCGGATCCACGACGTGTGCGCCGCGCACGGCGTCCCGGTGTGGTGCGGCGGCATGCTGGAGACCGGCCTGGGGCGGGCCGCCAACGTCGCCCTCGCCGCCCTGCCCGGCTTCACCCTGCCCGGCGACACCTCCGCCTCCGACCGGTACTACCGCACCGACATCACCGAGCCGTTCGTACTCAGGGACGGCCGTCTCGACGTGCCCCGCGCACCCGGGCTCGGCCTCTCACCGATCCCCGAGCGGCTGGCCGAGGTGACCGAATCGACGGAGTGGATCGGCCGATGACCGCGCCGTGACCCGGACCCCGCCGGGGCGACCGTGAACGGCACGGACGCGCGCCGGGTCCGCGCGGCCGAAGGGACGCCCCTGGGCCGCGCGGCCCGGCGGGCGGACCGGCGACCGGGCGGGGGAGCCGACCGCGGACGTGTCCCGCTCGTCTACGGTGTGACGATGACGGAGCAGCCGCGGGCCGTGCTCGGCCGGATCCTCGACGATCTGGGATCGACGCTGATCGATGTGGTGGCGGGGGAGGCCGACCCCTCCACCGCCGTCACCGGGGTGCTCATCCAGGACCCGCTGGACGAACCGGCCGGGCTGCCCGGAGCGGTGGTGCTCGGCGTCGGGGTGTACGGCGCCGGGGCCGTCGCGGCCCTCGTCGAACGGGCCGCCGGGCTCGGCGCGGTGGCCGTGGTGGTGCGTTCCCCGGTCCCGGTCGCCGGACCCGTGGCGGAGGCCGCCGACCGCACCGGCGTGACCGTGCTCGGCCTGACCCCCGGCGCGTCCTGGGCCCAGGTCGCCGCCCTGCTGCGGTCGCTGCTCGCCACCGACGAACTGGGCGCCCTGGGCGGCCCCGACGCCCAGGGCGGCGCCGAACCGTTCGCGGGCGACCTGTTCGCCCTGGCCAACGCGACCGCCGCCCTGCTGGACGGGCCCGTCACCGTGGAGGACCGGGGCGGACGCGTGCTGGCCTTCTCCAGCCGCCAGGACGAGGGCGACGACGCCAGGATCGCGACCGTCCTCGACCGCCAGGTGCCCGCCGAGAACCTGCGCGCCCTGGAACGGCGCGGCGCCTTCCGGGCCCTCTACCGCAAGGAGGAACCCGTCTACGTGACCGGCGTCTCCGACAAGCCCCGGATCGCGACCGCGGTCCGGGCGGGCGGCGAGATCCTCGGTTCGATCTGGGTCGTGGTCGACGGCCCGCTGGGCGAGGACCGCACCCGGGCCCTCCAGGAGGCGGCGAAGGTGGCCGCGCTGCACCTGCTGCGCCACCGCGCGGGCGCGGATGCCGAACGGCGGCTGCGCGCGGACCTGCTGGCCACCGTTCTGGAGGGCGGGCCGCACGCCCCGCAGGCCGCCGCACGCCTGGGGCTGTCCGCCCAGCCCGCCTGCGTGCTGGCCCTCTGGGTGACCGGCGAGCCGTCCGCCCCCGACCGGGTGGCCGCGGGGCACCGCGTCGCCGAGGCCCTCGCTCTGCACCTGGCCGCGATCCACCCCCGTACGGCCACGGCGTCGTTGGGCGGCGTCACCTACGCGGTCCTGCCCACGCGTTCGGACGAAAACGCCCTGCGGGCGGCCCAGGCGTTCCTCGGCCGCGTGGGCGACCGGGTGGCCGCGGTCATCGGCATCGGGCGGCTCGCCGTCCGCCCGGCGGACCTGCGCCGCTCCCGCGCCGACGCGGACCGGGTGCTGCGCGTCCTCGGCTCCGGCCGCTCGCGGCGGCGGTCGGCCCGCCTCGCGGACGTCTACACCGCCTCGCTGCTGGAGGAACTGACGGACCGGATCGCCGCCGAGGACGACGTCCCCGACGGCCCCGTCGTCCGGCTGCGCGCCTACGACGCCCGGCACCGCACCGCCCTCACGGACACCCTGGACGCGTGGCTGAGCACCTTCGGCGACGTGCCCGCCGCCGCGGCGGCCGTCCACGTCCACCCCAACACCTTCCGCTACCGGCTCCGGCGGGTGGCCGAGGTGGCGGGCATCGACCTGGACGACCCGGAGGCCAGGTTCGAGGCGATGCTGCACCTGAGACTGACCCCACCGGGCCCCTGACGCCCGGCCCGGGAAGCGGCCGTCGAACGGGGGCCGGACGAGCGCCGATCCTGCCCCGCCCCGGCCGGTCGGACCGGCCGGAACGGCGAACACGGGCGAGGAGCCGACACACGCACGGAACGGATCGAGCGGACAGCCGGAACGGGCCCGGACGCGGGCGCCGCCTCGACGGGCCCGCCCGCGCGGGACGGCCGTTCGGCAGACGGGCCGTCACGCCCGCCGCCGAACACCCGCCCCGTCAGCGCCGCGCCGGGGCGGGAGGGATGACAGAGTTCTCCCAGCGCCCCGACGCGCGGACGCGGCGGCGCACGGCTGCGTGCGCCGCGCGCCGGCGTGTCGGGACGATCCGGTATCCGCATGTCGACGATGGGACAGAAGCCATGCCTCTCCAGGGTGTGTACGAGCCGAGCCCCGAGAAGTGGGTCCGCGACCAGGTCGAGCTGTTCGAGAGCTCCGGCGGGACGGAGGGAACCACGATGCGGGGCCTGCCGGTGGTCATCCTGACCACCCGCGGGGCCAGGAGCGGAAAGATCCGCAAGACCCCGCTGATGCGCGTCGAGCACGACGGCACATACGCCGTGGTCGCCTCGCAGGGCGGCGCCCCCAAGCATCCCGTCTGGTACCACAACGTCGTGGCCGACCCCCGGGTGGAGCTCCAGGACGGCCCGGTCCGCCAGGACATGAACGCCCGTGAGGTCACCGGCGAGGAGAAGGCGCAGTGGTGGCGGCGCGCGGTCGAGGCGTTCCCCGACTACGCCGACTACCAGCGCAAGACCGAGCGGCAGATCCCGGTCATCGTCCTGGAACCGGCCGCCGCGCGGCACTGACGGCCGCCCGGGGAGGCGCCGCCGCCCACCGGACGGCCGGTGTCCGGCACACCGGCCGTCCCCCGGCCGGGGCGCTCAGCCGGCGGACGCGCCCCGGGCCCGGGCCGGGCCCCCGCGGGTCGCGGCCCATACGACCAGGGCGAGTGCGCTGATCGCGGCGCCGAGCACGCACACCGCCCCCCATCCGGCCCTGCCGTACACGGCCGTCGAGGCGACGGCTCCGGTGGCGCTGCCGACGGAGTAGAACACCATGTAACCGCCGATCAGACGGCTGCCCGCGTCGGGGCGGGCCGCGTACAGGACGCTCTGACTGGTGACGTGGACGGCCTGCACGGCGAGATCGAGGAGCACCGCCCCGGCCGCCAGCGCCCACAGCGACTGCCGGGTGAGGGCGAGGGGCAGCCACGACAGGGTGAGCAGGGCCAGCGCGACGCCGGTCGTCCACCCGGCGAGCCCCCGGTCGTGCAGACGCCCGGCCGGAGCCGCCGCGAGCGCGCCCGCCGCTCCCGCCAGCCCGAACGCGCCGATCGCGGTGTGCGACAACGACAGGGGCGGTTCGCTCAGGGGGAGCGCCACGCAGCTCCACAGCGTGCTGAAGGCGGCGAAGACCAGCAGCGCGAGCAGGGCGCGGACCCGGAGCAGACGTTCTTCGGCGAACAGCAGCAGGGTGGAACGCAGCAGCCGCGCGTACCCCATCGAGGCGTCCCGCGCCGGCCGCCGGGGGAGCACCCGGCGCAGGGCCAGGGTGAGCGCGAGGACCAGCGCCGCCGAGGAGAGATAGACCGACCGCCAGCCCGCGAGGTCGGCCAGCACGCCGGAGACCGTGCGGGCGAGCAGGATGCCGATCACGATCCCGCTGGTGACCAGGCCGACCGTGCGGCCGCGCCGCTCCGGGGCGGACAGCGAGGCGGCGAAGGCCACGAGGGTCTGGGTCACCACCGCGAGAAAGCCCACCGCGGCCAGGGCGGCCAGCAGCACCGCCGCCGTCCCGGCCGTCCCGGTGGCGACGAGCGCCGCGGCCAGCAGCGCCAGCTGGACCGCGACCAGGCGCCGCCGGTCCACCAGGTCCCCCAGCGGCACGAGCAGGAACAGCCCGAGGCCGTAGCCGATCTGGGTCAGTGTGACGACGACGCCGACGGCCGACGCACCGATCCCGAACTCCCGCCCCAGGGTCACCAGAAGCGGCTGCGCGAAGTAGACATTGGCCACCGCGGCCCCGGACGCGACCGCGAAGAGCGCCGTGGCGCCCCGGGGCAGGGAGCGCGCCGCCGCTCCTCCCTCCGTGTCGTCGCTTCCGGTCACCGTTCCGCCGCCTGCCATGGGCGTCCCTCCAGCATGATGGTTTCAACTTGCTACCACGTTGGACCGTAGTGCGGGTTGGTAGCATGTTGCAACCGACTGGGTGAGGGAGGACGATGTGGTCAAGCGGACGCGTTTCAACCGGAGCGAGTGCCCGGTGGCCCGTTCGGTCGACGCGATCGGCGACTGGTGGTCGCTGCTGATCGTCCGCGACGCGTTCGACGGCAGCCGCCGCTTCGGGGAGTTCCAGCGCGGCCTGGGCGTGGCGAAGAACATCCTCGCGGCGCGCCTGCGCGATCTGGTGGCGGGCGGTGTGCTGGACATGGTCCCGGCGGCCGCCGGCGGCGCCCACCACGAGTATGTGCTGACGCCGAAGGGGAGGGACCTCTTCCCGGTCGTCGTGGCACTGCGGCAGTGGGGCGAGGCGCACTTCTTCGACGTCGGCGAGCCGCACTCGGAGATGGTCGACCTGCGCGGGGGCCGGCCGCCCCGGACGCTGGAGGTCCGCTCGGCCGACGGCCGGCGGATCGGGCCGGACGACGTAAGGGTGAAGAAGGTCGAGAGTCCGGCCGGGGAGGCGGGGACGCCGGGCGGGGCGCCCGCGTAGGGCGTCGCGCACGCGCCCGGTCGTGCCCGGCCCGGGGCCCTGCCCCGCCGGGCCCCGGAGCGCACGGCCTGTCCGGGCGCGCACCCCGGGGCGCCCCGCCGCTCCCCCCGGCCCGTCCGCGTTCCCCGGCGGGCGACGCGCGCGGCGGATCACGCGCCCGCCCGCCCGTCGGGCGGCCGGGCCGACGGGCGGGCCGACGGACGGGCGGAGGGCGGGACGGTCAGGCGGCCAGCTTCCCGGGCAGCCAGCCCAGCTGCACGGCCTTGTGGAACGGCCCGCCGCCCTCGTGGTCGTTGAAGTCGTACACCTCGATGGCCTTGTCCCGGTGGGCGTAGGCGTTGTAGGCGGCGAAGACGGTCGACGGCGGGCAGGTCATGTCCTCCAGCGCCGTCGAGAACAGCGCGGGCGCCCGGCCGCGCGCGGCGAAGTGCACCCCGTCGAAGTAGGAGAGCGTGGTCCTGACGTGCTCGGTCCGGTCGCGGTGCGTCTTGAGGTAGTTGCCCACCTCGCGGTACGGGGCGCGGTCGGTGACGGTCAGCGCCCTGGGGAAGTCGCACAGGAACGGGACGTCCGGCGCGATCGCCGCCAGATCGGGTATCAGCCCGGCCACCGCGAGCGTGATGCCGCCGCCCTGGCTCTCCCCGACGACCGCGGTGCGCGACGCGTCCGCCAGCGGATGCGAGCGCGCCGCCTCCACCGCCCGCACCGCGTCGGTGAACACCCGCCGGTAGTAGTAGGAACGCGGGTCCTCGATGCCCCGGGTCATGAAGCCGGGGAACGAGGGGCCGCTGCCCACCGGGTCGGGGGTGTCGCCGGCGAGCCAGCCGCTGCCCTGGCCCCGGGTGTCCATCACGAAGTGGGCGAACCCGGCCGACGCCCACAGCAGATGCGAGTGGGGCAGCCCCCGGCCGCCGTTGTAGCCGATGAACTCCACCACCAGCCCGAGCGGCTCCGCGGTCCCGGCGGGCAGGACGAACCAGCCCTTCACCGGGTGCCCGCCGAACCCCGCGAACGTCACGTCGTACACGTCCACGGTCTTCAGCCCGGTGTCCGCGCGCGGCTCGAACCGGGCGCCGAGCTCGTACGACCGTGCCTCGTCGAGGGTCTTCGACCAGAAAGCGTCGAAGTCCGCCGGCTCCGTGGACCGGCTTCGGTAGTCGCGGAGCTCCTCGACGGGCAGATCGAACAGGGACATGGGGAACCGCCTTCGTCCTGAGGGCGCCTGAGCACCCGTGGGTCATCGGTGCACACCGTACGGGAGGGCCCCGCCCGGCTCCGTTCCGAGGGCGCGGCCAAAACACGTTGCCCACGGCGCGGCCGCCTGCCACGCTCCCTGCCATGTCAGACAACCGCACAGGCGACTCCAGACCGGTCCAGGCCCTCTTCTCGCACGGGCGGCTCACGGCGATCCCGCGCAGGGCGGCGCGCCGCGAACAACTCCTGGCGCATCTCGCGGAGACGCTCTTCGAGCGCGGGCGGAGCTACACCGAACGCGAGGTCGACGAGGCGCTGCTGACCGTGCACGAGGACTTCTCGGCGCTGCGCCGCCACCTGGTGGTGGCCGGGCTGCTGGTCCGGCCCGCGGACGGCAGCAGCTACCGGCGCGGCCGGTAGGGTCCGGCGCCGGGCGCCCGGCCCCCGCCCGCCCGCGCCGGCGCCGTCTGCTGAACTGTCCGTGGCACATCGGACTCAGGAGCACCTCGTGAGCAGCTACCGGCACCCCGGCATCGTCTTCACCGACCACTTCTTCCCGGTCCCGCTCGACCACGCGGATCCGGACGGAGAGCAGATCGAGATCTTCGGCAGGGAAGCGGTGGCGAGCGACCACGCGGGCGAGGACCTGCCCTGGCTGCTCTATCTGGAGGGCGGCCCCGGATTCGGCGCCCGGCGCTTCATCGGCGCGGAGGCGTGGCTGGGCCGGGCCGTGCGGGAGTTCCGCGTGCTGCTCCTCGACCAGCGCGGCACCGGGCTGTCCACCCCGGCCAACCGGCAGACCCTCCCGCTGCGCGGCGGCCCCCGCGAACAGGCCGACTACCTCGCGCACTTCCGCTCCGACGCCATCGTGCGCGACTGCGAGACCATCCGTCCCCGGCTGACCGGCGGCGCACCCTGGACGGTCCTCGGCCAGTCCTTCGGCGGCTTCTGCGCCGTGCGCTACCTCTCGGCGGCGCCCGAGGGGCTCGGCGCCGTCCTGATCACCGGCGGGCTGCCCTCGCTGGACGCGCACGCCGACGACGTCTACCGGGCCGCCTATCCGCGCGTCGAACGCAAGGTCGCCGCCCACTACGCCCGGTACCCGCAGGACGTCGAACGCGCCCGGCGGATCACCGCCCACCTCGCGGAGCACCGCCCGGAGAGCGCCGGACACCGGCTCACGCCCGAGGCCTTCCAGTCCCTCGGCATCATGCTGGGCGGCGGCAGCGGCAGCCACCAGCTGCACTACCTGCTGGAGAACGCCTTCGTCCGCACCCCGCGCGGCCCCGAGCTCTCCGACGCCTTCCAGGAGGCCGTGCGCGCCGCCACCTCGTTCGCCGGGCACCCGCTGTACGCGCTGATGCACGAGGCGATCTACGCCCAGGACGAACGCCCCACCGCCTGGTCCGCCGAGCGGATACGCACCGAGTTCCCGCGGTTCGACGCGGCCGCGGCGCTGAACGGCGACGGCCCGGTTCTCTTCACCGGGGAGACCGCCCACCCCTGGCACTTCGACGTCGACCCGGCGCTGCGCCCGCTGCGCGAGACCGCCGAACTGCTCGCCGCCCGCACCGACTGGGCCCCGCTCTACGACCCGGCGCGCCTGGCCGCCAACGAGGTGCCGGTCGCCGCCGCCGTCTACCACGACGACATGTACGTCGACACCGGGCACGCGCTGCGCACGGCGGCGGCCGTCCGGGGCCTGCGCACCTGGGTCACCGACGAGTACGAGCACGACGGGCTGCGCGCCGGCGGCCCCCGGGTGCTCGACCGGCTGCTCGCCCTGGTCCGGGACGAGCTCTGACCCGTCGGCACGGGAAGGAGCCGGTCACGCGCCCGCGCGACCGGCTCCTTCCCGTGGACGGGACGGGTCAGCCCTGAAGGGCCGCCAGCGTCGCGTCCAGGTCCGCGGCCGAGCGCGGGACACGGTTGAACGGCAGCTTCGACAGGGCCGCCGCCATGCCGCAGGTGTTGCTCACGGCGGAGAAGACCAGCCCCGAGCCGACACCGGCCGATATCC
Source organism: Streptomyces tyrfis (assembly GCF_037034285.1). Classification (NCBI taxonomy): domain Bacteria; kingdom Bacillati; phylum Actinomycetota; class Actinomycetes; order Kitasatosporales; family Streptomycetaceae; genus Streptomyces; species Streptomyces tyrfis. The sequence continues at coordinate 102,096 of NZ_JBAGJZ010000016.1, read as the reverse complement.
AGCGCGCGGCCGGGAAGCGCAGGCCCGCGAGCAGGCCCGCCAGCACGAGCGAACCGGCGGCGAGCCGGACCTGACGTTCCATCGGCCAGACGGTCCGGCCGCCGGCGGGACGGTCGACGGCGCGGCCCTCGCCCTCCCAGGCCGAGGTGCCGCCCGACAGCGTCGCCGCCTCGACGTCGGCCGCCGCGAGGATGTCGCAGGCCCGGGTGGAGCGGACGCCGGAGGCGCACACCATGAGCAGCGGGCCGCGGGCCGCCGCGGACTTGAGGGCGGGCACGGCCTCGGGAAGCCGGTCCAGCGGGATGTTCAGCGCGCCGGGGACGTGCCCGGAGGCGTATTCGCCGGGGGCGCGCACGTCGACGACGGTGAACTCCGCGAGCCGGGCCGCGGCCTGGGCGGGGGAGAGGGAGGCGGGGCTGGTCACGAACAATGTTCCTTTCGTTCACCGGGGATGCGGAGGGACTCGGTCCGTCCTTCCCCGTTCAGGGTAGAATACCCCTCGGGGTATCAGGAGGAGGGTGTGTGGAACTCGACATGGCGGCCGACGAACTGAAGTCGGTCCTCAACCGTCTGCGCCGCGCTCAGGGACAGCTGGCGGCGATCATCCGGATGATCGAGGAGGGCCGGGACTGCGAGGACGTCATCACACAGATGGCGGCCGTCTCGCGGGCGCTCGACCGCGCCGGATTCGCGATCATCGCGACCGGCCTCCAGCACTGCATGGCCGACGGCGGGAGCGAGCCGGAGGACCGCGACCGGATGCGGGCGCGACTGGAGAAGCTCTTCCTGTCGCTGGCCTGAACCGTCCGCCGGGGGCGGGCGCCGGAGCCGGGCAACCGCGCGGGACCGGCTTCCGCCCCCGGACATGAGCGGTGCGCGCACCGCTCATGTCACGGCGTCGACGAGCATGAACAGGGCCACGGCCAGCAACGTCGCGCCGAACACGCGCTGGAGCGCGGCCGTGGAGATCCTCGCGGCCAGCCGCCGCCCGTCCCAGGCGCCCAGGACCGCCGCCGCGGTGAACGGGGCGATCACCGCCCAGTCGAGCGGGGCCGGGGTGGCGAGACGGGTGACCAGCGCGGCCGCGGAGTTCACCGTGATGACCAGCAGACTGGTGCCGACCGCCGCGCTCATCGGCAGGGCCAGCACGGTGACCAGCGCGGGGACCGCGAGGAAGCCGCCGCCCACGCCGAGCAGCCCGGTGACGGCGCCGAGACCGGCGCCCGCCCGCACCGCCCGCCCCGGCGGCACGGCGTCCGCCGTGCCGTCCCCCTCCGGCGGGGCGGGGCGGGGACGGATCATCCGTACCGCGGCGACCACCGCGAGGACGGCGAACGCCGCGGTCAGCAGCCCGGGTGGGATCCGCGCGGACAGCGCGCCGGCGAGCGCCGCCGGGACGACTCCGGCGGCCGCGAAGAGCCCGCCGGTGCGCCAGCGGACCCCGCCCGCCCGGGCGTGGGCGACCAGCCCGGTGAGGGACGTGGCGACGACGATCAGCAGACCGGCGGTGGTCGCGGCGGCCGGGCTGAAGCCGAGCAGGTAGATCAGGGCGGGCACGGCGAGGACGCTGCCGCCGCCGCCCAGCCCCCCGAGTGCCAGACCGACCGCCGTGCCCGCCGCGAGCGCCAGGACCAGCGTGGTCATACGGCGGCGCCCGACGGACGGCCCGCGCGACGGCGCGGGGCGTACGGGTGAGGCAGGCGGGACGAGGGCGACGAGGGACGGGGGAGGGCTCCCCGGGCGCGGGGCGGGAGGCGGCGGATCATGAGGCGCGCGCCGGGACGGTCAGCTCCAGGCCGGCCGGCGCGGCGGCGTCGAACCCGTCGTCGACGGCCACCACCTCGCGTCCCGCCGCGTCCAGCAGCGACGCGGCGATCGCCGCCCGCATCCCGCCCGCGCAGTGCACCCACACCACGCCCGGCGGCACCTCGGCCAGCCGCTTCGGCAGCTCGTGCACGGGAATGTGCACCGCTCCCGCGAGAGCCCCGGCGGCGCGCTCGGCGGCCCTGCGCACATCGAGGACCACCGGGTCCTCGCCGCGGGCGCGGGCGGCCGCCAGCCCCGCGAAGTCCGACCTGCCGAACGACCGCAGTCCGGCCGGCCCGCTCACCCAGTCCTCGGGCGCGCCGGTGGCCGCGGCCACCGGGCGGTCCAGGCCGACCCGCGCCAGCTCCCGCTGCGCGTGCGCGATGTCGTCGGCGGTGGCGGCCAGCAGGGTGACCGGCTTCCCCCAGGGGATCAGCCAGGCCAGGTAGGTCGCCGGCTGTCCCTCGCCCTCGAAGTTGAACGCCCCCGCGACATGCCCCTCGGCGAACGCGATCCGGCTGCGCAGGTCCACCACCCACTCGCCCGCGGCCAGGCGCCGGGATATCTCCTCGGCGTCGGCCGGGCCGGGCGGCGTCAGGTCCAGCGGGCGCGGGCCCGCCGCGTTGGCGGGGCCCATGTGCGCGTAGTACGCGGGAATGTCGTCCAGGCCGGCGAGCAGCTCGGCGACGAAGGCGTCGACGTCCTTCACCAGCGCGGCGTTGCGCACGCGCTCGTCGCCGATCGTCGACGCCGTCCCCTCGGCCTGCGAGGAGGAGCAGAAGCTGCCGAAACCGTGCGTCGGAAGGACGGGGACCGCGTCGTCGAGCTCGTCCGCCAGGCGGTGGGCGGAGGCGTGCTGGGCCCGGGCCAGTTCGACGGTGAGCCGCGGCTCCACCAGGTCCGGCCTGCCCACGCCGCCGATCAGCAGCGACCCGCCGGTGAAGGCGGCGACGGCGCGGCCGTCCTCCTCCAGCACATAGGAGGTGTGGTGCGGGGTGTGCCCCGGCGTGGCGAGCGCGCGCAGCGCCAGGCCCTCGTCCACCGCCGTGACGTCGCCGTCGGACACCGGGACGCGGTCGAAGGAGACCGCCGCCGCGGCGGGCACCAGATACCGGGCCCCGGTGACGCGGGCCAGCTCCAGGCCGCCGGACACGTAGTCGTTGTGCAGATGCGTCTCCACCACCAGGGCGACGCGCACGCCGCGCCGGGCTGCCGCGGCGATGACCCGGTCGAAGTCGCGCGGCGGGTCCACGACCGCGGCGGTCCGCCGTCCGCCCGTCAGATAGCTGCGGTTGCCGAGGCCCGCCGTCTCCAAGGTGTCGACGAAGAACACGACACGTCTCCTTCCCTCATGTACCCCGGGGGGTATCTCTCGTCCAGGTCAACATTAATACCCCGGGGGGTATTTCTGGGGCGGTGGGGTGCGACTGTGCGCCGCCTCACGTCCCTTCCGGGCTGTTCCCAGGCATCAAGCGACCGCTTAGTATGTGCGCGCAGCGGCAACGCCCTCAACGTCGCCGCGGTGACGCCGAGAGTGTCGTGGAGGCCCCTCATGCAGGCATGGCGAGTGCACCGGAACGGCGAGCCGCGCGAGGTGATGCGGCTGGAGGAGACCGGCCGGCCCGTGCCCGGCGACGGCCATGTGCTCCTCAGGGTGCGCGCGGCCGACGTCAACTTCCCCGACGCGCTGCTCTGCCGGGGGCAGTACCAGGTGCGGCCCCCGCTGCCGTTCACACCCGGCGTGGAGGTCTGCGGCGAGACCCCGGACGGGCGCCGGGTGCTGGCCACCGTCGCCCTGCCGGACGGAGGGTTCGCCGAGTACGCCGTCGCCGACCGGGCGGCCCTGCTGCCTGCTCCCGGAGACCTGGACGACGCCGAGGCCGCCGCCCTGCACATCGGTTACCAGACCGGCTGGTTCGGCCTGCACCGCCGGGCGCGCCTCCAGGCCGGCGAGACCCTCCTCGTCCACGCGGCGGCCGGCGGCGTCGGCAGCGCGGCCGTCCAGCTCGGCAAGGCCGCCGGGGCCGCCGTCGTCGGCGTGGTCTCCGGGCCGCGGAAGGCCGGGGTGGCCGCCGCGCTCGGCTGCGACCTGGTCGTCGACCGCCTCGCCGAGGACGTCGTCGCCGCGGTCAAGGAGTTCACCGGCGGGCGCGGCGCCGACGTCGTCTACGACCCGGTCGGTGGCGACGCGTACGCCAAGTCCGCCAAATGCGTCGCGTTCGAGGGGCGGATCGTCGTCGTCGGCTTCGCGAGCGGAACCGTGCCCGCCCCGGCCCTCAACCACGCGCTCGTCAAGAACTACTCCATCCTCGGCCTCCACTGGGGCCTCTACGCCGCCCAGGACCCGGCCGCGGTCCGCGCCTGCCATGACGAGCTCACCCGGCTCGTCGCGCGGGGCGTCGTCAAACCGCTGGTCAGCGAGCGCGTCGGGATGGCCGGGGCAGCGGACGCCGTCCAGCGGGTCGCCGACGGCGCCGGCACCGGCCGGATCGTCGTCCTCCCGGCGGCCGCGGACCGCTGACCGCGCCCCGGCGCCGGGGCGAGGCCGGCCGCCTGCCGCCGGACGTCGCGGCGGACCCCGCCGCCGGAATCACGGAACGTCCCCCGCCCCGACCGGCCGTGAGGAACGCCCGGCTGCCCGGAGGGAGTTGGGGCCGGGAGCGGCCTGAAGCGCGCCCCCGGCCCGCCGTCCGACGCCGGGCCGGGTACCGCGCACCCCTTTACCTGCTGTTTAATTGCGACGGATTCGCAACAACAGTCGATCTTCAATAAGGGGTGTGCAGAGTGATGACGGGCCGATCGATACGGGGAGCGGTCGTCGTGACGCTGGCGACCGCGCTGTCGCTGACCGCGGCGGCCTGCTCGAAGCCGGGCGGCTCGGACGGCGGCTCCGGTTCGGGCGCGGGCGACTCGGCGGTGGTGGGCATCGCCTACGAGCCCGACAGCCTCAGCCCGCTCCTGGGCTACGGCAAGGACGGCAACTCCAAGATATTCGACGGGCTGCTCACCCTCGACGCGGACATGAAGCTGCGGCCCGCGCTGGCCACCGCCCTGCCCGAGGTGAGCGCCGACGGACTGACGTACACGTACAGGCTCCGCAAGGGCGTGAAGTTCAGCGACGGCAAGCCGTTCGGCGCCAAGGACGTCGTCTTCACCTACCGCACCATCCTGGACCCGAAGACCAACAACGCCTCCCGCACCGAGCTCGACGCCGTGAAGAGCGTCGAGGCGACCGGGGACGACACCGTCGTCTTCCACCTCAAGTACCCCTACGCGCCCTTCGCCCACCGCACCGTCCTGCCCATCGCCCCGGAACACGTCGCGGCCGGACAGGACGTCAACACCGGCGGCTTCACCACCCACCCCATCGGCACCGGCCCCTACCTCCTCACCAAGTGGTCCAAGGGCGAGAAGCTCAGCTTCCGGGCCAACCCCGATTACTGGGGCGGCGCGCCGAAGGTGAAGAAGTTCACCATGGTGATCATCAAGGACGACGACGTGCGCGCCACCCGGCTGCGCTCCGGCGAGCTCGACGGCGCCATCCTGCCGCCCAACCTGGCCAAGGGCTTCGCCGCGGACGCCGGCATGAAGAGCTACGCCGCCACCACCTACGACTACCGCACCGTGACCCTCCCCACCCACAACAAGGTCACGGGAGACACCGCGATCCGGCGCGCGCTCGACGTCGCCGTCGACCGGCAGGCCATGGTCGGCTCCATCCTCAACGGAGCGGGCAAGCCCGCCTACGGGCCCGTCCCCACCGACAGCGAGTGGTTCGCCAAGGGCACCGAACGCCCCCACGACCTGGCCGCCGCGAAGAAGATCCTCGACGACGCCGGATGGAAGCCCGGCAAGGACGGCGTCCGCGTCCGCGACGGCGTGCGCGCCGCGTTCCCGCTCTGGTACCTCACCGGTGACAAGCTCCGCCAGGACCACGCGCTCGCCTACGCCTCCGACGCCAAGAAGGCCGGCATCGACATCACCACCGAGGCCGGCACCTGGGAGGTCATCGAGCCCCGGATGAAGCAGGACGCCGTCCTCGCCGGCGGCGGAGCGCCCGCCGACCCCGACTTCGACCAGTACCCCATGCTGAAGTCCTCCCTCGCGGGCGACGGCTTCAACAACATGGCGTGGTACGAGAACAAGACGGTCGACCAGGCCCTCGAACAGGGCCGCAGGAGCGGCGACAAGGCCGCGCGCAAGGCCGCCTACGACACCGTCCAGCGCGAACTGGTGAAGAACCCCGGCTACACCTTCCTCACCCACATCGACCACCTCTACGTCGTGAAGGACCGCTTCGGCGCCCTCACCACGCAGGTCGAGCCGCACGACCACGGCCTCGCCACCGGCCCGTGGTGGAACGTCGAGGACTGGACCCCGAAGAAGTGAGCCACCGCCTCCCCTGGGGGCCGATGGGCAGGATGGCGGGACGGCGGGCGCTGCTCGCCCTCCCCGTCCTCGTCGTCGTCACCTTCGGCGTCTTCGCCGTCGCCGCGGCCTCCCCCTTCGACCCGGTCAAGGCCTACGCGGGCACCGCCGGGCTCACCGCCTCGCAGGAGAACCTCGACCAGCTGCGGGCCAACCTCGGCGTCGACCAGCCCCTGGTGACCCGCTGGTGGAACTGGCTGACCGCCGCGCTCCACGGCGACCTCGGCGACTCCAGCGTGATGCGCCAGCCCGTCGCCGACGTCATCGGCGAGCGTCTCGGCTGGTCCGTGCTCCTCGCCGGGACCGCCTTCGTCGTCGCCATCGTGCTCGGCACCGCACTCGGCGTGCTCGCCGCCCGCAGGCCCGGAGGCCTGGTCGACCGGTGCGCCGGATCCGCCGCGTACACCCTCGAAGCCGCCCCCGCCTTCTGGCTCGGGCTGCTCGCCATCTGGTTCTTCGCCCTGAAGCTCGGCGCGCTCCCGGCCGGCGGCCTCACCGACCCGGCCAGCGACACGGTCACCTTCGGCCAGGTCGTCGCCCATCTGGTGCTCCCCGCCGCCGTGCTCGGCATCTCGCAGCTGCCCTGGTTCTTCCTCTACGTGCGCCAGGGCGTCGCCGACGCGCTCGACGAGGACCCGGTGCGCGGCGCCCGCGCCCGCGGACTGCGCGAACGCACCGTGCTCCTGGGCCACGCGCTGCGCTCCGGGATGCTGCCGATGCTCACCCTGATCGGCTCCCGCGTGCCCGAACTCATCACCGGCGCCCTGCTCGTCGAGACCGTCTTCAGCTGGCCGGGCATCGCCGCGGCCACCGTGCAGGCCGCCACCGCCGTCGACTTCCCGCTGCTGGCCGCGCTCACGGTGCTCGCCACCGTCGCGGTCGTCGTCGGCAACCTGCTGTCCGACGTGCTGTACGCGCTCGCCGACCCGAGAGTGGGCTTCGATGGCTGACACCGTTCTCGGATCCTCCCGCCGCACCAGCCGCCGCGTCCGGCTGTACACCTCCGCCGGGATCGTCGCCGCGGTGCTGCTGGCCGTCCTCCTCGTGCCCCCGCTGGTCCAGCTCGACCAGCAGGCCGTCGACCTCTCGGCCCGGCTCCGGCCGCCGTCCTGGGAACACCCGTTCGGCACCGACGACGTCGGCCGCGACCTGCTGCTGCGCTGCGTCTACGGGCTGCGCGTGTCCCTGCTCGTCGGCGTCGTCGCCGGACTCACCGCCACCGTGGTCGGCACCGCCGTCGGCGCGCTCGCGGCGGCGGCGGGGGGCTGGACCGACCGCCTCGTCATGCGGCTCGTGGACACCTTCTCCTCCGTGCCGCATCTGCTCCTCGGCATCTTCATCGTCGCCATGTTCCGGCCCGGCATCGGTCCGGTCATCGTCTCCATCGCCCTCACCCACTGGCTGTCGACCGCCCGGATCGTCCGCTCCGAGGTGCTCTCGCTGCGCTCCCGCCCGTTCATCGACGCGGCGATCTCCGGGGGCGCCTCCCGGAGCCGGGTCGTCGTCCGGCACCTGCTGCCCGCCGTGCTGCCGCAGGCGGGTCTCGCCGCGGTGCTGATGGTGCCGCACGCCATGTGGCACGAGTCCGCCCTCTCCTTCCTCGGGCTGGGACTGCCCACCCACCAGGCCAGCCTCGGCAACCTCGTGCAGACGGCGCGCGGCTCGCTGCTCGCCGGGGACTGGTGGCCGACGCTCTTCCCCGGCCTGTTCCTGATCGTCCCCACCCTCGCCCTGGCGGGCCTCGCCAGTGCCTGGCGGGAACGGATCAATCCGCGCCGCCGATCGGAGCTGATGCTGTGACCACCACCCGGCGACCACCGGCCCCGGACACCGGGACCCCGGACCCCGTGGCACCGGTCCTCTCCGTACGCGGGCTCACGGTCCGCTTCCGGATGCGCGGCGGCCGGCACGTCGCGGCCGTCACCGACGCGCGGTTCGACCTCGCGGCGGGGGAGTGCCTGGCGCTGGTCGGCGAGAGCGGCTGCGGCAAGTCCGTCCTCGCCTCCGCGCTGCTGGGACTGCTCCCCGGCAACGCGGAGACCGGCGGCTCGGCGGTGCTCCGGGACGGCACCGACCTCCTCGCCGCCGACGAGAAGACCCTCGCCCGCACGGTACGGGGCCGTCGTGTCGGACTCGTGCCGCAGAGCCCCGCGGCCCACCTCACCCCCGTCCGCACCGTCCGGGCCCAGTTGGAGGAGACTCTCCGCGAACTGACCGGCACCCGGAGACCGGAGCTGCGCGCCGCCGCGGAACGGGCCGCCGAACGCGCCGCGTTCCCGGCCGGCCACCTGGACCGCTACCCGCACGAACTCTCCGGCGGCCTCGCCCAGCGCGCCGCCACCGCGCTCGCCCTCATCGGCGACGCCCCGCTGCTGCTGGCCGACGAACCGACCACCGGACTCGACCGCGACCTGGTCGAGCGGACCGTGGACGAACTGCGCCGCCACACCGACGACGGCAGAGCCCTCCTGATCATCACGCACGACCTGGCGGCCGCCGAGCGGATCGCCGACCGCGTCGCCGTGATGTACGCCGGACGCATCGTCGAACTCGCGGACGCGGAAGGGTTCTTCGGGAAGCCGGGGCCCCGCCACCCGTACGCCCGGGGCCTGCTCGACGCCCTGCCCGAGCGCGCCTTCGCGCCGATCCCCGGAATGCCCCCGGAACTCGGGGCGCTCCCCGACGGCTGCGCGTTCGCGGCCCGCTGCCCGCGCGCCGACGACCGCTGCTCCGTACCGCCCCCGTTCGACGGCCGTCTCGCCTGCCACCACGGTGCGCCGGCGGACGCGGAGGAACCCGCCCGTGCTTGAGCTCACCCGCATCACCGCCGGATACGACCGCCGCGCCCCCGTCGTCCGTGACGTCTCGCTGACCGTCCGGCCGGGCGAGTCCGTCGGGCTGCTGGGCCCGAGCGGCTGCGGCAAGTCCACCCTGGCCAGGGTCGCCGCCCTGCTGCACCGGCCGGACGCGGGCACGCTCGTGCTCGACGGCACACCGGTACGGGGCTGGCGCCACCGCGCCCCGAGGGAGCAGCGCACCGCCGTGGGCGTGGTGTTCCAGCAGCCCAGGCTGTCCGCCGACCCTCGGCTCAGCCTGCGCGAACTCATCGCCCAGCCGCTGCGCGCGACCGGCCGCCGCGCCGAGGCGCCGGGCCGGGTGGCCGAGCTGGCGCCGGCCGTCGGGCTCACCGCCGAGCTGCTGGAGCGGCGTCCGCACGAGGTGAGCGACGGCCAACTGCAACGCGCCTGTCTGGCCAGGGCGCTGGTCCTGCGGCCGCGCTGGCTGATCTGCGACGAGATGACGGCGATGCTCGACGCCTCGACGACCGCCGCGCTGGTCGCGGTCGTCGAGGACTACCGCCGCGAGTCCGGGGCCGGGCTGCTGACCGTGGGCCATGACCGGGTCCTGCTGGAACGCTGGTGCGACCGCACGGTCGGCTGGGCGGAGATCAGCGGGCCCGGGGGGTCCGCCCCGGCGGACGCGGAGCACGGGCCGACGGCCGGGCGCCGGGCCGGGTGACCGCCCGGTCCCCGTAGGGGCCGTACGGCCTGCCCGTTCCCGGCCTGCTCGTTCCCGGCACCGCCCGTCTCCGGCCCGGCCGTCCGGGAACGGGCGCGCCCGCCGCGAGCCGCCGTACGCCGTCGTCAGCCCCCGGCGAGTCTGGCGCCCAGGGCGTCGATGTCGGGGAGGAACCAGAGCTGGGCGCCCCGGTTGCTCTCGCGGACGAAGTCCCGCAGCGCCCCGCCGGCCTCGGTGTGCCGGGAGATGTCCCCGACGACGGCCAGTCTCAGGCGGTAGTTGGCGAACTTCTGGACGATGCCGCCCGCGACGCCCGTCCGCAGCCGGAAGAAGTCGTCCGTCAGCCGGGCGGCGGGCACCACCACCCAGGCGGCCTCGTGGTGGAACGCCGTGCCGATCAGGTCGAGCGCGTCCTGCTCGTCGCGCAGCGGCGCGCCGTCCGCCGCCCGGACGAGGACGGGGACGCCCGAGAGGTGCTGGAGCGTGTCGGGGGCGGGACGGTCCTCCGCCGACGCGTGGATGCCGCTCATTCCGGTTCCTCCATGAGGGAGTCGATGATCTTCAACAGGTCCGCCGTGGTGGCGAGTCCGCCCAGGACGACGATCTTGAGGGTGGCCCGCTCCTCGTCGTAGACGGTCTCCACGCGCAGGGGGCCGTCGCCGTCCTCGGGCCGTCGGCCCTGGGCGACCGCCATGACCAGATTGGTCAGGCGCATGGTCTCCTCGGGGCCGATCGCGTCGATCCGCACGATCCCGGAGACCTCGGTGTGGCGGGAGCGGCGGGCCGGGGCGGGGGCGGGCACGCCGGTGAACGCCTCCAGGTCCTCAACGTTGATCCGGTACTGCCTGCCGACCCGGGTCGCCCGCAGCCGCCCGTCCCGCACATAGCCGCGCACCGTTCTCACGTGCAGCCCCAGCAGGCCCGCCACCTGTTCCACCGAGTAGTAGAGCTGCCGCATCCACGCCGTCCCGTTCTCGCCGTCATGCCCACGTTCGGGAGCTTGATGTCCCTCAACGTACATGAGAAAGGGAAGTCCAGGGTATTTGAGGGAGTTCTGTGACAGAGGGAGGCGGGGCACCGGGGGCGTCGCGCGAGCAGGCCGCCGACCGCGGGCGCGGCCTCGTACGGCCGCGGCGACGGCGATCGACATCCGAGCGACGGATCGGTCAACTCTTCGGGAACACAGGCAAGTTGACGATGTTCAGGGCGCATACTCGGTCGCGGCCGATCCGTCCGGACCTTCCCGCCCGACCAGTCCGGACCACCGCCCGGACCGTCCGGGCCGCCGGCCGACCGCACTTCGTTCCCGGGTACCCGACGACCTACGGAGATCCCATGGCGTTCCCGACCCGCCGAAGCGTCCTCACCACCGCACTCGCCACCGCGGCCACGAGCGCGGTGCTGCCCCTCCGGGCGGCCGCCGCCACCGGGGCAGCCGCCGCGCCATCGGCCGGGGACCGCCGGGGCCCGCGTCCGCTGCGCCGGGCCCACGCCCACAACGACTATCTGCACCCGCGCCCGCTGCGCGACGCCCTCGACCACGGCTTCACCAGCGTCGAGGCGGACGTCTTCCTCGTGGACGGGGACCTCCTGGTCGCCCACGAGGCCGCCGCGCTCGACCCCGCCCGCACCCTCCGCTCGCTCTACCTCGACCCGCTGCTGGCCCGGGTCCGGGACAACCACGGCACGGTCCACCCCGGCCACCGCGAACCGCTCCAGCTCCTCGTCGACATCAAGACCGACGGAGCGGCCGCCTACCTCGAACTCGACCGGCAGCTCGCGCGGTACCGGACGATGCTGACGTCCTGCCGCGACGGCCGGGTGCGCCCCGGCGCCGTCACGCCGGTCGTCTCGGGCGACCGTGCGGCCCGCGCCCCGATGGCGGCGCAGCGCACGCGGTACGCCTTCTACGACGGACGGCCCGACGACCTCGGGGGCCCGGCCCCCGCCTCCTTCATCCCGCTCGTCAGCGGCAGTTGGACCGCGGAGTTCGGCTGGCTGGGCGCGGGCCCCTTCCCCGCGGCGGAACGGCGCAGGCTGCGTTCCCTCGTCGACGCCGCGCACCGCGACGGCCGGCGCGTCCGGTTCTGGGCCACCCCGGACGCCGCCGGGCCGGAGCGCGAGGCCGTATGGTCCGAGCTGCTCGCCGCCGGGGTCGACCACCTCAACACCGACGACCTGGCGGGGCTGGAGCGCTTCCTGCGCACCCGCGGACGGCAGCCACGCGACGAGGGGATCCGCCCCGGCGGCGGAACCCGTGCTCCCCTGGGGGCGTGACACCCGGTCAACACCCGGATGGCGGACACGCCAGTCCGCCGGACGGCCTCCCCGCTGCGTCACACTGGCGGCCGAATGCCGCATTCCGGCGCGGCGGAGGAGGTTGGCCATGGCCATTTCGATCTCGATGGTGCTGCTTCTGCTGATCCTTGCGGTGATCTTCCTCCGCAACGGCGGACTGAAGATGTCGCACGCGCTGGTCTGCGCCCTGCTCGGGTTCTTCCTCGCGAGTTCGAGCATGGCGCCGACGATCCAGGACGGCCTGACGGCGACGGCCGAGGTCGTCGGCAGTCTGGGGCCCTGACGCCCCGTGCGACCGGTGTTCCCCGGGCGGGGCGCGCGCTCAGCCAACGGCGGCGCGCACCTGCGGGGACCGCAGCCACGCGGTGAGGAGGCGGTTGACGTCGGCGGGGCGCTCCTGCTGGATCCAGTGCCCGCAGTCCCGCAGGACATGGGAGGAGACCAGGCCCGGCAGGGCGGCCGGGAAGTGCGCGATCGCGTCGGCCGCCCAGGCGGACGACGGGTCCGCCGTACCGCCCGGCGTCATCGCGTCGGCGGACGGCGCGGCGTGGAACCCGGCCGGCCGGCCGCGCACATCGGGCTCGATCTCCGCCTAGGCCCGGCCCGGCGTCTGGAAGAGGCTCACGTAGAACTCGCCGACGCCCCCGATGCGGCGGAAGACGTCGGTGGGCCGGGGACCGCCCCGGGGCATGTACGGGACGCCGAGCAGAGCCACCGAGGTGAACACGTCGGGCCGCGGCGGCGCACTGCCGGACGCGAGGGTCGCACCCCAGTCGTGGCCCACGATCGCCGCGATCCGTTCCCCCGGCGCCCGCACCACGCCGACGTGGTCGGAGACATGGGCGGCCATCCGGTCGCGGGCGTCGCGCCCCCAAAGGAAATTCCCGTCATGGCAAACACCGGCGAACATCGGCCGACGCCGGGGGCACGGGAAGAACCGGTGCGCGCCCGCCGCACCATGACGCGCCGCGCCGCGGCCGTCCTCCGTACGGCCGGGCGTGCCCTCCCGCCGGGGTGCGTCGCGCGCTCACCGGTCGACGAGCCGCGAGCGGATCAGGAACCGCACCCCCTCCGGAGCCTCCAGCGAGAACCCGCTGCCCCGCCCCTCCACCACGTCGACGATCAGCCGGGTGTGCGCCCACACCTCGAACTGGCTCCGGGAGATCCAGAACGGGACGGCCTCCGGCACCCCGTCGACCCGGAGCGAGGCCAGCAGCACATCGGAACCGCCCGTGCGGAACTCGCCGTCCCGGTAGCACATGGGCGCACTGCCGTCGCAGCAGCCGCCCGACTGGTGGAACATCAACGGGCCATGGGCCGCGCGCAGCCGGCGCAGCAGACCGGCGGCCGCCTCCGTGAGCTCCACGGCGGCCGCCCCGGACGGGCTCATCGCAGCGGTCCGCGGCCGGGACCCGCGGGCGCGCACCGGAACGACGGCGGACGCCCGGCGGTCCGCCGGTTCGTGACAGGTCGGTTCATGGAACGGTCCCTCCACCTCTCGGAGCGAAACGGGACGGGCCCTTCGCGCGGAAACGGGAGCGGCCCCGCGGAAGAGCCGGGGAACGGGCGGCACGGGCGCCGTCCGCTCAGCCGGTCCGCGCCCACGCGTAGCGGTGTTCGGGCCGGCCGGTGTCACCGTACTTCAGACTGAGGCTGATGCGGCCGGCTCCTTCCAGGTACTTGAGGTACCGCTGGGCCGTGGAACGGCTCAGGCCCGTCCGGGCGGCGACCTCAAGGGCGGACAGCGGCTCCTCGGCCGCCGACAGCACATGGCGGATGACATCGGCCGTGGGAGCCGAATGCCCCTTGGGCAGATCCGTGCCCGTCCCCGTCGCCGAGGTGCGCAGGGCGGCGAAGATCTGGTCGACCTGCTCCTGCTCCGCCTCGCCGTGCCCGCGGCCCACGCCCTCAAGGGCGCGGCGCAGCGCCGCGTAGCTCTCCAGCTTGGCCCGCAGACCGGCGAAGCTGAACGGCTTGACCAGGTACTGCAGGGCGCCGTACCGCATCGCGGTCTGCACGGTCGACACGTCGCGCGCCGCGGTCACCATGATCACATCGGCCGGATGGCCGCGCTGGCGCAGCCGCCGCACCAGCGTCAGCCCCGTCTCGTCGGGCAGATAGTGGTCGAGGAGGACCAGATCGGCATGGCCGTGCTCCAGGAACGCCAGCGCCTGCGCGGCGGTGTGCGCCCGCGACGCGACCCGGAACCCGGGGACCTTCGCCACGTACGCGGCGTTGATCTCCGCGACGCGGAAGTCGTCGTCCACCACCAGGACATCGATCATCGCAACTCTCCCACTTCGGTCGGCGGCCGGACGCCGAGCGCCTCGGGCAGGACGACGGTGAAGACGGCGCCGCCGCCCGCCCGGGCGGTGACGCGGGCCGCGCCACCGTAGCGCTCGGCCAGCCGGCGCACCAGCGCCAGACCCAGGCCGCGCCCGCGGTGCGCGGGGGACTCCTTGGTCGACCAGCCCTCGGTGAAGATCCGCTCGCGCATGCCGGGCGGGACCCCGGGGCCGTTGTCGCTGACCCGGAGGACCGCGGTGGGGCCCTCGGCGCGCACCTCCACCTCCACCAGCGTGGCGACGTCCAGCGCGTTGTCGATGAGATTGCCGAGGACCGTCACCAGGTCCCTCGGGTCCACCACCGCGTCCGGCAGCCCGGAGTTCGGCGACACCCGCAGGGACGCGCCGCGCTCCGCCGCGATCGCCGACTTGCCCACCAGCAGCGCCGACAGCAGTGGGTCGTTCACGCGCTCCGCGACCTGCTCCGCCGAGGCCCGGTGCCCGTCGCTCACCTCCGCGACGAACTCCCGCGCCGCGTCGTGCCGGCCCAGCTCCAGCAGCCCCAGCAGCGTGTGCAGCCGGTTGGCGTGCTCGTGGTCCTGGGCGCGCAGCGCGTCCAGCAGGCCGTGCGTCGCGTCCAGTTCACGGCCGAGCAGCTCCAGCTCGGTGCGGTCGCGCAGGGTGACGACGGCTCCGCCGTCCCCCGTCGGCATCCGATTGGCGATCAGCACCCGGCCCCCGCACACCGTGATCAGGTCGGCGCCGTCGACCCGCCCCGCCAGCACCTCCGCCGTGCGGCCGGGCGGCAGCACATCGCCCAGCGTCCGCCCGACGGCGTCCTGGCCCAGCTCCAGCAGCCGCTGCGCCTCGTCGTTGAGCAGCCGGATCCGGCCCCCGGCGTCGAGCGCCAGGACCGCCTCGCGGATGCTGTGCAGCATGGCCTCGCGCTCGTCCAGCAGCGCGGAGATGTCGGCGAACGCGAGCCCGTGGGTGCTGCGTCGCAGCCGCCGCGAGACGGCCCAGGCGGCCAGCACCCCCGCCGCGAGCGCCGCCCCCGAGTGGAGGAGCAGACTGGGAATCGCCGCCAGCAGCCGGTCGTGGACGCCGTCGTACGCGATGCCCACCGACACCGCGCCCACGATCCGCCCGTCACCGCCGCCGTCGCGCAGCGGCACCTTGGCGCGCGCCGAACGGCCCAGGGTCCCGTCGTCGATCTGCATGATCTCCCGCCCGGACAGGGCGGTTTTGGGGTCGGTCGAGACATGCCGGCCGATCCGGGAGACGTCGGTGTGCGACCAGCGCACGCCCCGGGTGTCCATGACCACGACGTACAACGCCTTCGTGGCGCGCCGGATGTGCTCCGCCCGGGTCTGCACCGGGCCCGCGGGATCGGGGGCGGTGGTCGTCAGATCCCGCGCCAGCCCCGGCTCCGCGGCGGCGGTCTGGGCGATGGAGAGCGCCTGGCGCATCGCCTGATCGTCGAGCTGACGCCCGAGCGGGGCCAGGAACAGCCCGGTGACGAGCATGATCACACCGGTGGTGAGGACCACCTGGATGAGCAGGACCCGCGCGGAGACCCGGCGGGGCCAGTGAAACCGCATGCGCTCGTCCTCAGCCTTCCGCCACCCGTGGGAACCCGGTGTTCCGTTCCGTCCTCGCGTGAACGCAACGTAGACGCCGCCGTCGCCCGTGACCAGCCCCCGTCCGGCATTCGCCGCCCGGGCGTGAGCAGAACGAGCAGAACCGCGGATTATGGGCAGAAGCCGGAGTTGTGGGCGCAAGGCTGCCCGCCGCGCCGGGCCGCGCCTAGCGTCCCGGCCCATGAGCAGCGAAACGAGCCCCGCCATCGAACTGCGGGGGGCGAGCAAGGCGTTCCGGACTCCGTCGGGGGCGCTCCACACCGCCGTACGCGACCTGGACCTCACGATCGGGCGCGGCGAGTTCGTCGCCGTGGTGGGACCCACCGGGTGCGGCAAGTCGACCACCCTGACCCTGGTCAGCGGCCTGGAGGAGCCCACCGAGGGGGAGGTGCTGGTGGGCGGGAAGCCGGTGCGCGGGATCGACGACAGGATCGGCTTCGTCTTCCAGCAGGACGCCGTCTTCCCCTGGCGGACGGTGCTGTCCAACGTCATGGCGGGCCCGCGCTTCCGCGGGGCGCCGAAGCCCGAGGCCAGGGCCCGGGCCAGGGAATGGCTCGGCCGGGTCGGACTGGCCTCCTTCGAGGACCGCTACCCCCACCAGCTGTCCGGCGGCCAGCGCAAGCGCGTCGCGCTCGCGGCCACGTTCGTCAACGACCCCGAGATCCTGCTGATGGACGAGCCGTTCTCCGCGCTCGACGTGCAGACCAGGGCCCTGATGTCGGACGAGCTGCTGGACCTGTGGGCCGGCACCGGGGCCTCCGTCGTCTTCGTCACCCACGACCTGGAGGAGTCCATCGCCCTGGCCGACAAGGTCGTGGTCATGACCGCGGGACCGGCCACGGTCAAGGAGGTCTTCGAGATCGACCTGCCCCGCCCCCGCAAGGTCGAGCAGGTGCGCCTGGAGGCCAGGTTCGTGGAGATCTACCGGGAGATCTGGTCCTCGCTCGGCGAAGAGGTCCGCATCACCCGCGAGAGGGGTGCGCACGATGCCGCCTGAGACCGACGCCACTGCCACTGCCGCCACCGCCGCCACCGCCGTCGCGAGGACCGACCGGTCCGGGGCGCGGGCGCGGACCGCCCGCAGGCGCGCGTATCTGGTCCTCGGGAGCCGGGCCGGGGTGCTCCTCGCGGTCGTCGGGCTGTGGGAATGGCTCGCCCGCACCGAGGTCATCGACCCGTTCAACTTCTCCATGCCGTCGAAGATCTGGGACCAGATCCGCACCTGGGTCGTCGACGGCACCGCCCAGGGCTCCCTCTGGGAGCAGATCTGGTACACCCTCCACGAAGCGCTGCTGGGCTGGGTCATCGGCGTGGTCGCCGGGGTGCTGCTGGGCATCGCGCTGGGCCGGGTCCGCTTCGCCGCCGACGTCCTCGGCCCGTACATCAAGGTGCTCAACGCCCTGCCGCGCATCGTGCTCGCCCCGATCTTCCTCATCTGGTTCGGGCTCGGTCCGGCCTCGAAGGTCGCCTCCGCGGTCGTCCTCGTGTTCTTCCCGGTGTTCTTCAACGCGTTCCAGGGAGCCAGGGAGGTGGACCGCGCCCTCGTCGCCAACTCCCGCGTCCTGGGCGCCGGGGACCGGCAGGTCACCCTTCATGTGGTCATCCCGTCGGCCACCTCGTGGATCTTCACCAGCCTGCACGTGAGCTTCGGATTCGCGCTCATCGGCGCCATCGTCGGCGAGTACATCGGCGCCACCAAGGGGCTGGGTCTCCTGGTCGCCGCCTCCCAGGGCACGTTCAACGCGGCCGGCGTCTACGCCGCCATGGCGATCCTCGCGGTCGTCGCGCTGCTGGCCGAGGGCCTGCTGACCTTCCTGGAGAAGAAGCTGTTCCGGTGGAAGCCGGCCGATGCCGGCGCCGCCCGCTGACGGCCGCCGCGGCGGGCCGGGCGCGGGGCCCCGCCCGCCCGTCCGGCGCCGCGCCCCCTGCCCTCCGGGACCGCCGGACCGCGACCCCCGGGGCCCCGCCCGCCCGGCTTCCGGCCTCCGATTCCCGACCCCCTCACCTTCGGCCCTTCACAAGGACGTGAACCAGATGCGCACATCCCTCCGGCTCCCGGCCGCCGTCGCCGCCGGCGTGCTCGCCCTGACCACCCTGACCGGCTGCGGCGGCTCGGACTCCGCCTCCGGCGGGGACGGCACGGTCAAGATCATGGTCGGGGGCCTGGACAAGGTCATCTACCTGCCCGCGATGCTGACCGAACGGCTCGGCCACTTCGAGGACGAGGGCCTGTCCGTCCAGCTCCTGACCGAACCGGCGGGCGTCCAGGCCGAGACCGCCCTGGTCTCCGGCGACGTCCAGGGCACGGTGGGCTTCTACGACCACACCCTCGACCTCCAGGTGAAGGGCAAGGAGGTGGAGTCCGTCGTCCAGTTCTCCCACGCCCCCGGCGAGGTCGAGATCGTCTCCGCCGAGGCGGCCGACGACATCACCTCGGCCAAGGACTTCAAGGGCAGGAAGCTCGGGGTGACCGGCATCGGTTCCTCGACCGACTTCCTGACGAAGTACCTCGCGGTCAGCAACGGCGTGAAGACCAGCGAGTTCACCCCCGTGGCGGTCGGCGCCGGGCAGACGTTCATCTCCGCGCTCCAGCAGGGCCACATCCAGGGCGGCATGACCACCGACCCCACGGTCGCCACCGTCCTGGACAAGAAGATCGGCAGGATCCTCGTCGACATGCGCACCCCGGAGGGCTCCAGGCAGGCCCTCGGCGGGCTCTACCCCTCCTCCAGCCTCTACATGCGGACCGACTGGGTCGACGGCCACAAGGACACCGTGCAGAAGCTGGCCAACGCCTTCGTCAGGACGCTGAAGTGGATGTCCACGCACAGCGCGGACGAGATCGCCGCGAAGATGCCCGCCGACTACGCGCAGGGCGGCGGAAAGGCCCTCTACACGCGGGCGATCGAGAGCACCCTGCCCATGTTCACCACGGACGGCGTCATGCCGCCGGACGGTCCCGCCACCGTCGAGCGGGTCCTGAAGGCGTTCAACCCGAACCTGAAGAACGCGAAGGTGGACCTCGCCAGGACGTACACCACCGAATTCGTGAAGAAGGCCCGCTGACCACCACCGGGTTCGCGAGGAACGCCCGCCGACCGCGCGGTCATACCCCGCCGCCGACGGAACCCGGCCGTCCGGACACGGACGGCCGGGCCGCCGCCTGTCGCCGCCTGCCGCCGCACCGGGACGCCCGGCCGGCGGCGACCGTCCCGCACGGCCCCGGAACCGGACGCGCCGGCCGACGCGCCACGGCGTGTCGTGGTCCGGAGACGTAGCCGAACCGGCCATTTCGACGTACCCGCCGCACCCCCTGCCCGGCCGACCGCCCGCGAGGACCCCGGCCGGCACCGGCATCGGACCAGGCGCATACGGAACGGCGACGGCGCGTCAAGCGCGGTTCTCGCCAACGACGGCGAACGCCCCGGCGAACGGCATGGTGACAGCGGGGCGCGCCCGCCTAATGTCTGAGGGCGCACAGCGAGGCATCCCGGCCGGGCCACCGGAAGGGCCGACGACCATCGCACAGGGGGGAAGCAGTGCCGCCCGTCCCATCCGTCCTCGCGCGGACCATTCGCCGCACTCCCTTACTCCTCCTGGACGTCGCCCACCGCGGCCGGGTGCGGCGTCTGGGACTGAAGCTCGAAGAACACGGCCCCACCGGATCGGTGAAGGACCGCAGCGCCGTCGCCCTGTTACGGGCGCTGCACGACGAACGGCCGCTCACCCCCGGCACGGTGGTGGTGGAATCCACCTCCGGCAACCTCGGACTCGCCCTGGCCCGGCTGCTGCCCGCCATCGACTGCTCCTTCCTCGCCGTGGTCGACCTCAAGACCCCGCACGCCACGCTCCGCACGCTCACCGGGAGCGGCGCCCGCACGATCGTCGTCGACGAACCGGACGGCCAGGGCGGCTACCTGCTGAGCCGGCTGCGCACGGTCCGCGAGCTCTGCGCGCGCAACCCCGGATACCGCTGGCCCGACCAGTACGGGAACCAGGCGTCGCCCGACATCCACCGCCGCACCACCGGCCCCGAGATCACCGAACAGGCCGGCCCCGCCCTCGACGCGGTGTACGTACCGGTCTCCACCGGCGGCACCCTCGCGGGCATCAGCGCCCATCTGCGCCGGCACCGCCCCGGCGTCGCCGTGGTCGCCGTGGACGTGAACGGCTCGACGGCCGTCTCGGGCAGCACCGGGCGCCGGCTGATCCCGGGCATAGGAGCCAGCCGGCCCTCCGCCTTCCTCAAGGCCCCGGGCGCCTACGACCGCGCCGTACGGGTCGACGACGTCGAGGCGATCGCCGTCTGCCGGATCCTCGCCGAGGACACGGGCGTCACGCTCGGCGGATCCAGCGGCTGCGCCGTGCGCGCGCTGCTCGCCGATCAGGACGACGGCCGCACCGGCGCCGGGCTCGCCGTCTGCCTGGCCGCCGACGGCGGCGAGAAGTACCGCGACACCCTCTACTCCGACGACTGGGCGGACGAGCAGGGCATCGCGAAGGAGATCGCCGCGGCCGTGGAACGGCTGCGCCGCGAGGGCCTCTTCTTCGACAGGAAGCACCAGGAGCACTGACCATGGGCACGAGCACCACCACCCCCGCCCGGCAGGAGGCGGGCACCGGTTTCCGGCAGTTCCTGCCCCTGGTCCAGGGCGCCGCGCTGATCGAGTGGACCGGTACGGGGCTGTTCCTCGCCGTCTCGACCATCTACTTCGTCAAGGTCGCCGGCCTCAGCACCTCCTCCGTCGGCGCCGGCCTGACGATCGGCGGGGCCGTCGCCGTCGTCGCCGCCGTCCCCCTCGCCCGGCTGGCCGGGCGCTTCGGGCCGAAACCGGTGCTCATCGGCGTGATGCTGGTCCGCGCCCTGGCCACGATCGGCTACCTGTGGGTGGACGGCTGGTGGACCTTCCTCCTGGTGGTCTCCCTCATCGCCGTCACCGAGCAGTCCTCGCCCCCGCTGGTCCAGTCGTACGTCGGCGCCCGGGCGCCCGAGAGCCTGCGCGCCAAGGTGATGGCCGTGCAGCGCACCGTCGTCAACCTCGGCATCAGCCTGGGCGGTCTGATCGCCGGGGTCGCGCTGGGGTCGGGCGCCCCGGACGCCTTCCGCCCGCTGCTGATCGGCGGCGCGGTCGCCTATGTCGCGGTGGCCGGGGTGTACGCCACCGCGCGGGGCGAGGAGGCCGCGGCGGTCGTCGGCGACGACCGGGTCGCCCCGCTCCTCAGGGACCGACGACTGCTCGGCTTCACCGCGTACAACGCCCTGGTCTCGCTGTGGATGCCGGTGCTCAACGTGGCGTTCCCGCTGTGGCTCGTCACCGAGACCGACGTGCCCGAGCGCTACGTGGGCATCCTGTACGCCGTCAACACCGTGCTGTGCATCGCACTCCAGTACCCCCTCAACCGCTGCTACGGCACCACCCGGCGGGCCTGGTACTCGTACGCGGCCGCCGCCCTGCTGCTCGGGGGCGGTGCCCTCGCCTTCGCCGCCGCGCCCGGCTTCGGCCGCACCGGCGCCCTGCTGGTGCTCGGGGCCGCGGTCGTCCTCCTGACCTTCGCCGAACTGCTCCAGGTCGGCGCCTCGTGGACGCTGTCCTTCGAACTCGCGCCGCAGGGCGCGCGCAGCGCCTACCTGGTGCTGTTCAACACCAGCCGCACCGTCGCCAACCGGGTCGCCGGCCCGGTGCTCATGACCGGCGTCGTCCTCGCGCTCGGCACGACCGGCTGGATCGCGCTCGCCTGCGTGCTGCTGCTGGGCGCGCTCGTCCCCCTCGCGGTACTGCGCGGGCCCCGCGCCACCGCCGGCTGAACCACCCCGCACGTCTCTCCGCCAGCATCGGACCTCACGTCAAGGAGCCCCGCCCGCCATGGACTTCGAGCACTACCCCGACAGCCACTTCCGCTATCTGACCCGCGCGGACGTCATCGAGGCCGCCCGAGGCGTCGACATCGTGACGGCGGTGGCCGAGGCGCTCACCCTGCACTCCGCCGGACGGTCGGTCCTGCCCGAGGAGGCGTACCTCGGCTGGACCACCCCGGAGGGCGACCAGGCCCGGCTGCTGGCCATGCCCGGCGCGCTTGTCCAGGACGGCCGGCCGCCGGTCATCGGCATGAAGACCATCAACGCCTCGATCGGCAACCCCGGGCGCGGCATCCCCCGCTCCCAGGGCTTCACCCTGCTCCTGGACCCGGAGACCGCGCGCCCCCGCGCCCTGATGGAGGCCGCCTACATCAGCGCGATGCGCACCGCCGCGGTCACCGCCCTCGCCGTCCGCCACCTGGCGGTGCCGGAGCCGCGCGCACTGGCGCTGATCGGCTGCGGGGCGCTGGCCCAGGCGCATGTGGCGCTGCTCGTGGACACCGTGCCCAGCCTGCGCCGGATCACCCTGTACGACGTGGCGCCCGACCGCGCGAAGTCCGTCGCCGCGTACGCCGCCTCGCTGCCCGGGGCCGCGCGGATCGAGACCGTCCTCGCCCAGGACCCGAGACAGGCCGTGCGGGACGCCGAACTCGTCGTCCCCGTCACCACGGTCACCGAGGGCTACATCGAGCCCGACTGGCTCGGCCCGGGCGCCCTGGTCTGCCACGTCTCGCTCGACGACCTCACCGAGGCGGCGGTGCTCGCGGCGGGCACGGTCGTCGTCGACGACTGGAGCCTGGTCCGCGACGACCCGCGCCGGCTGCTGGGCCGCATGCACCGGGCCGGCACCCTGCTCGGCCCCGACGGCGCGCCGCGCGAGGGCGTCACCGCGCGCCCCGGCGCCCGCCGCGTCGACGCCACCCTCGGCGACGTGCTGGCCGGCCGCCACCCGGGCCGCCGCGACCCGCACGAGACCGTGATCAGCAACCCGTTCGGCATGTCGATCCTCGACGTGGCCGTCGCGGACAGCGTCCTCGCCCGCGCCGAAGCCGCCGGCCTGGGCGCCCGGCTCACACTCTGAAGGGGATCCGCATGACGATCGACCGGAACGTCCAGGAGATCAACCGCACCATGTGGTCGTACGGCGAGTACCGGCACGTCGCCGACCTGCTGCGGCCCGGCGCCGAGGAACTGGTGGCGCGCCTGGCCCCGGGACCGGGCACCGGCCACCTCGACGTCGCCACCGGCAACGGCAACGTCGCCCTGCTCACCGCTCTGCGCGGCTGCGCCGTCACCGGACTCGACCTCACCGACGAGTTCTTCCCCGACGCCCGCGAACGGTTCGCGCGGGCCGGCGTCGAGGTCGCGCTGCACCGCGGCGACGCCCAGGAACTCCCGTTCCCCGACGCCTCGTTCGACCTGGTGACCTCCACCTACGGAATCCAGTTCGCCCCCGACCACGCCGCGGCTTCGGGCGAGCTGGCCCGGGTGCTGCGCCCCGGCGGCCGGATCGGGATGTGCAACTGGACGGCACGCAGCTGGACCGCCCACTTCCAGGAGATCCTCTCCTCCTACTTCCCCTCGCCCAACGGGCACCAGGGACAGCCCATGCTCTGGGGCTCCCCGGACTACCTCGCCGAACTGCTCGGCCCCGAATTCGACGTCACCTCCGAACGCCGGGAACTCTTCTACCCGTTCGCCGCCGCCGAAGATCTGGTCGCCTTCTTCGAGAACTGCTTCGGCCCCTGCATCGCCGCCAGGAACACCATCTCGCCGCCCTCCCGCTGGAAGGAACTGCGGGCCGAGATGGCCGAGATGACCGAGCGCTTCCACACCACCGACGAACGCGGCACGGGCGTGCCCGTCGAGTACCTGCTCGTCGTCGCGGAGAAGAAGGCGGCCCGGTGACCGGCGTACCCGAGCACTACCCGCCGCTCCCGCTCGCCGAAGGCGCCCGGGACGCCGCCGTCGCCGCCGCGCTGACCCGCGAGGAGCCCTACGAACTCGGCGAAGGGGTGTACGCCTACGTCGAACGGCACGCGGCCGCCCACCCGGACCGCACGGCGGTCGAGGACGGCGCCACCGTCCTCGGCTACGCCGCCCTGGCCGACCGGGCCCACCGCCTGGCCGCGCACCTGGCCGCCACCGGGGTCTCGGCGGGCCGGATCGTCGCGGTCGGCGGCCGGCGCGGCGCGGACGTCGTCACCGCCTTCCTCGCCCTGGAACTGCTGGGCGCCGTCTACCTGCCCCTGGACACCGGCTGGCCCGCCGCCCGCGTCGAGTCCCTGCTCACCGACAGCGGGGCCGCCCTCCTGCTCACCACCGGCGGACCGGAGGACGGCGGCGAACTCGTCAAGGGAGCCCGCGCCGCGGGCGTCCCCGCCACGACCCCGCGCCCGGCGGACACCGCGTACACCCGCCCCGCCCCGCCCGCGCCCGACGAGGTGCGCTACGTCCTCTACACCTCCGGCTCGACCGGCCGGCCCAAGGCCGCCGTCGTCGAGCACCGGGGCATGCTCAACCACCTCTGGGCCAAGATCGACGACCTCGGGCTCACCGCCGACGACCGGCTCGCCCAGACCGCGCCGCTGGCCTTCGACATCTCCGTCTGGCAGATGCTGGCCCCGCTCCTCGTCGGCGGCCGGGTCCAGATCCTCGACGACGAACAGGCCCAGGACGGCGCCCTGCTGCTGGCGGAGGTGCGGCGGCGCGGCACCACCGTCCTGGAGACGGTGCCCACCCTGATCCGGTTCCTGCTCGACGCCCACGACGGCGAGGGGACCCGGCCCGGCGCGCTGCGCTGGATGATCGCCACCGGCGAGGAACTGCCGCCCGCCCTCGCCACGCGCTGGCACGACACCCTGCCCGGCATCCGGCTGCTCAACGCCTACGGTCCCACCGAGTGCTCGGACGACGTCACCCACGCCGTGCTCGGCCGCCCCGGCCCCGGCGTCCGCCACCTGCCCATCGGCTCGCCCGTCGGGAACGCCGACCTGTACGTGCTGCGCGCCGAGGACGGGCGGTGGCACGCCTGCGCCCACGGCGAGACCGGGGAGCTCTTCGTCGGCGGACTCGTCGTCGGCCGCGGCTACCTCGGCGACCCGGAGCGCACCGCCCGCTCCTTCTTCACCGACCCCTTCGGGGACGGCGGAGGCCGCCTCTACCGCACCGGGGACGCGGTGCGCGTCCTGCCGGACGGCCAACTGGAGTACCTGGGCCGGATCGACCGGCAGGTCAAGCTCGGCGGCGTGCGCATGGAACTCGCGGAGATCGAGGCCGTGCTCGGCGGCCACCCCTCCGTCGCGGCCTGCGCGGTCACCGTCCACACCCCGGACGACGACGGCGCCCTGGTGGCCCGCGAGAGCGCCCACACCCCGCGGGCCGCCCCGCAGCCCCGCCTCGTCGCCTACGTCACCACCACCGACGAGGTCCCGGACGCCGTGCTCCGCGCCCACCTGGCCGAACGGCTCCCCGCGCCGATGGTGCCGCACACCTTCGTCGCCCTGCCGGGCATCCCGCTCACCCGGAACGGCAAGACCGACTACCGGGCGCTCCCGGCGCCTCCGCGCCGCACCCGCCCCGACGACCGCCCCTACACCCCGCCGCGCGACGGGACGGAGACCCGGATCGCCGGCCTCGTCGCCGGAATCCTCGGCACCGGACGGGTCGGCCGCGACGACTCCTTCCTGGCCCTGGGCGGCGACTCGCTCCAGGCCATGCGCCTGGTCGCGGCACTGCGCGCGACCGGGTCGACGGCCGGCCTGCGCGACGTGCTGCGCGACGGCAGCCCCGCCGCGCTCGCCGCGCTCGCCGACCCCGGCCGCCCCCACGAGCCCGCGCGGCGCCCCCGCCCGGACACCGCCGACCCGGACGCCCCCCGCACCCGCGCGCTCACCCCGCAGCAGGCCGGGGTCTACTTCCACTGGCGGCTCGACCCGCTCAGCCCCTACTACAGCTACCAGGGCTCGCTGGAGCTGGACGGCCCCCTGGACGTGCCCCGGCTGGCCCGCGCCTGGCAGCAGCTGCTCGCCGAGAACCCGCAGCTCCTCGCCCGGTTCGCGGAGACCGACGAGCCCGGCGGGCAGGAAGTGGTCCAGCACTACCCGCACTGGGACGTCCCGCTCTCCGGCCTGGCCCGCGACATCACCGAGGAGGCCTTCCGCGCCACCGCGACCCAGGAGGCGGCCCGCCCCTTCGACCTGCTGACCGAACCTGCCCTGCGCGCCGCGCTGTTCCGGCTGCCCGGGGGACAGCACCGGCTGCTCGTCACCATGCACGAACTGCTCCTCGACGGCTGGGGCGCCACCGTGCTCTTCCAGCGCCTCGCCGAGCTCTACGAACACCGCCCCGCCGCCCCCGACCCGGAACGCGCCACCCGCTACGACCGCTACCTGGACCACCTGGAGGCCCGGCTGGCCACCGAGGAGGTCGCCGAGGCGGGGGAGTACTGGCAGCGCCGGCTCGCGGGAGAGCTCCCGCCGCTCCAGATAGCGCGCAAGCCGCGGCCCGCCGCCCCCACCTACCGGGGCGGCATCACCGAGGCGGTCCTCGACGAGGAGCTCACCCGGCGGCTCCACACCACCGCGCTGTCCGCCTCGGCCACCGCCTTCGTGCCGCTGCTGGCCGCGTACGCGTTGGCCCTGAGCTACTACGGCGACGCCGACGAGGTGGTCGTCGGAGCCCCGATGGCCGGCCGGGAACGGCCGGAGGCCGCCGAGGTCCCGGCGTTCACGCTCGCCATGCTGCCGCTGCGGCTGCCCGTCGACCCGTCCGCGACCCTCGCCGAGTTCACCGCGCGGGTCCGGGAGACGGTGTACGACGCGTACGCCGCCGCCGAGTACCCGTTCTCCTGGACCCTGCGAAGGCTGCCCGCCGCCTCCCGCAGCTCCTCGGCGACGCCGGTCTTCCAGACCATGCTGAACATGCTCCCCTACCCGGCGCGCGCCACCGCCGCCGCGGGCGTCGGCTTCCGCTTCGTCGAACTGGACACCGGCTTCACCAAGTACGACTGCGCGCTGTACGTCCAGCCGCACGGCGCCGGCCGGCTGTTGCTCCAGTACGCCCACCAGCGGGACCTGCTCGACGACCCGGCCGCCCGCGACGTGCTGGAGTCCACTCTGATCGCCCTGCGCGCCCTGACCGACCCGGAGCGCGCGGCCCGCACCACCATCCGTTCCCTCGACCTGCTGCCCGGAGGCGACCACCGATGACCTCGCCGACCCTGCTGGAACGCTTCGCCGAGCAGGTGGCGGCCCGCCCCCGGGCCGTAGCCCTGCGCCACGCCGGCACCAGCCTCAGCTACCGCGAACTCGACGACTGGAGCGGCAGACTCGCCGCCCGGCTCGTCGCGGCGGGCGCCGGACCCGGCACCCTGGTGGCGCTCGCCGCGCAGCGCGGCCCCGCCGCCGTCGCCGGCGTTCTCGCCGTGCTCAAGGCCGGTGCCGCCTACCTGGGGCTGGACCCCGCGATCCCCGTACGGCGCCAGCGCCGCATGGTGGAGGAGACCGGGCCGCGGTGCGTGCTCGCCGAACCCGGGCTCGACCAGTTCCCCACCCTGGACGCCCCCCGCGTCGTCCTCGCGCCCCTCGCCGACGGGCCGCTGCACCAGGCGCCCGACGAGGAACCCGGCGACGACGCCCTCTTCCACGTCGTCTACACCTCAGGCACCACTGGGAACCCCAAGGGCGTGCGCATCAGCAGGCGTTCGGTCCGCGGCCGGCTGGAGTGGATGTGGCGCGACCACCCGTTCCCGCCGGACGCGGTGCTGGCCGTGCAGAAGTCCCTCGCCCTCGTCGCCTCGCCCTGGGAGATACTGGGCGGACTGCTCCGGGGCGTCCCCTCCGTCGTGCTCGGCGCCGACGAACTCCTCGACCCGGTCCTGTTCGCCGCCGCCGTCCACCGGGAGCGGATCACGCACCTCTTCCTGACCCCGCACCTGATCGCCGGCCTGCTGGAGGAGAGCGCGAAACAGCCGGACCGCCACCAGCCCGTCCTCGTCACCAGCGGCGCCGACACCCTGCCCGTCGGCACCGTGCTGCGGTTCCGCGAGGTCTGGCCCGACGCCACCCTGCTGAACCTGTACGGCATGACGGAGACCGCCTCCAACGTCGCCGCGTACGACACCGCCCGGCTGCCCGAGGACGCCGAACGCGTCCCCGTCGGCAGCCCGGTGGCGGGCGCCTCGCTCACCGTCCGCGACCGGCTCGGCCGCCGCCTGCCGCCCGGCACGACCGGCGAGGTGTGGGTCTCCGGGCCGCCGCTCGCCCTCGGCTACCTCGGCGGCGACGGCGACGACCGCTTCCGCACCGACGACGACGGCGTCCGGCACTACCGGACCGGCGACCGGGGCCGGTGCCTCCCGGACGGCGCACTGGAGATCACCGGACGCACCGACAACCAGATCAAGGTGCGCGGCTACCGCGTCGAACTGGAGGAGATCGAGGCCACCCTCCGCAAGGCCCCGGACGTCACCGAGGCCGGGGCGTACGCGGAGGCCGACGACGGCGAGCCCCGCATCGTCGCCTGCTTCACGGCCGACGAGCGGACCGACCCCGCCGCACTGCGCGGCCACCTGCGCGACCGGCTGCCCGACTACATGCTGCCCGCGCGCGTCCAGCAGGTCCCCACCCTGCCGCTGACCACCAACGGCAAGCTCGACCGCACCGCCCTGCGCGCCCTCGTGGACGGCATCGGACAGGAGCGGACGACTGGGTTCACCCCGGCCGACGCCACCGAGACCGCGGTCGCCGCCCTCTGGGAGGAACTGCTCGGCGCGCCCCCGGCCTCGGCCGACCAGAACTTCTTCGACGCGGGCGGCCACTCCCTGCTCGCCGTCCGGCTCGCCAACCGGCTGGCGGCGACGGCGGGACGCCGCGTACCCCTGCGCCGCATCCTCGGCGCGCCCACCGTCACCGGCATCGCCGCACTGTGCCGCGAGACCCGGCAGGAGGACCAGGCATGAGCACCCCCTGGCTGACCGTCACGGAGACCGGGCCGCGGGACGGGGACGCGCCCGGCACCCTCGCGGTCTGCTTCCCGCCCACCGGCGCCCACGGCTCGACCTTCGCGAGCTGGCGCGGACTGCTGCCCGGGAACACCGCGCTCGGACTGGTCACCCCGCCGGGCCGCGGCACCCGCATCGACGAGGAACCCGTCGTCGACATGGCCGACTACGCGGAAGCGGTGGCGGCCGAGGTGCGCGCGGCGCGCGGCGGCCGCCGACTGGTGCTGATCGGCGTCAGCCTCGGCGCGCTGCTGGCCTACGAGACCTGCGCCCGGCTGCTGGAGGCCGGAGTGCCGGTGGCCCGGCTCTGCGCGGTGGCCGGGCAGTGCCCCGGCGACTTCCACGGCGACGGCGGCGACGTCACCGTCGAGGACGCCCGCGCGTTCGTCGCCGGGACCGGGCTGACCGATCCCGAACTCCTGGCCGACCCCGAGTTCGAGGAGGTGCTGCTGCCTCCCGTCATCGCCGACCTGCGGCTGGCCGGACGCTACGACGGCGGCCTGACCGCCGTCCCCGAGGTCGAACTGCGCGCCGTGTGGGCCACCGAGGACCCGCACGTGGCCGAGGTGACGGTGCGCCGCTGGGCCGACTGGACCCGCGGCGCGTGCACGGTGCTGTCCGTCGAGGGCGGCCACTACGCCCACCAGGAGAACCCGGGCGCGGTCGTCTCCGCCTGCCTGGACGGCCTTCCCGCCACCCGCCCGTCACGCCGCTCGGTCCTCGGCGCCGGCGCGACGGCCGTCGCCGGCACCCTGCTGGGCCTGGGCGCGGCCACCGCCGCCGCCCCCCGCGCCTCGGCCGCCCCCGCGGCGGCCCGGGCCTCCTTCGACGGCGACCCCACCGACCCCGTGGCCCTCGCCGTCGCCATGATCCGCCAGGACACCAGCAACCCGGGCGACGGCGCGCTCACCGAACCGTACGCCCGGATGCTCCAGGAGATCTTCCGGTCCGCCGGGGTCGCCACCGAGATCGTGCCCACCCCCAAGGACGGCAACGTCCACTTCTTCGCCCGCGTCCCCGGCAGCGGGAAGGACCGGAGGAAACCCCTGGTCCTGCTCGGCCACTCCGACGTCGTCCCCGCCACCGGCGACACCTGGACCACCGACCCGTTCGCCGCCGAGATCAAGGACGGCAAGCTGTACGGGCGAGGCTCGCTCGACATGAAGGGCGTCAACGCCGCCTTCGTCGCCGCCCTGCTGCGCCACGTCCGCGAGGGCGCCGCATTCGACCGCGACATCGTCTTCTGGTCCGACTGCGACGAGGAGCAGGGCCCCTACGGGGTGCGCTGGTTCCTCACCGAACACCCCGGCAGGGTCGAGGCGGGCGCGGTCGTCACCGAGGGCGGCTGGGTGCTCGACCAGCGCGACGGCGTCACCCCCATGATCGCCACGCTCACCTGCAACGACAAGCGCTCCCTGCTGCTGCGCCTGGAGACCTCCTCGTACGCCACCCACACCTCCAAGCCGTTCACCGGACAGGCCGTGATCCGGCTGGGCGAGGTGCTGGAGCAACTGGGGGAGTGGCGGGCCCACATCCGGCCCAACGCGCTGTCCCGGCGGTACTTCGCCGAACTCGCCGAGGCCACCGCGGACCGGCAGCTCGCCGAAGCCGTCCGGCAGATGCTCGACGCCCGCGGCGAACCGGAACGGGACCGGGCCGGCGAGGCCGTGATCCGGCTCAGCGAGACCCCGGAACTGCACAACGCGATGCTGCGGACCACCCTCGCCTTCACCTCGGCGCGGTCCGGCTACTACCCGAGCATCGTGCCGGGCACGGCGACCGCCGAGTTCCGGGCCGCCTTCCTGCCCGGCGCCGACGACCCCGGCCGCGTCGTCGCCGAGCTGCGCTCCCTGATCGGCAACCGGGCGACGCTGACCGTCGTCGGGAACCCCGGCGAGAGCGAACAGGAGGCGCTGGACCGGCTGCGCGGCTATCTGGCCACGCCCGACTCCACGTCCGACACGGACGTCTTCCGCGCCTGGCAGACGGCCGTGCGCCGGACGCACCCCGGAGTACGGGCCACCGCCTGCCAGTTCGAGGCGGTGACCAGCGCCGTTCCCTTCCGGGAGCAGAACATCCCCGTCTACGGCATGTATCCGTTCACGGTGAACCGGGACATGCTCAAGCGCATGCACGGCACCGACGAGCACATCGGCGTCGAGGCCCTGCGCCGCGGCACCGAGACCGTGTACCACCTGCTCGCCGGACTGCGCACCGACGGCTGATCCTGACCTGACCTGACCTGACCTGACCTGACCTGACCCGGACCGCCGCGCGGGCGTACTTGGCCGCTGCGCCCGCGCGGCGGTCCCGGCGGGGGCCGGGCGTCCGGCGCTCGATCCGTCCGCGGCGTCCGACGGGCCGGAGCGGGCGACGGGCCCGGTGGGCGGGATCGGACAACCGGCCGGTCGGCGGGGCCGGTCAGTCCACCCTGACCCAGTCGAGGGTGCGCTCGACCGCCCGCCGCCAGTTCTCGTACCCCTCGGCGCGCCGCCCCTCGTCCCACTGCGGCTCCCAGCGCATCGACTCCTGCCAGTGCCCCCGCAACTCGCCCACGTCGCGCCAGAACCCGGTGGCCAGACCCGCCGCGTACGCCGCTCCCAGCGCGGTCGTCTCGGTGACGACCGGGCGGCTGACGGGCACGCCGAGGACGTCCGCCTGGATCTGCATGCACAGCTCGTTGGCGGTGACCCCGCCGTCGACCTTGAGCACGTCGAGGTGGACACCGGAGTCCCGCTCCATCGCCTCGACCACGTCACGTGTCTGATAGCAGATGGACTCCAGCGTGGCCCGGGCCAGATGGGCGTTGGTGTGGTAGCGGGCCAGCCCGACGATCGCGCCGCGCGCGTCCGAGCGCCAGTACGGCGCGAAGAGCCCCGAGAACGCGGGTACGAAGTACACGCCTCCGCTGTCCTCGACGGTACGGGCGAGCCATTCGCTCTCCGCCGCACTGCTGATGATCTTCATCTGGTCCCGCAGCCACTGCACGGCGGACCCCGTGACCGCGATGGAGCCCTCCAGGGCGTAGACCGCGGGAGTCTTCCCGAACTGGTACGCGACGGTGGTGAGCAGGCCGTGCCAGGACCGGACCGGTTCCGTGCCGGTGTTGAGGACGAGGAAGTTGCCCGTGCCGTACGTGTTCTTCGCCTCGCCCGGCTCGAAGCACACCTGCCCCACGGTCGCCGCGTGCTGGTCGCCGAGCACCCCGGTCACCGGGATCGCGGCGCGCAACGGCCGCGAGGTGCAGGCGCACCCGTACGCGTCCGGGTCCGAGGACGGGTTGATGACCGGCAGCATCCTGCGGGGGATGCCGAAGATGTCCAGCAGCTCGTCGTCCCAGTCGAGGGTCTCCAGGTTCATCAGCATGGTCCGGCTCGCGTTGGTCACGTCGGTGGCGTGGATGCCGCCCTCGGGACCGCCGGTGAGATTCCACAGCACCCAGGAATCCGTGGTCCCGAACACCGCGTGCCCGCGCTCCGCGGCGGCGCGGACGCCCTCGACGTGATCGAGGATCCACTTGATCTTGCCGCCGGAGAAATAGGTGGCCGGGGGCAGCCCCGACTTGCGCCGGATCACCTCGCCGTGCCCGTCGTTCTCCAGCGCCCGCGCGATGGAGTCGGTGCGGGTGTCCTGCCACACGATCGCGTTGCAGTACGGGCGGCCGTTGCGGGGGTCCCAGACGACGGTGGTCTCGCGCTGGTTGGTGATGCCGACGGCGTCCAGGTCCGAGGCGCTCAGCCCCCCGGAGCGGAGCGCGTTCTGCATCACGGAGTTGGTGCGCTCCCAGATCTCGACCGGGTCGTGCTCCACCCAGCCGGGGCGGGGCAGGATCTGCTCGTGCTCCAACTGGTGCTTGGCCACCTCGTTCCCGTCATGATCGAAGATCATGAAGCGGCTGCTGGTGGTGCCCTGGTCCACCGCCCCGATGAAGTCCGCCATGGTGTGTCGCCTCTCCTGAATCCGCGGCCGGTGCCGGCCCCTCGGGCCCGCGTCCGGCGCGGGAACCGGTCGTCACCTCTCCGGTGGTGCGGGGATCCGGCCCTCCGGCTCCGGCTCCGCCGCGGGGATGAAACGGCCGACGAGGTGCGTGTAGAGGAGGGCGCCGAGCGGGCCGCCCACGAGCGGACCCACGATCGGCACCCAGAAGTAGAGATTCCCGTACTGGTCCCGCCACGCCCCTCCATAACCCGTCAGAAAACTTGCCAGCCGGGGCCCGAGGTCGCGTGCGGGATTGATCGCGTAACCGGCGTTGGTTCCGAAAGCCATGCCGATGGCCACCACGACGAGACCCACGACGAACGGGCCCATATTGGCGCCCGGCGCCGTATTGAGAAGATCCGTGACCGCGAAGATCAGCAATACCAGAATGGCCGTCCCGATGATCTGGTCCCGGAACGCTCCCCATTCGGTGACGGGTAGTTCGATATTTCCGTTGGCGGGCAGGGTCGAGAAGACGGCCTGCGTCTTGACGGTGTGCCCGGGATCCACCCGGGCCAGTGCCTCGGTGTAATTCCAGCGCACCACGAGGGCGCCGACGAAGGCGCCCGCGAGCTGAGCGAGGGAATAGGGGACGACCTTTCGCCAGGGGAATCCCTTGAACGCCGCGAGCGAGACCGTCACGGCGGGATTGAGGTGGGCGCCGCTCAGCCTGCCCGCCACATAGACGCCCAGGGTGACCCCGAGGCCCCAGGCCCAGGCGATGCTGTCGTGGTTTCCCAGCCCGCCGCGGGGGTCGGTGAGCGCTCCGCCGGCCGCGACCTGGGCCACGACGCCACAGCCGAAGAGGATGAGGACCATCGTGCCGGTGAATTCCGCCGCGAGTTCCCCGAGCAATCCCGACAACCTGCGCCGCTCCATGGGGATCTCGCTTCCTGTCAGATCACGACCTTTGGCGGCATTGATCCAGAAACGAGCGTAGGCGCGCGGATGCGGCTCCGCACGCCGTGCGGAGCAGTCGCGTGACGCCGGCCGGCCGGGCCGCGACGGCCCGACCGTCCCGGCGGGGCGGTGGCGCGCTGGGCCCGGCGATGACGTTCCCGCTGGTCATCGCGCCGCCGGCCGGGCTGCGACCGACGGGCGGCCCGCATGGGCGCGACGGTCGAGAGGGCCGCCGCCCGGGCCGGGCCGTGCACCCGGGCGGCGCAACGGGGCGACCGCTCCCGGGCCGGGCGGGTGCCCCGGGAGCGTGGGTGAGGACTGGACGGCGGCCGCATCGGCGTCCGCTCCCAGGGGGGGGTGAATGTCCGGTTTTGAGCATATTTATGGTGAATTACATTTTTGGTCAGTAAAGGCGCTTTAGGTGCGTGCTGCGGCATTTGAGGGTGATACGAAAAGTCCCTTTTGTCGCCACGTGGCGTGAGTCACGAAAAGGCCAGCCGGATGACCCGGTCCGGAGCCCGGACCCTTTCTGGGCAAGGAAAGTTGGCCCCGCCGTGTGAGGTGGATTACTGCGAATTCCATGAATTGATCTTGCGGATCAATTGTGATCAATAAATAGGGACTTGTTTCGTTCTGCTTTCCTCGCCTACGGTCACGGTCAATCCGGACGGAACGCCGAATCCTGCCGCCGTCCGAGAAACCGACCCACTCACGTACGGCAGGAGCGGGGGAACCAGGTAGGCCGCCGGTCCGGTATCCGGAACGGCTCGGGGTGAAGTCGCATTCGTGCGGCCAGACATCTCCAGTCTGAACCCGACAGCTCACCTCGCAGGCGACGGAGAGGAATTCGTCATGACCGCAACGGGTACGTACCGTCGCCGCTCGACCATTTCGCTGAACCGCCGCCTCGTCGCCGCGGCGACGGGCGGAGTCGCCCTGGTGCTTCCGCTGATCGGAGCCGGATTCGCCTCGGCCGCCCCGGCGCAGGCCGCCGAGAAGACCTCGGTGTCGGCCGTCTCCACGGTCGGAACCGCGTCCGCGCCGAAGGGCGCGGCCGTCACGCATTCCGTGATCGCCGGAGACAGCCTCTCCACGATCGCGCGGGACTACTCCCTCGAGGGCGGCTGGCAGAAGCTGTACCAGGACAACCGGGAGGTCATCGGCGCGAACCCCGCCCTGATCCACCCGGGCATGAAGCTGACCGTCGGCGCCCAGGCCGGCTCCAAGGGCCCCGCCGGAATCTCCGCCGCCCCGGTCGCCGCCGTCAAGACCGCCCCCGTCGCCTACACGAACGACCTGGACGGCTGGATCAGGGAAGCGCTCGCCATCATGTCCGAGCACGGCATTCCCGGCAGCTACGACGGCATCCACCGCAACATCATGCGCGAGTCCTCGGGCAACCCCCGGGCCATCAACAACTGGGACTCGAACGCCGCCGCCGGCATCCCGTCCAAGGGCCTCCTCCAGGTCATCGACCCGACGTTCCGCGCCTACCACGTGCCCGGCACCGCGCTCGACAGCTACGACCCGGTCGCCAACATCACCGCGGCCTGCAACTACGCCGCCGACCGGTACGGCTCGATCGACAACGTGTTCGGCGCGTACTGACGCACCCCCGGCCCGGCCCCGCGCCGGCCCCGGAACCGACGGGACGCGCCCCTTCGGAGAGCCGCACGGCTCCCCGGAGGGGCGCGTCCCGTCATGGCGCACCCGCCCCGTCGCGCCGCCCGCCCCCGCCCGCACCCGGACGGGGGCGCGCCTCGTGCGGCGTGCCTCATTCCTGGGCGCGCTCCGCCGGGCGCTGCGGCCGGCCGCCGAGCGGCGGTCTGGGAACCTTCGCCGCCGCGCCCTCCCGGACGGACCGCACCGCCGCCTCGTGCAGACGCCGGCTGTCCTCCTCGGAGCAGCAGGGCACCGGGCTGCCCGACATGGTGAACCAGTCGATCGCGCCCGTGTACTGCACCGTCACCTGGGCCGTGTCGTCCGCCCAGGTCGTATGCACGGTCAGGTCCCCGGTCAGGACCCCGACCTCGTCCGTGAGCACGCCGCCGTGCCCGGAGAAAACACCACGAGTCGTCCATGACGCCCAAGCCATGCATCCAGGCTGGCACCTGATCGGAGGATCCGCGACCCGCGGAACGGCCCACGACCGCCGGGCACTCGACGCCCCGGGTGCCGTCGCCCGTCCGGAATCCGGAACGGGCGGAACTTTCCCCGCGGGGCCGGCTGCGGTTCCCGTACTCCCGGACACCCCGCGACTAGAAGCCCGAAGAAGCTCAAACCGTCGAAACGGATCACCGGGACAACGAATTCCGAAGGTAAACGGCTCTTGACCTATGGAACTCGTCAAGATTGCATGTTCGCGCCGGGAGTGAAGAGAACACACGCCACGTCCTCGTCTGGAGGCGATACCGCTCCCGTGCTCGTACATCACACCTGTTGATCGGAAACGCACGATGACCGAAACGCTCAGCGCTCCCCAGGCGCTCGCGCCGGCGACCGGCCCCACCCCGCAGAAGCTCAAGCGTTCCATCGGCGTCGTGGGCGGGACACTGCTCACGCTGTCGTGCGTGACGCCCGCCTCGACCCTCTTCGTGGTCGTGCCGGACCTGTTCTCCACCCTCGGCACGTACACCGCGCTCACCATCGCCGTCGGCTCGCTGCTCTGCATCGCGGTCGCCTTCTGCTACTCGGAGCTGGGCACCCTCATCCCGAGCGCCGGCGGCGAGTACGCGATGGTGTCGACCATGGCGGGCCGACTGGCCGGATGGCTCGTCTTCGTGCTGTCGCTGCTGGTCGTGATGATCGTGCCGCCGGTCATCGCCATGGGGACGGCCGACTACCTCGCCCCCGTCGTGCACATCCCGGCTCCTCTCGCGGGCGCGGGCGTCATGCTGCTCGCCACCCTCGCCGGGCTGCTGGACCTGCGGGCCAACGCCTGGATCACGGGGATCTTCCTGGTCCTCGAAGTGGTCGCGGCGGCCGTCGTCGCCGTCCTCGGCTTCGCCCACTCCGAGCGCGGGGCCTCCGCCCTGGTGCACGGCCAGGTCGCCGCGCCGGACGGCACGGTCTCCACCGTCACCACGATGATGGTGGTCTCGGGGCTCGCGATCGCGCTCTTCATCACCCAGGGCTTCTCCACGGCCGTCTACCTCTCGGAGGAGCTGGAGGACCCGCGCCGCAACGTGGCCCGCACGGTGCTCGCCACCCTGGCCATCTC
Source organism: Streptomyces tyrfis (assembly GCF_037034285.1). Taxonomy (NCBI): domain Bacteria; kingdom Bacillati; phylum Actinomycetota; class Actinomycetes; order Kitasatosporales; family Streptomycetaceae; genus Streptomyces; species Streptomyces tyrfis. The sequence continues at coordinate 65,162 of NZ_JBAGJZ010000016.1, read as the reverse complement.
CTCGGCGGTCATCCTGGTGCCCGTCGTCGCCATCACACTCGGCGCCCCGGACCTGGCGGCGCTCACCTCGGGCGATCTCAACACCATGGTCGCCGCCTGGTCCAACTCGGCCGTCGGCACCTTCGTCAGCCTCTGCGTCGCCCTCGCCATCATCAACGCGGGCATCGTCATGGTCATCCAGAACTCGCGGGTGCTGTTCGCCTCCGCCCGTGACAAGGCGTGGCCCGGCCCGGTCAACGACGCGCTGTCCCGGCTGGGCCGGTTCGGCTCCCCGTGGGTCGCCACCCTCCTCGTCGGCGTCCCCGGCGCGGCGCTCTGCTTCGTCAACCTCGACACCCTGTACGGCGTCACCGGCGTCTCGGTCACCGGGATGTACCTGCTGGTCGCTGTGGCCGCGCTGCTCTGCCGACGCGGCACGCACCGCGAGGTCCCGGCCTGGCGCATGCCGCTGTGGCCGGCCGTCCCTGTGCTGCTCATCGTCGTGCTCGCGTACATCCTGACCCAGCAGGAGGTCGAGTACCTGCTGTGGACCGGCGGCATCACCGCGGTCGCCACGCTCTACTGGGCGCTGTACCTGCGACCCCGGCCCGAGACCCGCTGGCTGGTCAGCATTCCGGAGGACACCCACGTCTGACCGCGCGGGCCGCGAACGCCGAGGCCGCCGCCGCCCCGCCAGGAACATTCCGGGCGGGGCGGCGGCGCGTCGGCCGGCGGCGGGGCCGCCGCCCGTGGGGCGCGGACCGCGGGGGCGCCGGTCCGGGCGCGGCTCGGCCCGGACCGGCGCCCCCGCGGAGTGCGGGACGGACTCAGAAGGTCACGTCCGAGCAGGCGTAGAAGGCGTTGCCGGTGTCGGCGATCGTCCAGACGCCGAGGATGAGGTGCTTGCCCGTCTTCTGCGGCAGCACTCCGGAGTGGCTCACCGTGGAGCCCGGCAGACGGCCGCCGAACGGCACGGTCAGGAACGGCTGCGGCTCCAGGTCGGCCCGGGTGAGCGGCTTGGTCGGGTCGTAGCCGTCCTTGGTGATGTAGTAGCGGAAGTCGGTCGTGGCGTGCCGGGCCTCGATCTGCCACCGGAAGGTGTAGTCCTGCCCGCCGGTGACCTTCGTCGCCGGCCAGTTGCCGCCGCGCGGGTCGTCGAGCTCGGAGAAGCGTCCGATGCCGCCGGCGCAGATCGTGCCGTCGACCGGACCCCGGGCGGGGAAGCCCTTCGGCCCCTCGACGCTCGGCGGCTCCCACTGGATCTGGCCGCAGTTGCGCACGGTGCCGTTGCCGCAGAGCTGCTGACGGCTGATGGGGGAGTCGGTGTACCCGTGGCTCTGGGCGGTGCCGGAGGTGGCGAGGAGGGAGATGCCGGCGATGCCGAGCCCGAGCAGTAACGAGGTGATCCTTCTGCGCATGCTTCGCTCCTGGGGGAGGTGTGGGGGCGCTGCGGGACGGGCGGAGGAGGCGGCGCCCCTCCGCGACGGGTCGTGCCTTCGAACCGGCGTCGTACGGTCCGGCCTCCGGCCGGGCGCCGCCGGCTCGACGACGCGACTTAGGTCTAGACCAAGTTCGAGACTAGCCAGGGGCGGCTGGTCATGTCCATACCAGAATCACGTGCCGCCGCCCGGCGTCGCGCCTCCTCGTGGGCCGGGCACGCGAGGGCCGCTCCTGGCTGACGCTCCGTCAATTCCCGCCGGACCGCGCATCGTCGAACGGCCGGGACGGGAGCCGAACCGGCGAGGGACGCCCCGTTGTCACACCCCTGTGCGACGCTGACGACGTGCTTGCGAAACTCGACACCATCGACTGGGTGGACCTGTCCCACGCCTACGGCTCCGCCGCCGACGTGCCCGACCAGATCCGCGCGCTCCGCTCGGCCGACCGCGCCGTCCGGGAGCGCGCCCTGGGCGAGCTGTACGCGAACATCTTCCATCAGGGCACCCGCTACCAGGCCAGCGCCGCCGCCGTGCCGTTCCTCCTGGAGCTGCTCGCCGATCCCTCGACCCCGGAGCGGTCCGCGGTCCTCGGACTGCTCACCGGCCTGGCGATCGGCTACGACGAGGCGCACCTCCCCGCCGGGTACGCGATCGCCGCCCACCGGGAGGCCGCCGAGGGCGGGCCGGAGCTCATGGCGGACGTCATGTCCCGGATGGCCGCGGAGCGGAACGGGCCCGGAGCCGAGGGCGACGCGCCCGAGGACGAGGACGACGAGGACGCGTACGACGACGAGGACTCGCTGTACGCGTACCTGGGGGAGCTCGACGACCAGGACCAGAACCGGGTGCACGCCTGGTTCGCGCTCGCCGCCTACGACGCCGTGCGTGCCGGGCTGCCGCTCGTCCGCGCCCTGCTCGACGCCGAGGACCCCGGGCTCCGCTCGACGGCCGCCCACGCCCTGGCCTGGTTCCCGGAGGAGGCCCCGGCCGGCGTGCCCGCCCTGATATCCCTGGCCGAGGACCCCGATCCGGTCGTCGCCGCCACGGCCCTGGCCGCCGTCGGCCTGCTCGCCACACCCGGAGCGGAGCGTGTGACGCCCGCGCTGGAGGCCGCGCTGGACGGCCCCGGGGAACTGGTGCGCTGGGGCGCCGCCACGGCGCTGGCCCGGCTGCACGGTCCCGCCGGGGGCCACCACCGGGCCGCCGAGGAGCTCCGCGCCCGGCTGACGGGCCACGGGGAACGAGGCGCCGAGGTCCCGTTCCTCGACGGCGACGTCAGGGGGTACGCGGCGCTGTCGCTCTGCCAGTTCGACGGCGCCGGCGCGGACGCGACCTTCACCGCTCTGCTGGCATCGCTGCCGGACGTCTCCGGGACCGAGGCGCTGCCCGTGGCCGAGGCCGCACTGCGACTGGCGTTCCCCGGCGGCCGCCTGCCCGACCGGACCCCGTTCGCCGCCCTCGACGACCGGCAGCGGCGGCTGCTCCGCGTGCTCGCCGACTCGCCCGGCACCTGGCGGCTGGGCGGCAGATCCTTCGGCAACTTCGCGCTGCTCGTGTCCGGTTACGGGCTGCCGTGCGACGCGGACGCGCTGGCCGCGTACACGACCGGCGCCGCGTCACCGGCCGACCGGGCGCGATGACGCGCGCGAGGTGCGGGGAAGGACGCCCGACTTCCCGCCGGGGCCCCGCTCCCGCCCGCGCCCGCCGTCCACGCGCCGATCCCTGGCAGACTCCCCGTCGTGATCCCTGACCTGGCACAGCTCCGAGACCTGATCGACGGCTCGCCGGACCTCGGCCACGGGCCGGCCGCCGCCCCGCCGGAGGCGGCGATCCGCGAAGCCGAGGCGCGTGTGGGCCCGTTGCCGCCGTCGTACCGGTGGTGGCTGGCGCGGTACGGCCACGGCCGGGCCGGGCGCGCGCAGATCGCGACCGTCGTGCCGGCCGAGTTCGCCGACGAGGTGTACGAGTCGGTCACCGCCGACTGGCGACGGGACGGCGCCCGGCTCTGCTTCGCCGTCGAACCCGACTGCGGGGACGGCTACTTCTTCGCCCTCGACCGGGACGGCAGGGCGGGGGACGGCGAACACCCGGTGGTGCGCCGCGACGGAACGGACGGCGAGGAGTACCCGGTGGCCGAGTCCTTCGCCGGATTCCTGGCCGTCCAGGACGCGTTGCGACGGGGCCTGGGCGACGGGCCCAACCCGTCGGTCGCCCGCCTGTGGCGGTCGACGCCGGGCGCCCTGCTCGACAACGGCGTCCTGGTGTACGGGCCGCACCTCATCGCGGAACGCAACGAGACCTTCGACGTCGCCCGATACGCGCCCCACTGGACGCTGATCGGGGACGACAGCGGCGGAGGCGGGCTGTTCATGCGCCACCACGGCCGGGACCGGACCGGCGTGTACCGGCTCGACCTCGGCGCGATCGGCGAGCCCGTCGAGACGCAAGGCGAACCGCTGACGGACGATCTGCTCGGCTGGGTGCGCGAGGGAGCCCCGTCGGCCTGACGGGGGCGGCGCGCCCGCGACGGCCGTCGGATAGCCTCTCCCGATGCGCATAGGGATCGTCGGCACCGACAACAGCCACGTCGACCACATCGTCGGTCACCTCAACGTCCGCCGGGCGGGCGGCGACGCACGGGTCGTGGCCCTCAGCGGCGGACGCAGCCGGCGCAACGAGGAACTCGCCGCCGCCGACGGAGCGATCAGGATCGTCGACGACCCCGCGGACCTGCTCGGCCGGGTGGACGCCGTCATCGTCGCGGACCGGGACGGCGCCCGCCACCGCGCCCAGGCGATCCCCTTCCTGACCGAGGGACTCCCGGTCTTCGTCGACAAGCCGCTGGCCCGCACCGTCGAGGACGCCCGGGCCATGACCGACGCCGCGCTGGCCCATGACGCGCCGCTCACCTCGTCCTCCGCCCTCCGCTGGATCCCCGACGCGGAGGCGCTGGCGGCCCGCACCGCACGCGGCGGGCCGCCGCACCTGGTCGTCGTGTCCGGGCCCGCCGACCCCGAGGGCGACCACGGCGGGATCTTCTTCTACGGAATCCACCCGGTGGACCTCGCGCTCCGGCTTGCCCCCGGCGAGATCTCAGGCGTGCGCACGGACGCCACCGACACCACCGTCACCGCCTCCTTCACCGCGGGCGGCGCCCGCGTCGTCGTGAACCTCGTCAAACCCACCGCCACCCGGCAGATCCCGTTCCACGGAATGACGTTCACCCAGGACGCCCTGGTCGAGCAGACCCTCACCCTGGACGCGCACTACTGCGTCCCGGGCCTGGAGGCGTTCCTGGAGATGGTCCGCACGGGCAGGCCGCCGATCGACTACCCCGACCTGCTGCGCCCCGTCGAGGTGCTGGAGGCCGTGGCCGCCGCCCTGAGCGCGCGGCGGCCCGCCTCCCGGTGAGGCGGCGGGACTCCGTCTCCTCGCCTCCGGCCCTTCGCCCGGCCCGGTCCGTCTCCCGTACCGGGCCCCGAGCGGCGGGCCCGGTACGGCCGGCCTCCGGCAGCCAGCGGTTATGAGCCAACCCGGATGGCGGTCGCGTACGGCGCGACGCGCGGGCCGCCGCCGGGCGCCGACGTGCCGGACGCCGAGAATCCAACGGGGCCGGCACCCCGTCAGGGCGAGGGCGGACCGTGTCGCCGTCGCCGTCCCCGAGGCCCCAGAGCCCGGTGGGCGCACGGCTTTTCCCCTCCCGCACGCAATTCCATCGCCTTCCCGTCGCGCACCTGCTCCTTTCGGCGCGCCCCTTATTCCGTGATGGAAAATATGAAAGCCACTCTGTCATCCATATGATTATTCACCCACTTGGGGGTGGGGTGAATTATTCGTATTCCGCCCGGCTGGTCCGCCCGGTTCATTGAAAAGCGTACGGGTGATGGATTCTCATGAGCCCGGCTGCCCGTCAGGACGGGGCCGGAATACGACGGTTGGGGGCGTCGGGAGGGGAAAAGAAAGAGAACGGGTTTGCTTGGCTTTCCCCGCCCCGGGACGCGGAGTCGGCGAAGTGATCCGTATCGGTCCCCGATGGTCCCTTGCTCATGCGTGAACGCCGGCGTCCGGTGCGCCGGTCTCGCGCGCCCGCAGGAAGTCGTCAGTCCACTCTCGCGGTCTGCGCATTTTCTGTGCTGTCTTTCATGAAGGTGCTGCGGATGGAAAACTGCGAACCACTGCCCGGTGGCGTTCCGGAGCCCGCCGCCGGTCCGCGGGCGCGGAAAGGTTCCCCCACACACCGGGCGCGTGCTCTGCTCAGGGTGTCGGCGTACCCGGTCCTGCTGCTGGCCGCGGTCTCGGTGGGCGCGGCGGCGCTGCGGTTCGGCTGGAGACCGGACCGGGTGAGTCCGTTCTTCCTGATCGGCACCGTCGCCTATCTCACCGCGCTCGAACGTCTGATTCCCTATCAGCGTTCCTGGCACCCCAGCGCCCGCGAATGGCGATGGTACGGGGTGTACTTCCTGCTCACGATGGCGGCCAGCGGACTGGCCCAGTATCTGGTCACCGCGACCGTCTCGCTGCTGACTCCCGAGGAGCCGGTCCTCGGCCTCTGGGCGGAAATCCCCGCGGCTCTCCTGACCGGTTCGCTGGCGAGTTACCTCGTGCACCGGCTCGGCCACACCAACCCGATATTGTGGCGATTCCACGGGGTTCATCATGTGCCGGACAAGGTCAACGTCGCGAACAACGGCGTCAACCACGTCCTGGACATCGTGATCGCCCAGGGATTCGTCCAGCTGGCACTGGCGCTGATCGGCTTCTCCCGGGAATCCGTGCTCGTCGTCGGACTGTTCGTGGCCGCCCAGGGATATTTCGTCCACGCCAACATCGACGTGCGCATCGGCCCGTTCAACCACCTGCTCGCCAGCCCCGAACAACACCGCCTGCACCACAGCACCGACCTGTCCGAGGCGGGCCACTACGGTTCGGACCTGTCGATCTGGGACCACCTCTTCGACAGCTACACCTGGAGGCCCGGCCGGGAACCGCTCGCGGTCGGACTGAGCGACCCCGCGTCGTTCCCGCCGACCGGCGAGATCGCCATCACCCTTCTCCACCCCTGGCGCCGCGCGAAGCGGGCCGGGCCCGGCGCCGTCTGACCGGTACCGCTTCCCCGGACACCCGCACCACCTCCCGCGATCCTGCCGTGCCGCGGCGCCACGACTTGAGGAGTACGACCTTGCCCGACGCGAACAGTGCCTCCGTGAGCGACAAAGTAGCGGTCATCGGCATGGGCTGCCGACTGCCCGGCGGTGCGTCCGACCACCGCGCGTACTGGCAGAACCTCATGGAGGGCAAGGACTGCATCACACCGACGCCGGCCGACCGCTACGACGTCACGACGCTGGGCAGCAGGCACAAGGACAAGCCGGGACGGCTGATCGGCGGCCGGGGCGGATACATCGACGGCTTCGACGAGTTCGACCCCGGCTTCTTCGGCATCAGCCCGCGCGAGGCCGACCACATGGACCCGCAGCAGCGCAAGCTGCTGGAGGTGGCGTGGGAGGCCCTGGAGGACGGCGGACAGCGGCCGGCGGAACTGGCCGGCAGCAACACCGCCGTGTACGTGGGCGCGTTCACGCTCGACTACAAGATCCTCCAGTTCTCCGACCTGGGCTTCGGCTCCCTGGCCGCGCACACCGCCACCGGCACCATGATGACGATGGTCTCGAACCGTCTCTCGTACTGCTTCGACTTCCGGGGCCCGAGCCTGTCCATCGACACCGCGTGCAGCTCCTCCCTGGTCGCGGTCCACCTCGCCTGCCGGAGCCTGCACAGCCGGGAGACCGACCTCGCGCTGGCCGGCGGCGTACTGCTGCACATGGCGCCCCAGTACACCATCGCCGAGACCAAGGGCGGCTTCCTGTCGGCCGACGGCCGGTCGCGCACGTTCGACGCCGCGGCCGACGGCTATGTGCGCGCGGAGGGCGTGGGCATGGTCGCCCTCAAACGCCTCGACGACGCCCTGCGCGACGGCGACCCGGTCCACGCCGTGATCCTCGGCACGGGCGTCAACCAGGACGGCCGCACCAACGGCATCACCGTGCCCAGCGCCGACGCTCAGGTCACGCTCATCCGGCGGGTCTGCGCCGAGGCCGGGATCACCCCTGGATCCCTGCAGTACGTCGAGGCCCACGGCACCTCGACCCCGGTCGGCGACCCGATCGAGGCGAACGCGCTGAGCCGTGCGCTCTCCGAGGGCCGCAGACCGGACGACCCCTGCTACGTGGGGTCGGTGAAGACCAACATCGGGCACGCCGAATCCGCGGCGGGCGTCGCCGGACTGATCAAGACCGTGCTCTGCCTCAAGCACCGCCGGATCCCGCCCCACATCAACCTGGAACGGATCAACCCGGCCATCGACGCCGAGTCCGCCCCGTACCGGATCCCGGTCGAGCCCACCGACTGGCCCGCGCACGAGGGCCCCGCCCGGGCCGGTGTGAACTCGTTCGGCTTCGGCGGCACCAACGCGCACGTCGTGCTGGAGGAGGCCCCCGAGCGCGAAGCGCCCCGCGCCCCCGGCCGGACGCGGTCCTGGAACATCCTCCCGCTGAGCGCCAGGACCCCCGACAACCTGCCGGAGGTGGCGCGGGGCATCCGCGGCGAACTGGCCGGCGAGCACGGACCGGCGGCGCCGCTGCCCGACCTCGCCCACACCCTCGCCCGCCGCCGCCAGCACCTCGACGCCCGGCTCGGCGTCGTCTACTCCTCGCGGGCCGAACTGGACGAGGGGCTCGCGGCCTTCCTCGACGGCGACGCCCACCCCCGGGTGGTCCAGGGCAGACGGCTCGACACCGGACAACGCGGCCTGGTCTGGGTCTTCACCGGAATGGGCCCGCAGTGGTGGGGCATGGGCCGCCAGCTGCTCGAGGGCGACGAGGTGTTCCGCGACGCCGTCACCCGCTGCGACCGGGCGATCCGCGAACTCGCCGGCTGGTCCCTGATCGAGGAGATGACGGCCGACGAGGCCGATTCGCGCATGGCCGAGACCTGGCTCGCCCAACCCGCCAACTTCGCCGTCCAGGTGGGGCTCGCGGCGATGTGGCGCCGGTACGGCGTGCGGCCCGACGCGGTGGTCGGTCACAGCACCGGCGAGATCGCCGCCTTCTACGAGGCGGGCGTCTACACCCTGGACGACGCGGTGAGGATCGTGATCCACCGCAGCCGGCTCCAGCAACTGCTGGCCGGGACCGGCACCATGCTCGCCGTGAGCCTGCCCGAGCAGGACGCGCAGAGCAGGGTGGCCGGATACGGGGACCGGGTCTCCGTGGCCGCGGTCAACAGCCCCTCGGCCGTCACCCTGGCCGGGGACCGGGACGCGCTCGCGGAACTCGCGGCCGGGCTGCGCGCCGAGCAGGTCTTCGCCAAGTTCCTGACGGTGGAGGTGCCCTACCACAGCGCCGGGATGGAGGCCGTCAAGGAGGAGCTGCTGGCCTCGCTCGCCGGACTCGACCCGCGCCCGGCGACCGTCCCGCTCTACCTGACGGGCCAGGAGGGCACGGCGCACGGCACCGAACTCGACGCCGCCTACTGGTGGAAGAACGTCCGCGACCGGGTCCGCTTCCGGTCGGCCGTGGACCGGCTCGCCGACGACGGCTACGGGCTGTTCCTGGAGATCGGCCCGCACCCGGTGCTGGGCCACTCCATCCGCGAATGCCTCGACGGCCGGGGCACCCCCGTCCGCACCCTCCCCTCGATCCGCCGCCAGGAGGCCGAACAGGAGCGTTTCGCCGCCTCCCTGGCGGAACTCCACACCCTCGGCGTCCCGATCGCCTGGGACGTCCTCCACCCCGCCGGCGCCACCGTCACCCTGCCCCGCTACCCGTGGAAGCGCGACCGGTACTGGACCGAGCCCGCCCCCGTGGCACACGTCCGCCTCGGCCGCGCCGAACACCCCCTGCTGGGCCGCCGCACCACCCACCCCGAACCGACCTGGCACACCGCGCTCGACACCGAGCGCCTGCCCTACCTCGACGACCACCGCATCCAGTCCACCGTCGTCTTCCCGGCGGCCGGATACCTGGAGATGGCCATCCAGGCCGTCCGCTCCCTGACCGGCGGCGCCCACGCGGTGCTCACGGACGTCGAACTCCGCAAGGCGCTCTTCCTGCCCGAGAGCGAGGAGCGGGCCGTACGCCTGACCGTGTCGGAACGGAACGCGGCGTTCACGATCGCCTCGGCCGGGCGGGACGAGAACGACCGCGCGGTCCACGCGTGCGGAGTCGTACGCTCCGGGCAGCCGCGCCCGCCCGGCCCCCCGGTCGCCGTCGAGACCATTCGGGCCCGCATGCGGCGCCGGCTGGACGGCGAGCGGTGCTACGCCGAACTGGCGGCCCTCGGCTACCACTACGGCCCCGCCTTCCGCGCCGTCGCGGAGGTCGCGATCGGCGACGGCGAGGTCCTCGCCCGGCTCCGCCCGCCCGCGGCGATCGGCGACGACGCCGCCCGGCACCACATCCACCCCGTGCTGCTCGACGGCTGCTTCCAGGCGCTGCTCGCGACCGGGCTCCTCGACGACGGCGCGGACCGGCGGACCGCCGGCATCCGGCTGCCGCTGTCGATCGACGAGGTCTGCCTGGCCCCGGTCGGACACCGGCCGGTCTGGGTCCACGCCACAGTGACCCGCGAGGACGCGGACGAACTCGTCGGGAACATCGCCGTGTACACGGACGGCGGCGAACCGCTCGGCGGCATCGAGGGGTTCCGCGCGGCCGACGTGGAGAAGGCGTCCACGGCCGTCGGCCTCGGCACGATCGACTCCTGGCTCGCCGAGACCGTCTGGACCGACCTCCCCCTCGCCGAGGAGGACGGGAACACGGACGCCGTCGAGGCCGGGGACGGCGCCGGCCGCGCCGCGGCGGGGGGCTGGCTGGTCTTCGCCGACGACGGGGGAGTCGGCGACGCCCTGGGCGCGCTGCTCGCCGCGCGCGGCGAACGATGCCACCTCGTGCGCCCGGGAGAGGGATACCGGAGGACGGACGACGGCGCGGAGTTCACCGTCGCCCCCGGCTCCGACGCGGACCTGGAACGGCTCCTCGTCGACCTCGACGAGGAGCCGGCGGGCGGGCCGGACGGCCGGAGCGGCGGAGCGCCCGCCGTCGGCGCCGTCGTGCACCTGTGGAACCTCGACCTCCCGCGCCTCGCCGAAGCCTCGCGGCAGGACCTCGCACGCCACCGCGACACCGGCGCGTACGCGCTGATCGCGCTCGCCCGGACGCTGCTGCGCCGGGGGGACGCGGGACGCCTGCACATCGTGACCCGCGGCGCACAGCACGTGGAGCCCGGCGAGACCGTCGAGCCGCTCGGGGCGCCCGCATGGGGCGTCGGCCGGGTGCTCAGACACCAGGAGCTGCTCAGCCACCCCGGCAAGCTGATCGACCTCGCCCCCGCCCCGCCGCGGGAGCGGGACGCCGCCGCCGAGGCCGCGGCACTGCTGCGCGAGTTCCTCACGGACGACGAGGAGGAGATCGCCCTGCGCGGCGCACGCCGCCTCACCAGCAGGGCACGGCGCGCCGAAGGGCTGACCCGCCCCCTCCCGCTGCGCCTGCGCGCCGATGCGAACTACCTGGTCACCGGCGCCTTCGGGGCGCTCGGCAGGCTGCTCTGCCGGACCCTGGTACGGCGCGGCGCACGCGGACTCGTCCTCATCGGACGCACCGCGCTGCCGGACCGCACCGCCTGGCGCGGACTCGACCCCGGCTCCGCCGAGGGCCGCGCCGCCGCCTTCGTCAAGGAACTGGAGGCCCTCGGCGCGCGCGTCGTCCTGGCGCCGGTCGACCTCACGGACGAAGCGGCGTTCACCGCCTGGCTGGACGCCCACCGCGGCACCGACCCGCTGCCGATGCGAGGGGTCTTCCACCTGGCCGGGCAGGTCCGCGACACCCTCGTCCCGGACATGGACCACCGCACGTTCGCCGACGCCCACGACCCCAAGGCCGTCGGCGCGTACCTCCTGCACCGCCACCTGCGCGACGAGCCCCTCGACCACTTCGTCCTGTTCGCGTCGATCGCCTCCCTGCTCACCACGGCCGGCCAGACCAACTACGCCGCCGGAAACGCCTTCCTGGACGCGCTGGCCCACCACCGGCGGGCGCTCGGCCTGCCGGGTCTCAGCGTGGACTGGGGCCCCTGGGCCACCGGCATGATCGAGGAACTGGGACTGGTCGGCCACTACCTCCACAGCCGGGGGATGAGCTCGCTTGCCCCGGACGTCGGCATGGCGGTCCTCGAACGCGTCATCGGCCAGGACCGGGCCCAGCTGCTCGTCGCCACCGTCGTCGACTGGCCGGTGTTCCTCGCCTGGTACGCCTCACCGCCCGCGCTGGTCGCCGAACTGGCCGCGACCGGCCGCACGGACACCGCAGACCCGGGGGCGGGCGGCGGGCTCCTCGACACCTTCCGCACCGCGGACCCCGCCGAGCGCCTGGCCCTGGTGGCCCGCCGGTTCATCGCCGTCGCCGCCACCGTGCTCCGGGCGGCCCCCGACCAGATCGATCCGCAGACCGGTCTCAACGCGCTGGGCCTGGACTCGCTCCTGGCGATGGAGCTCCGCGCCCGGCTCGGCTCCGAGCTCGGCGTCGCGCCGCCGGTGGTGGCCCTGCTCAGCGGCACCTCGGTCGGCGAACTGATCAACGCCCTCCACGACAGTCTCGCCGAGTCGGCGGCCCTGGAGGCCGGGGGCGGCGACCGGGCGGCGGTGGAGGTCTTCGAGGACGAGTTCCGCCACCCGCTGACCCAGAACCAGAAGGCCCTGTGGTTCCTGCGGCAGCTCAACCCCGAGGGCTACGCGTACAACATCGGCGGCGCGGTCGAGGTCCGCGTCGCCCTCGACCCCGAGCTCATGTTCGAGGCCGTGCGGCATCTCGTCGCCCGCCACCCCGCGCTGAGGACCAACTTCCTCACCGTGGACGGGCTCCCGATGCAGCAGATCTCGACCGGCCGTGACCCGGACGTCGCCCTGTTCGACGTGCAGGACCAGGAATGGGAGGACATCCACCGCACCATCGTGGCCGAGTATCGCAAGCCCTACGACCTCGAACGCGACCCGCTGTTCCGCTTCCGCCTCTTCAAGCGCGGCCCCGACCGCTGGGTGATCATGAAGGCGGTCCACCACATCATCTCCGACGCCATCTCCACGTTCACCTTCATCGAGGAACTCCTCGCCGTGTACGAGGGGCTGCGCCAGGGCCGTCCCCCCGCGCTGCCCCCCGTCACCGCCCGCTACCTGGACTTCCTCAACGCGCAGAACCGCTTCCTGGCCGGCCCCGAGGCGCGCCGCATGCTCGACTACTGGCGCTCGCACCTGCCCGACGAGGTCCCGGTCCTGGAGCTGCCCACCGACAAGCCCCGGCCGGCCGTCCAGACCCACAACGGCGCCTCGGAGTTCTTCGTCCTGGACCAGGCGCTCACCGCCCGCGTCCACGCCCTGGCCCGTCGGCACGACGTGACCCCCTTCATGGTGCTGCTCAGCGCCTACTGCGTGCTGCTCCAGCGCTACTCCGGACAGGACCACGTCATCGTGGGCAGCCCGGTCACCGGCCGGACCGAGCAGGAGTTCGCCTCCGTCTACGGCTACTTCGTCAACCCGCTCCCGCTGCACGCCGACCTGTCCGGCGAACCGTCGGTCGCCGAACTGCTGCAACAGGTCCGCACGACCGTGCTCGGCGGCCTGGACAACCAGGAGTACCCCTTCGTGCTGCTGGTCGACCAGCTCGGCCTCCAGCACGACCCCAGCCGGTCCGCCGTGTTCCAGGCCATGTTCATCCTGCTCACCCACAAGGTCGCCGCCGAGAAGTACGGCTACCGACTGGAGTACATCGAACTCCCGGAGGAGGAAGGGCAGTTCGAGGTCACCCTGTCCGTCTACGAGGACGAGGCCGACCACCGCTTCCACTGCGTGCTCAAGTACAACACCGACCTGTTCGAGGCGGAGACCATGCGGCGGATGGCGTCGCACTACACGACACTCCTCGACAGCATGACCCGGGCCGCCGCCGAACGCCCCGTCAGCCGGCTGGAGATGCTGGACGGCCGGCAGCGGGAGCTCCTGATCAGCGAATGGAGCGGCGACGGCCGCCTCGCACGGGAGACGGCGGACGCCGGAGCGGACCCCGTCCGCCCGGTGCACCAGCTGATCGGCGAGGCCGCGGCCCGCACCCCCGACGCCGTCGCCGTCACCGTCCCCGCACGCCACGGCCCGCCGCTCCGGCTGACGTACGCGGAACTGGACCGCCGCTCCGACGCGCTGGCGACGCGGCTGCGGGAGAGGGGAGCGGGAACCGGCTCGGTCGTGGCGCTCTGCCTCGACAAGTCCCCCGGCCTCGTCACCGCGCTGCTCGCCGTCCTCAAGACCGGCGCCGCCTACCTCCCCATCCCGCCCGACCACCCCGCGGACCGCCTCGCCCACGCCGTACGGACCGCCGGCGCCCGGATCGTCGTCGTCGAGGACGGCGCCGCGGGGGCCCGGACGGCCGGCCTGCCCGGCGAGACGCTGACCCTGCGCGAACTGTGCGAGCCCGGTCCCGGGAGCGATGACCAGAAGCCGCCCGCACCCGGCGGATACCCGGTCGACCTCGACGCGCCCGCCTATGTCATCCACACCTCCGGCTCGACCGGGGTCCCCAAGGCCGTGCAGGTCAGCCACCGCAACCTCGCCTCCGCGTACCGGGCCTGGCTGCGCGAGTACCGGCTGGACCGGGACGTGCGGGTGCACCTCCAGATGGCGGCCCCCGCCTTCGACGTCTTCACCGGCGACCTGGTGCGGGCGCTGTGCTCGGGCGGCACCCTGGTCCTGGTCGACCGGGACCTGCTCTTCGACACCGAACGCCTCCACCGCACCATGCGCGAGGAACGCGTTGACTGCGCCGAGTTCGTCCCCGCCGTCGTGCGCGGACTCATGGACCACTGCGAACGCGAGGGCCACCGGCTGGACTTCATGCGCCTGCTGGTCGTCGGCTCAGACGTCTGGAAGGCGGGGGAGTACCGGCGGCTGCGCGCGCTGTGCGGCCCGGACACCCGCGTGCTCAACTCCTACGGCGTCACCGAGGCCACCATCGACAGCGCTTGCTTCGAAGGACCCGCCGACGACCTCGAACCGGGCCGCGCCGTGCCCATCGGGCGCCCTCTGGGCAACAGCACCCTCCACGTCCTGGACCGGCACGGCGAACCGGTGCCGCCCGGCGTGCCGGGAGAACTGTGGATCGGCGGCGAGGGCGTCGCCCTCGGCTACGCCGGCGACCCCCGCCAGACCGCGGAACGCTTCGTGACCCGGACCCTCGGCCGGGGACCGGACGACCGCCCCGTACGCCTCTACCGCAGCGGGGACGCGGCCCGCTGGGACACCGACGGCGTCGTCCACCTCCTCGGACGGGTCGACGGACAGGTCAAGCTCCGCGGCCACCGCATCGAGATCGGCGAGATCGAGACCCGCCTCGCCCAGTGGCCCCCGCTGGCCCGCGCCGTCGTCACCGTGCGCCCCGACGCCCGGGGCGAGGACGCCCTCTGCGCGTACTGCGTACCGGCCCCCGGGGAGGAGATCGATCGCCGCGCGCTGCGTCGGCACCTCGCGGAGCACCTGCCGGTCCACATGATCCCCGCGCACTTCGTGGTCCTGCCGGAGCTGCCCCTGACCCCCAACGGCAAGGTCGACGTCGCCGGCCTGCCGGAGCCGCGGCCCGACACGGCCGAGGAACCGGACGAGACGCTCCACACCCCGTTCGAGATGAGCATGGCCCGCCACTGGAAGGAACTGCTCGGGCTGGAACGGGTCGGCCTGTCGCACGAGTTCTTCGAGGCCGGCGGCAGCTCCATCAAACTCATCGAGCTGATCCACCGCCTCCGTCAGGAGTTCGGCGTCGGCATCCCCGTCAGCCTGCTGTACCGGGTCACCACCCTGCACGGGATGGCCGCCACCGTGGAACGGCTCGCCACCGGCGGAGTCTTCGACGACCTGCCCTGCCTGGACTTCAACACCGATAGGGAACCCACCCTGTTCTGCTTCCCGCCCGCCGGCGGCCACGGCCTCGTCTACCGGAACTTCGCCGCCGGACTCCCCGAATACCGGCTCATCGCCTTCAACTACGTCCCCGGCGAGGACAAGACGACCCGATACGCCGACCTCGTCGAGTCCATGCAGCCCGACGGCGCCTGCCGGCTGCTCGGCTACTCCCTCGGCGGGAACCTCGCCTACGAGGTCGCCAGGGAACTCGAAGCCCGCGGACGCGACGTCACCCACGTGATCGTCCTCGACTCGCACCGCATCGAGGAACCCTACGTACCCGGCCCCGAGCACTTCGAGGCCTTCGAGGCGGAACTGGCCGAACACCTGCTCAAGCACACCGGATCGGAGATCGTCGCCCGCGAGACCCTCGAACACGCCGCGGAATACCTGGCGTTCTGCGGCCGCCACCCCAACCTCGGCACGGTCTTTGCCACCGTCGGAGTCGTCACGGACGAGGACAAGACCGCCCTCCACGCCGCCGACGCGCGCGGCACCTGGCACGGCAGCTCCACCACGGCCACCACCGTGCTCCGCGGCTCCGGCGCCCACGCCGACATGCTCGACCCCAAGCACGTCGCCCGCAACGCCGAGCTGGTGCGCGGCATCCTGGGGGAGGGCGAGGCCGATGGCCGGTGACAAGGACGACGTCTGGGGGCCCGACGGACGCGCGGCGGACGGCGCCCCGCGGGTCATCGTGATCGGCGCGGGCATCGCCGGCCTCTCCACCGGCTGCTACGCGCAGATGAACGGCATGCGCTCGCGCATCTTCGAGAAACACGTGCTGCCCGGCGGCTGCTGTACCGCCTGGTCCCGCGACGGCTACATCTTCGACTACTGCATCGAATGGCTGATCGGCACCGCCGCCGGCAACGAGGCCCACCAGATCTGGCGCGAACTCGGCGCCCTCGACGGCAAGACCGTCACCAACTTCGAGATGTTCAACCGGGTCGTCGACGAGAACGGCCGGGCGGTCGTCTTCTACAACGACCCCGACCGGCTGGAGAAGCACCTCCTCGGGCTGTCGCCCGCCGACGCCCGGCTGATCCGCTCGTTCTGCCGCGACCTGCGACGGTTCACCGCCATCGAGCTCTACCCGTTCCTCACCGCCCCCGCGCTGCGGACCGTGCGCGAGCGAGCCGCGACGCTGCGCACCGTCCTGCCCGCCTTCCGCCTCTTCTGGCGCACCGCCGCCACCCCGATGCACGAGTTCGCCGACCGCTTCCAGGACCCGCTGCTGCGCCGGGCGTTCCGCAACATCTTCTTCCAGGACCCCGAGGGCTTCCCGCTGCTCCCGTACCTCTTCAACATGGCCAGCGCCCACCACCGCAACGCGGGCTTCCCCCAAGGGGGTTCACTGGGACTGGCCCGGTCGGTCGAGGAACGGTACACCGCGCTGGGCGGCGAGATCAGCTACCGGGCGCGAGCCGAGAGAATCCTGGTCGAGAACGGCCGCGCCGTCGGCGTCGAACTGCGCAACGGCAGGCGGTACTACGCCGACCACGTCGTCTCCGCCTGCGACGGCCACACCACCGTCCACGGCCTCCTCCAGGGCCGCTACACCGGCCCCCGCGTCGACAAGCTCTACAACGACCTGCTGCACCGCCGGGGCGCCCTCTTCCCCGCCGTGGTCTCCGCCTTCGTCGGGATCCGCGGCGACCTGGGACACGACCGGGCGCACAGCACCACCTACCTGCTCGCCCCCGAGGACGCCGCGAGCCTGCCCGGAGCGCTCCAGAGCAGCCTGGTGGTCCAGTTGCGCTCCCAGTACTCGGACGGATTCGCCCCGCCCGGCAGATCGGTGATCCACTGCACCTACTTCAGCGACTTCGCCCACTGGAAGGAACTGCGCGCCACCGACCGCAAGGCCTACCGGGCACAGAAGCGCCAGGTCGCCGAGTTCGTCCGGGGCTTCCTGGAACGCCGCATGCCCGGCACCGGCGAACGCGTCGAACTCGTCGACGTCGCCACCCCGGCGACGACCCGCCGCTACACCGGCAACCACGACGGCTCCATCCTCGCCTGGAAGGCGTTCTCCGAGGCCGACGACATCGCGGCCAAACTCGTCGGCAAGGACCGCATGCGCCTGCCCGGCCTCGACGGCTTCTCCATGGCCGGGCAGTGGGTCGGCCTGGGCGGCCTGATCCGCGCCGCCTCCACCGGGCGCTTCGCCGTCCAGTACCTCTGCGACGAGCTGGGACGCGAGTTCACGGCGACCGTGAGCCCGGGCGGCGAACCCTGGCATCCGGGGAAGCTCGGCCGGCTGCCCCAGCTCGACCGATGGTCCGCGCGCGGGGACACCCGCACATGAACACCGAGGAGAACACGTCCGTGTCGCGTTCCCGACGAGAGTCGATGATCATCATCGGCGCGGGGCTGGGCGGCCTGTCCACCGGCTGCTACGCCCGGATGAACGGGTACCGCACCCACATCCTGGAGATGCACGAACTGCCGGGCGGCTGCTGCACCGCCTGGGACCGCGGCGACTTCACCCTGGACCCCTGCGTCAGCTGGCTCCTCGGCAGCGGCCCCGGCAACGAGATGCACCAGATCTGGCTGGAGCTGGGCGCCCTGCAGGGCAAGGAGATCCGCCACTTCGACGTCTTCAACGTGGTGCGCGGACGGTGCGGACGCTCCGTCTACTTCTACTCGGACCCCGACCGGCTCCAGGCCCATCTGACCGACATCTCGCCCGCCGACGCCGGCCTGGTCCGCAGCTTCTGCAAGCAGCTGCGCGCCTTCCGCAAATGCCTCGCCGCCTACCCCTTCCTCAAACCGGTCGGACTGATGTCGACGCCCGAGCGCTGGCGCATGCTCGCCGGATTCGTCCCCTACTTCAACGCCGTGCGCAAATCCATCGCCGTCCTGATGACCGACTTCTCCGCGAGGTTCCGGGACCCCCTGCTGCGCGAGGCGTTCAACTTCATCCTCTACGAGAAGCACCCCGCCTTCCCGGTGCTGCCGTTCCACTTCCAGCTCGCCTCGCACGCCAACCTCTCCGCGGGCGTCCCCGAGGGCGGATCGCTCGGTCTCGCCCGGTCCATCGAGCGCCGCTATCTGAGCCTCGGCGGCGAGGTCACCTACAACGCCAAGGTCGAGGAGGTGCTCGTCGAGGACGACCGGGCGGCCGGAGTGCGCCTCAGCGACGGGCAGGAGCTGCGCGCCGACATCGTCGTCTCCGCCTGCGACGGCCGCACCACGACGATGGACCTGCTGGGCGGCCGCTACCTCGACGACACCTACCGCCGGCTCTACACGCGCACGATCAGTGAGCCCGGCATGGTCTTCCCCGGGTACTTCATCCTCTTCCTGGGTCTGCGCCGCGAGTTCCCCGACGCCGACCCCTGCACGACCTACCTGCTCGACGAGGCGGAGGCGGCCCGGCTCACCGGCATCCGCCACCCCAGCGTCAACGTGCAGTTCCGCAACCGGCACTATCCCGAG
The DNA here is from genome assembly GCF_037034285.1 of Streptomyces tyrfis. Taxonomy (NCBI): domain Bacteria; kingdom Bacillati; phylum Actinomycetota; class Actinomycetes; order Kitasatosporales; family Streptomycetaceae; genus Streptomyces; species Streptomyces tyrfis. The sequence continues at coordinate 46,304 of NZ_JBAGJZ010000016.1, read as the reverse complement.
CTGTCCCCCCGGGGGACGAGCATCGCCTATGTGACCTACTTCTGCGACATCGCCCCCTGGCGGGCCCTGGACGAGGGCCCGGAGCAGGCCACCAGGAGCAGGGGCGGCCGGCGGCTCCACACCCTGCCGGTCCGCCACGGCCGCGGCTACTACGCCGCCAAACGGCAGGCCCGCGAGACCCTGATCGCCCTCCTGGAACGGCACCACCCCGGCATCTCGGACGCCATCGCCGTCCGCGACGTCTCCAGCCCGCTCACCCAGGTCCGCTACACGGGCAACTACAACGGCACGGTGCTCGGCTGGCAGCCGTTCGTGGAGAGCGGGGAGACGCTGGAGACGCTCATCAAGAAGCACGGCCCCGGCCTGCCGGGGCTGCGCGACTTCTACCAGTCGGGGGTCTGGGCGACGACGGGCGGCCTGATCAGGGCGGCGGCGGCCGGCCGGCACGTCATGCAGTTCGTCTGCCGGGACGACGGGCTGCCGTTCACCGCGTCCGTCGACGAGAGCGGGCCGCCCCCGACCCATCGCGTCATCCCCGTGGGACCCCGTCCGGACGCCCCGTCCGGCACGGAGCACTGTTCGCCCCTCGCCGAGAGGAAGGGAGTCCGATGAGGACCAGGAAATGGGTCGTGCGGGAGCACATCGAGGGGGTCCCCGACGTGGACCGGGTGTACGAGATGGTCGAGGAGGACCTCGCCACCGACCTCGCCCCGGACGAGATGCTGCTGAAGACGCGTTACGTGTCGGTGGACCCCTACCTCCAGGGCATCGCCCTGGACACCCCGATCGGCGCGCACATGGGGGCCGACTCGATCATGGAGGTGCTGGACGCGGGCCCGCTGGCCGCCCACCGCCCGGGCGACCTGGTGCAGGGCTTCGGCGGCTGGCGCACCCACCTCGTCAGCGACGGCAGGGCCACCCCGTGGCAGACCGGGACGTTCCCGATGGTCTTCCCCGCCTACCGGCGCCTGGACCCGCGGTGGTACGACGACGCGCTCCCGCTCGCCACCGCGCTGAGCGTCATGGGCGGACCCGGCATGACGGCCTGGGGCACCCTGACGAAGTTCATGTCGGTCCGCCCCGGGGACACCGTCGTGGTCAGCGGCGCCTCCGGCACGGTCGGCTCACTGGTGGGGCAGCTCGCCAAGCTCGCGGGCGCCCGGGTGGTGGGCACGACGTCGTCGGCGGAGAAGGCGGACTACCTGGACGAGCTGGGGTTCGACGCGGTCGTCGTGTACCGCCACGGGGACGGCCGGGAGGCGGTGCGGGAGGCCCTGGGCTGGGTGGCGCCCGACGGCGTCGACAAGTACTTCGACAACCTCGGAGGAGCCGTCACGGACGCCGTGTTCTCCATGCTCAACGTGGGAAGCCAGGTGGCCGTCTGCTGGCAGTGGGCCACCCAGGTCGGCCGGGAGGCGACCGGACCGCGGCTGCTGCCGTACATCATGTTCCCGCGCACCTGTGTGCGGGGGATCTTCTCGCTGGAGTGGTTCACGGAGGAGAACTGGCGCGCGCTCCACGACGAACTCGGCGGCCGGGTCCGGCGGGACGAGGTCCGTTTCGGCCACAGCGTCCACCAGGGCTTCGAGAGCATTCCGGACGCCTACCGGAGCCTCTACCAGGGCACGGGTTCCCATCGGGGCAAGGTACTGGTGGAGCTCTGAGCACCCCCCTGCCTCCCTGCCCCTGTGCCGCTGCCTCCGTGCCCCCGTGACCCGTGATCTCGTGCCGGGCGCGGGGCCCGGGCATTCCCTTCCGGCCCCGTGACCGCCGCGAGCTCGTGCGGGCGCTCCGGGAGCCCGTGCGGCCCCGTCCGGGGCTCCCGCGCGCCCGCCTGCGTGCGCCCCTCGTCCGCCGTACCCCCGCATGTGGAGGACCCGTGCCCCGTTCCGACGACCATGACGCACTCCCCGGCCCGCAGGAACTGCCCCTGCACCGCGCGGGTTTCGAACCGTGCGGCCCGCCCCGGCCCGTCGTCCTGCCCGACGGGGCCCGGGCCTGGCGGGTGAGCCGCTACGACGACGTGCGCAAGGTCCTCACCGACCCCCGGTTCGGACGCGCGCGGCTCCACACGCCCGACGCCGCCCCGCTGGCGGGACAGGCCGGCCTCGTCGCCAGCGCCGACCTGATGTTCAACCAGGACGGCGAGGACCACCTGCGACTTCGCCGCACCCTGCGCCGCGCGTTCACCCCGCGCGCCGTCGCCCGCTGGCGGCCCTGGATCGCCGCGATCGTGGAACGGCGGCTGGACGGGCTGGCGCGCGTCGGGGCCCCGGCGGACCTCGTCGCCGGCTTCACCCTGCCCCTTCCGGTCGAGGTGATCAGCCGGCTCATGGGCCTCGACGGCGCCGCGCGGGAACGCCTGGGCCACTGGAGCCGGTACGCGTTCTCCGACGGCTCCCACGTCGAGGAGGAGGCGGAACCGGCGCTCGCGGAGTTCGCCGAGTACGGGGCGGAGCTGCTGGCCGAGCGGCGCAAGGACCCCGGCGACGACCTGACCAGCAGGCTCGTCCGCGCGGCCGACGCCGAGGGCGGCATCCCCGAGAGACAGCTGGTCGACCTGGTGTGCGGACTGGTCGTGGGCGGACACGACAGCACCATGACGATGCTCAGCAACGCACTGCTCTACCTGCTCGCCGAACGCCCGGAGTGCTGGCCCCGCCTGGGGGCGGAGGAGCGGGCCGCCGGGGCGGCCGCCGAGCGGCTGTTGCACGTCATCCCGCTCGGCGACGACCGGGGGACCGCACGCCACGCCGCCGGCGACACCGAGGTCGGCGGCGTCGTCATCCCGGCGGGAGCGACGGTGCTGGCCGACTGCGGCGCGGCCAACCGCGATCCGGACGTCTTCCCGCCCCGGCAACTGGACGACCTGTTCGCCCCGCTGGAGGCACCCACCCTGGCCTTCGGCGCGGGCCCGCACTACTGCCTGGGAGCCTGGCTGGCCCGGCTCGAACTCCAGCTGTCGCTGCACCGGCTCGCCGCCCGCTTCCCCGGCCTGCGCCTCGTGTGCCCCGAAGACCCCGTCGAATGGCGGCGGGGCACCACGTCCCGGAGCCCCCAGCGCATCGCGGTCACCTGGTAGGAGACGGCCGCCCTCCCGGGACGCGGTGCCGGCGCGGCTCCCGGGCCGGCCAGTCGTTCCGGAACGGCGGCGACTCGGGCGCCGCGTCGCCGCGACCCGGGGCGGTCCGAGGCCCGGGGCGGCCGCGTGCTCAGCCCAGGTGCACCGGCAGCGACTCGACCCCGTACACGATCGACAGTTTGCGGAAGGCCAGTTCCCGCGGCGGGACGGCCAGCCGCATCCGGGGGAAGCGCCGGGCCAGCGCCGGATAGGCGACGCGCAGCTCCATCCGGGCGAGTTCGGCGCCGACGCAGCGGTGGATGCCGTGGCCGAAGGCGAGATGCGCGGCAGGGTTGCGGTGCTGCTCGAAACGTCCGTCGTCCCCGACGTACGCGGCGTCGCGGTTGGCGCCGCTCAGCGAGCAGAGCACCATGTCGCCCCGGGGGATGACCACTCCGCCGATCTCCACGTCCCGGCGGGCGAACCGGGGAAAGGCGATCTGCACCGCGGAGATGTAGCGCAGCACCTCCTCGACGAACGGCGCGGCCGCCGCGTCGTCCGTCCGTATTCGCTCGAACACCTCCTCGTCCTGCAGCAGCACGAGGGAGCCCAGGGCGATCGTGCTCGCGGTCGTCTCGAATCCGCCGGTGAGCACCCCGTCGGCGAGACCGGCGAGCTCCTCGTCGTCGATGTCGTCGCCGTGCTCCTTCACGATCATGCCGAGCAGCCCGTCGCCCGGATTCCGGCGCTGCCGCGCGACCACGTCCCTGAAGTACGCCAGCGACTCCGACATGGCGCCGAATGGGGCGGTCGTCCCGGCGAAGAGGTCGAACCGGTCCATGGCCAGCTGCTGGAAGTCGTCCCGGTCCTCGTAGGGCACCCCGAGCAGCTCGCATATGGTGAGCGACGGGATCGGCAGCGCGAACTCCTGGACCAGGTCGACCGGGTCCCGCCGGTCCGCCATCGCGTCCAGACGCTCCCCGACGATGGCGTCGATCCGCGGAGCGAGCCGGCGCAGCCGGCGCATGGTGAACTCCGGCGTGAGGATGCGGCGCAGCCGTGTGTGCACCGGGGGATCGCTGAATCCGAGGCCGCCGGGGCTCTGTTCCGCGGCGACCCCGGCATTCGTCGCCAGATGGGCGAAGTCGGTGCTGAAGCCGTCGGGCGAACCGAGCACCTCCTTCGACTCCTCGTAGCCGCTGACCACCCAGGCGTCCATCCCGAACGGCAGCGGAACCCTGTGCACGGGCGCCTCCGCCCGGAGCGCCGCCAACTCGTCCACCGGGTCCAGACCGTCCCTGCGCAGCATTGCCAGCAGATCGTCGGGCAGCAGCCTGACCGTGGAGGAACCTATGCCGTACTTCTGGATCCTGGACAGGTAGGTGCGCCCGAGCCGGGCGGTGATACGAGAACGGAACTTCGTCCTCAACGTGTTCTCCAGTGGGTCGTTGCGCGGTCCGCACCCCGGGGCGCGGAGACGAGAAGGATGTGCGGCGGTCTCGGAACGGACAGGGGCGGGCGCCACGAAGGCTCGTGCGGGGAGACGGAGTGTCATCTCTCGGAGCACGAGCCGGAAGAGCGCGGACAGCACACGGTAGCGCGAGCGGGCGAGGTGCTTGTTCGGCAGTGTTCGAATCGAGCGGGCGAACGGCCCATGACGCGCCGGCGGCACGGGCCCACCGGGGCGCGGTCACCGGCCCCGTCCGGAACTCCTGAGTCGCGTCCGCACGGAGAACTATCCTCGACGGCGTGATCGAGACCGAGCGACTGTCGCTGCGGCCCCTCCGCCTCGCCGACGCCGACGCCTTCGTCGAACTCCACGCCGACCCGCGGGTCAACCGGTTCGTCGGCGCCTGCTCGCGGCAGCAGGCGCTGGAACGGCTCGCCGCGATCGAACGCCAGTGGGTCGAGCGGGGGCACGGACTGTTCGCCGTCCACCTCGGGTCGAGCGGTGAATTCGTCGGCCGGAGCGGCCTGAACCACTGGGAGGAGTTCGGCGAGGTCGAACTGGGCTGGACGTTCCGGGCGGAGCACTGGGGCAACGGGTACGCCACCGAGGCGGCCCGGGCATGCCTCGACCGGGGCTTCGCCAGCCTCGGCGACGACTACTTCACCGCCTACGTCCGGCACGGCAACGACCCGTCCGTGCGCGTCGCCGAGCGCCTGGGCTTCGCGCCGCGTCGGCAGGACACCGTCAAGGGGCACGCCGTCACGGTCTACGCGGTGGGCCGCCCGGACGGCGCCGCCGCCCGGTGACGGCAACACCGGTCCCACCGGCCGCCACAGCTCGGCGGGGCCCTCACCGGCGGGGCCTTCACCGGCGGGTCCTCCATCGGCGGGACGTTCGTCGGCGGGGCCGCGGACCCGGCCCGGCCCCGCCGACGCGTCTCATCCCGACAGCCTCCAGCGGCCCGCCCTCGCGGCCGACACCAGCTCGTCCACCGTGCCGAACTTCACCCGGGGGCGGCCGTGTTCCCGCCCCCGGGCCAGCTCCGCCCGGTCGATCGCGGCCAGCCCCCGGGCATCGACGACCTGCCGACCGCGCCGCCGGGCGAGCCGCAGGAACGCCCGGGCGGCTCCCTCGGGCGGCGGCAGCGCACCGGCGACCGCGTCGGCCAGCAGTGTGCCGACGGTCTCGGCGGCGCAGGCGCGATTGGCCCCGATGCCGCCCGAGGGCCCCCGTTTGATCCAGCCCACCACATACGTCCCCGGCAGCCCGCGCACCCGGCCCCGCTCGTGCGGCACGGTGCCCGTCGCCTCGTCGAACGGCAGCCCCTCCACGGGGCGGCCCCGGTAGCCGATCGCACGCAGCAGCAGGCCCGCCGGGATCTCCACGTCGCCGGAGCCCTCCGTCACCCGCGTGGCCCGCACCCGGTCCTCGCCCAGCACCTCCACCGGCGCCGAGTGGAACCGGAGGACGATCCGCCGGCCGGGCGGCGGGGTGCGCGACCAGTCCACCGTCTCGCGGGGCACGCCCCGCAGCAGCGCGGCCTTCGAGCCCGCCACCGCCCCGTCGACGTCCGCGCCCGTCCGCGGATCGCGGTCGTCGACGACCAGCTCCACCCCCGGGAGCCGCTTGAGCGCGAGCAGTTCGGACGCGCTGTACGCCGCGTGCCCGGGCCCGCGGCGGCCCAGCAGCACCACCTCGCGCACCTTCGACGTGCGCAGGGCCGCCAGCGCGTGGTCGGCGATGTCGGAGCCCTCCAGCACCGAGGGATCCGTCACGAGGACGCGGGCCACGTCCAGGGCCACGTTGCCGTTCCCGGCCACGACCGCCCGTTCGGCGTCCAGCGCCACGGAGTCCGGGGCGACCTCCGGATGGGCGTTGTACCAGGACACGAACGCGGGCGCCGGGACACTGCCCGGCAGGTCCTCGCCCGGGACGCCGAGCCGGCGGGCCGCCGCGGCGCCGACGGCGTACACGACGGCGTCGTGGTGCGCGGCCAGCTCCGCCGCGGTGACGTCCCGCCCGATCTCGACGCCGAGGCACATTCGCACCCGGGGATGGGTGTGGAAGCGGGCGAAGGACTCGCCCACCTTCTTCGTCGCCGGATGATCGGGGGCCACCCCGTAGCGCACCAGCCCTCCGGCCACCGGCAGCCGGTCGATCAGGGTCACTTCGGCGTTGGTGTGCAGCAGCAGGTCCTCGGCCGCGTACATCCCGGCCGGACCGGTGCCGACCACCGCGACCCGGATCGGCGCGAAGTCCGACGGCACGCCCCGGTCGAACGACGGCGCCCCCCAGCGGTGGAAGTTGGGCCCGGCGCCGACGGGCCCGGGCTCGTCCCCGGCGAAGTAGTCCGCGTTGACGGCGGCGTAGTCCCGCTGCGCCTCGGGCAGACGGTCCGCGGGGAAGATCGCGTCGACGGGACAGGCGTCGGCGCACGCTCCGCAGTCGATGCAGGTCCCGGGGTCGACGTGGAGCATCTCCGTGCTGCCGAAATCCCGCTCCTGCGGGGTCGGATGGATGCAGTTGACGGGGCACACGGCGACGCACGCGGCGTCGCTGCAGCAGTTCTGGGTGATCACATAGGTCATGTCGTCGGCTCGGTCGGTCGGCGGGGCGGGGGTCAGATCAGGTTGGCGCGCCGGTAGAGGGCCAGCGCGGGCCGGGTCAGGAGCCGGGCCGAGGCCAGGAAGTCCATCAGTCCCGAACAGCTGGACCGCATCAGGGACTTGTGGTGCTCGTTGGCCCTGGCTTCGGCGAGGGCGCGCCTCGGGTCGAGCCCGGCGTTCGCGTAGACGTTCCGGCTGACCATGCTGGTGACGATGAAGTAGGAGGCGGCGGCGATGACGAACGCGCCGACCCGGCGGCGCAGCGGCCCCGCGTCCCGGAGCCGCCTGCGCGTCTCGTCGCGGGCGAACTTCATGTGCCGCGACTCCTCCACCACATGGATGTTGTTGATGGTGCGCACGAACGGCACGACCCGCTCGTCCCGCATCCAGTCGCGCTGCATGACGTCGAGGACCTCCTCCGCGACCAGGATCGCGGCGTAGGCCGCCTCGCCGAACGCCAACGTCTTGAACACCCGGCCGAGTTCGACCACCGCGCGGTGCGGCCGGTAGGGCGGCGCCCCCAGCTTCGCTGCGCCCCGGGCGAACATGACGGAGTGTCGGCACTCGTCGGCTATCTCCGTCAGGGCCCACTGGAAGCGGGGATCGGTGGCGTCCGTGGTGTAGATGTCGCGCAGCACCATCTGCTGGAGGATCATCTCGAACCAGATGCCGGTGCTGGCCACCGACGCGGCCTCCTGCCGCGTCAGTTCCTTGCGCTGAGCCTCCGTCAACTCCGCCCAGTACGCCGTGCCGTAGAGCGTGCTCCACTCCGGGCTCGCGCCGTGGAAGTCCTTGTCCAGCGGGGTGTCCCAGTCCACCTCCGTGACCGGGTCGTACGAGAGCTTCGCCGCCGAGCCGAGCAGGCGGCGGGTGACGTCCTGGTCCTGGAGCCGGTCCTGGTCGTCCGGCCGAACGGTGCTGCGTGCCATGGTGCGGCTCCTTGAATCGACAGATCGACTCGACGCCGGCCGGCCGTGGCCCCTCCCGTGTCCGCTCGGTGATGGCCGTGGTCTGCCGGGCGCCGCCCGCTTGTTAGACGTCGCGTCTAGTAAGCTGTTGGACGGAACGTATAACAAGAGTGCCGCCCGGGCCTACCCCTTGTGGCGAATCGGCTCGATCGATCTCGACGGAGAAGGGGGGCGCACGTCCGCCGGCCGACATTTGGGACGCGACGAACGGGGGAGCGGATCGCGGGAGACGCGGGTGGAGCACGGGGCGGTGGGGGAGCACGGCCGGGACGCGCGGACCCGGACGGGCCGGTGCGAGGGGGACGTGCGCCCTGTCGGACCGTCGTCCGACGCGGGTCCGGTCGCGGAGGAGCGGGGGCCGTCTCAGTCCCAGAGCGTCCGGTGGGCCACCCGGGGCGTGTGGGCCGGGACGCCGTCGGAGTAGACGAGCCGCAGCCGGGTGAACCGCTGGGTCCCGGGGTGGTTCCGCCAGGTCGCCGGCCGGTCGAGCCGCACCTGGACGGGGTAGCTGTGGAAGGTCCCCGCGGCGCAGTAGGGCACGCAGTCGTTCACCGCGTCGAGCCCGGTGCCCACGGCCGAGGCCGGTCCCCAGTGGGTCCAGCGCAGCGAGACGAGTCGGTTGTTGCCGTCCCCGCAGGCGAGCAGGAAGTCGCCGGGGCGCACGCGCGGGTGCGAGAAGCAGTCGACGACCACCGTGCGGGCCGCCGGGGCCCGCGAGGGCGCCGCCGCCGAAGCGGACACCGGCGCCGCGGCCGTCGCCGCGAGCGCCGAGGCGGCGCACAGCATGGCCGCGCTCCTGAGCCTGTGTCCGTGCATGTCCACTCCTCAGCTGCTGTTCCGGCCTTGCGCCGGTCGTGCGCGATGCACGCCGTCCTTCAGGGGCGTACGCGAACCACGCCGCCTTCGAGGGGCGTACGCGGTCCACACCGCCCCGCCCACGGTGTCTTCTCGCCCGGCCGTCCTGCGGGAGGCCAGGCGGCCGTGTCCTGCAGTCGACGGTACGGCCGCGCCCGGGACCGCACCACCCGTGCCCCGTGCGACCGGCCGCCGTCGGGCGGCGAGGCGGGGGTGCCGCCGTCGCGGGGACCGGCTCCCGGCGGCTGCGCCCCGGAGGGCTTCCGCGCGGCCTCCCGGGCGGCGCCCGCCGCGGCGCCCCGCCCCGCCGCCGACCGGACCCCGCCGGACCGTCCCGCTCACGGGGCGGCCCCTTCGGGGCCTCCGGCGCCGGGGTCTCGCCGCGGCATCAGGGCGATCGCCGCCCGGTCGTCGGCCGCCCCGGCCGACCACCTCTCCGTGTCCGCCCTGAGGAAGGACACCAGGGCCGCGGGGTCCGGCGCTTCCCGGCCGGCGCCGAACCGGTCGGCCAGCCGTCGCGTCACCGGATAGAAATCGCCCCGCGCGTTCCGTGCCTCGCTCACCCCGTCCGTGTACAGGAGCAGCACCTCTCCGGGCCGCAACGGGTGCGCGGTGGTCTCCGCCCGCCCGGCGCTCAGACCGCCCAGACCCAGCGGCAGGAACGGGGAGGTGCACAGCCGCCGAGCGCCCCGCGCGGTGAGCAGGAGCGGCGCCGGATGCCCCCGGTCGACGATCCGCACCGACGTCCCGTCCGGAGCGAACTCCAGCAGCAGGGCCGTGACGAACAGCTCCTCGTCCCCGGCCGCCCGGCCGGGGACCCGGGCGAGGCCGCGCTCCAGTTGCTCCGCGAGACGGCCCAGGTCCGGCCACTCGTGCGCGCAGGCCCGGAAGCCCCCGAGCACGGCGGCGACCGTCTGGACCGCGCCCAGGCCCTTCCCGCGTACGTCCCCGAGCACGACCCGCACCCCGAACGGGGTCTCGCACAGGTCGTAGAGATCGCCGCCGACCAGCGTGCCCCGCTCGCCCGCCTGGTAGAAGCCCGCCGCCCGCAGCGGCCCGATCCGTTCCGGAAGCGGGTGCAGCAGGGCCAGCTGCATGGCCTCGGCGACCGAGCGGGCGTGGACCAGGCTCGCCCGGGCCCGGACCCGCTGCCGGGACAGGCCGACGCCGACCAGGCCGATCAGGGCGGTGGCCGTGTAGAGGGCCACATGATGCTGCTCCAGAACGTGCCCGGGGCGCCGGGACGCCAGCCACGCCTCCAGCCCCACGCACAGGACGCCGATCCCGGCGGTGCGCCACGGCCCGCGGGTGGCCGCCGCCACCGGAGGAACGCCGGCGAGCAGGAAGCTCAGCGGCTCACGGCTGCGCACCGCGAGGTCCGCGGCCACGTCCAGGGCGATCAGTAGAAGGGGAGCCCACCAGCTCCACCCCCGGCCGCCACCGGCCCGGGTGCGCCACCGCGCCAGTCCCTCGCGCCCTCCGCGGCCCGTCCCGCCGGTATCTGACATAGGGGAACTTTACGCATCTTCCAGTCATTTCCCGCTCGGTGGCGGACGGGTGTCTCCCCGGTGCGCGCGGCGGCGCGCCGGGCCGGCCCGCACCCTCGCCGACCCCTGGCGGCGAGCGTTACGAACCCATATGCGCACCCTGACCGGGACCCCTTGAAGGGGCAAAGTGCCGTCGGGTTAGCATATGAGCGCCGCCTAGCTCGAAAGATAAATCTGTGACTGTCAACGACGACTCGTTCACCAACTGGAAGACCCGTGAGGAGATCGCGGAGTCGATGATCCCGATCATCGGGAAGCTGCAGCGGGAGCGGGACGTCACCGTCCTGGTCCACAGCCGCTCCCTGGTGAACAAGTCGGTGGTCAGCATCCTCAAGACCCACCGGTTCGCCCGCCAGATCGCCGGCGAGGAGCTCTCGGTCACCGAGACGATGCCGTTCCTCCAGGCGCTCACCGCCCTCGATCTCGGTCCCTCCCAGATCGACATCGGCATGCTCGCCGCGACGTACAGGTCGGACGACCGCGGTCTGTCCGTGGCGGAGTTCACCGCCGAGGCCGTCGCCGGAGCCACCGGCGAGAACAAGATCGAGGCCCGTGAGTCGCGCGACGTCGTCCTCTACGGCTTCGGCCGCATCGGCCGCCTCGTCGCCCGCCTGCTCATCGAGAAGACGGGCTCCGGAAACGGCCTGCGCCTGCGGGCCATCGTCGTCCGCGGGGGCGGCGTCCGGGCCGGTGAGGACCTCGTCAAGCGTGCCTCGCTGCTGCGCCGCGACTCCATCCACGGCCAGTTCCACGGCACCATCACCGTCGACGAGGCGAGCAGCACGATCGTCGCCAACGGCAACGCGATCAAGGTGATCTACGCCGACGACCCCTCCGAGGTCGACTACACGGCGTACGGCATCGACAACGCCATCCTCATCGACAACACCGGCAAGTGGCGCGACCGCGAGGGCCTCTCGAAGCACCTGCGGCCCGGCATCGACAAGGTCGTCCTGACCGCCCCCGGCAAGGGCGACGTTCCCAACATCGTGCACGGCGTCAACCACGACACGATCAAGCAGGACGAGCGGATCCTGTCCTGCGCGTCCTGCACCACCAACGCGATCGTCCCGCCGCTGAAGGCCATGGACGACGAGTACGGCGTGCTGCGCGGACACGTGGAGACCGTCCACTCGTTCACCAACGACCAGAACCTGCTGGACAACTACCACAAGGCCGACCGCCGCGGCCGTTCCGCGCCGCTCAACATGGTCATCACCGAGACCGGCGCCGCCTCGGCCGTCGCCAAGGCGCTCCCCGACCTCGAGGCGCCGATCACCGGCAGCTCGATCCGGGTCCCCGTGCCGGACGTCTCGATCGCGATCCTCAGCCTGCGGCTCGGCCGCGAGACCACCCGCGAAGAGGTCCTCGACTACCTTCGCAACGTGTCGCTGACCTCCCCGCTCAAGCGCCAGATCGACTTCATCACGGCGCCCGACGCGGTCTCCAGCGACTTCATCGGCTCGCGCCACGCCTCGATCGTCGACGCCGGCGCGACCAAGGTCGACGGCGACAACGCCATCCTCTACCTCTGGTACGACAACGAGTTCGGCTACTCCTGCCAGGTCATCCGAGTCGTCCAGCACGTCTCCGGGGTGGAGTACCCGACCTACCCGGCCCCGGCGGCCTGATCCCGGATCCGCCAGGCCGAGCCCCCCGGCATCGGACCGCGCGCCGATCTCCTCCGCGAAGCCCCCGCCCGTCGACCGACGGACGGGGGCTTCGCGGCCATGCGCCCGGCGCCCGGGGCAGATCCGGGGGGCCGGCCGGGCGGCACGGGTCCGCCCGGGACGCACCGGCGTGCCGTCGACCCGCCGCTCCCGGTGACCACGACCAGGTTTCGACCGTCATCGGGCAAGGAACAACTCGGTGATTCGGAGCAGTTGTCCCGCCGTCGTCATGAAGGAGCGCACTCATGCCGGTCCCGATCGGTCTCGGTCTCCCGCAGATGAAGCAGTACGACCTCGGCCGCGACGTCGCCACCGTCGCGCGGGCCGCGGAGGAGGCCGGATACGAGAGTCTCTGGGTCTTCGAACGCGTCCTGTTCCCCGAGCCCGCCACCCAGGGGCTCTACGGCGTGCCGGGTCTCCCGTGGCCCGACAACTACCGCGGCGTCGCCGACCCGCTGGTCACACTGGCGCTGGCCGCCGCGGCCACGGACCGGGCCCGGCTCGGCACCAGCGTCCTGGTCGCCCCTCTGCACGTGCCGTTCCAACTCGCCCGCGCATTCGCCTCGTTGGACGTGGCGAGCGGCGGACGGATGATCGCGGGGCTGGGCACCGGCTGGTCCCTGGACGAGTACGCGGCGGCCTCCGTCGCCCCCTTCGCCCGGCGCGGCGCGGTCCTGGACGAGCTGCTGGACGTGTGCGCGGCGGTCTGGGGCCCGGACCCCGTGTCGTACGAGGGCGAATTCACCACCATCGCCCCGTCCGAGGTCGGACCCAAGCCGGTGAGCCCCATCCCGGTGTATCTGCCCGCGAACAGCCCGCGCGCCCTGCGCCGGGTGGTCGACCGGGCCGACGGCTGGATGCCCGTGGCGACGGGCCCGGCCCAGCTGACCGAACAGTGGGACCGGGTACGGGACCTGGCCGCCGAACGCGGCCGCGAGCGGCCCCTCGCCGTCTGCGCCCGGGCCAACGCGCGCCACACCGCCGAGCCGCTCGGCAGCGCCGGGCGACAGCCCTTCCACGGCAGCACGGAGCAGATCGTCGAGGACCTGGCGGCACACGCCGAGACGGGCGTGCGGGAATTCATCCTCGACCTCCAGAGCACGCCGCGCGACGCCGCCGAACTCGTCGACGTGGCCACCGAGGTGTACGAGACGGCACGCGCCGCGGGCCTCTGACACGGCCGTGCCGCCCGGCCCCGCCGCCGGGCCGTTCCCGCGTCCCGCGGAGCCCGTCGCGGGAACGGCCCACCGGCGGCCGGCCGCCACCGCCGCCGTCGCCCCCGCCCCGGACGCCCCGGCCCCACCACTGCGCCCGAGCCGAGGCCCGCGCCGACACACCGACGGCCGCCCGACTCGTCCGCATGGCCCATCGCGGCCCGGGACCACGCGACGGACCAGTTCCCGCTCCGGGTATTTCCGCGCCGGGGACGGCATTGTCTCCAAGGGGACGACCCGGCGGCCCCGGACCGACCCGATGAGAAAGGCAGGCAACACCATGAGCGAATCGATCGCGGATGTGCCGATCCCGGACAGCGGCCTGGCCCGCGAGGCCACCGAACTGGTCCGTGACGCGGCCCCGCCACTGCTGTTCGACCACTCCCGGCGGGTCTTCCTCTGGGGATCGCTGCGAGGCCGCGAACAGGGACTGCGCTACGACCCGGAGCTCCTCTACGTGGGGGCGATGTTCCACGACCTGGGCCTGACCGAGCGCTACCGCCGCACCGACCAGCGATTCGAGATCGACGGCGCCGACGAGGCCCGGCGGTTCCTGCACGCCCACGGCATCACCGGCGAGGAGGCCGACCGGGTCTGGACGGCCATCGCCCTGCACACCACGCCGGAGATCCCGCTCCACATGGCCCCCGAGATCGCCCTGGTAACCAGGGGAGTGGAGCTCGATGTACTGGGCATCGGCTACCGTGCGGTCTCCGACGAGCAGCGCGCGGCCGTGGTCGCCGCCCACCCCCGCCCCGACTTCAAGAAGCGGATCCTGGCCGCGTTCACCGACGGCGTCAAGGACCGCCCCGCCACGACATTCGGCAACGTCAAGGCGGACGTCCTCGCCCACTACGTGCCCGGATTCGTGCGCGGAGACTTCGTCGACGTCATCCTGAACTCCGACTGGCCGGAGTGACCCGGTCGGACCCACTGCGGCCGGCCCCGCCCGCCGAGGCTCCGTTCCCTTCCGGCCCGTGCCGCCCGGAGCGCCACCGGCGGCACGGGCCGGCCCCGCACCCGGGAGCGCAACCGCTGTTCACCCGGCAGGGTGGCCCGTGACCGCCCCGGTCGTCCGGACGCCCCGCCACGTGCGGGTGAATTCCCCCCGGATTCACAGGAACCTGAACGGGACGGCCACCGGAATGGCCGAGGATCTCCCACAGGCTTCCGCACGGGTCCGGCGGAAGACCCGCCGGCCGCGCGCCCGCGACGGAGGCGCGCCGCGCGAGCGGACCACATCGCACGGACCCGGAACGGGTGCCGGGGCACCCGCACACCTGGACGCCCGAGCGCACCCGCCCGGCTCACAGGTCCCCACGACCAGCCGATGCCGCAGCCCGCCGCCCCGGAGCGCGGGCGGGAGGACCATGCCCACCACCGACGAACTCGTCCCCCTGCACCGCCTGACGTTCGCCCCGCCCGGGCCGCCCCGGCACACCACCCTGCCGGACGGCAGCACCGCCTGGGTGTTCACCCGCTACGCCGACGTGCACCGGATCATCAACGACAACAGCTTCCGGCGCGTCCTGCTCCGGGCGCCGGACGACGGCGCCGCCGCCCTGGTGGACACCCCCGACTCCATGGGCAAGCTGGACGACGCCGAGCATCTCCGGCTGCGGCGCACCGTCCAGCGCGCGTTCGGCCCCCGCGCGGTCGCGCGCATGACGCCCTGGGTGGCCGACGTGGTCGACGAACTGGTCCAGTCGCTCGCCGACCACGGCCCGCCGGTGGACCTGGTCGCCTCCTACACCCGCCCGCTGCCCATCGCGGTCATGAGCAGACTGACCGGGGTGCGCGACGTCAGCGACGAACGCCTGCTCCGCTGGACCGAGCACGCCTTCGCCACCGGGGCCAAGGACGCGACGGAAGTGGCCGAGGTCACCAGGGAGTTCACCGAGTTCACCGTCGGCCTGCTGGCCGACAGACGGCGCGCCCCCGGCACGGACCTGATCAGCACACTCGCCCGGGCGGCCGACCGGGAGGGCGGCATCCCCGAACCACAGCTCGTCAACCTGGTCAGCACCCTGGTGGTGGGCGGCTACGACACCGCCATGACCATGCTCGGCAACAGTCTCCTCTACCTGCTCCACGACCGCCCCGAGGCCTGGGCCCGCCTCGGCGCGTCCGACGAGAAGGCCGCCGAGATGCTGACCGAACGCATGCTGCACCTCATCCCGCTGGGAGACCCCGCGGCCCACTCCCACCCGTTCCGCGCCACGGAGGACATCGGCGTCGGAGGCGTCACCGTCCACGCCGGAGAGGTCGTCACCGTCGACCGCGGCGCGGCCGGGCGAGACCCCGCGGCGTTCTCGGACGACCCCTTCGACGAACTGTTCGCGCCGCTGGAGAGCCCGACCCTGGCCTTCGGCGGCGGACGGCACTACTGCCTGGGCACCTGGCTCGCCCGCGCCGAACTGCGCCTGGGCCTGCACAGACTCGCCGCCCGCCTCCCGGGGCTGCGCCTCACCGCCCCCGTCGACACCGTCGCCTGGCGGCAGGGCACCATCACGCGGAGCCCGTTGCGGCTGCCGGCCACCTGGTGACCGCGGCACTGCTCCCCGCTCATCCGCGGCGGGGGAGCGGGGCCGCCCCGGTACCCGCCGCCCCGTCCCCCTCCGCACGGCCGCCCGCGCCGCCGGCGCCCCCACGTCCGGCCCCGGCCCGCGTTCCCACCGCGCCGCACCGGCCGGGGACCGACGGGCCGGAGCCGCTCACGACTCCTTCCGTTCCCCCTGGCCGAGCAGGGCCCCGACGATGCGCAGGGCGACGGGGTTCCCCGATGTGCCCTTGGCGTCCGTGGAGTTGACCGAATAGACGAGCGTGCGGCTCAGGTCCTCGGTGGCGGCGATCTCTGTGCTGTAGCCGTATCGAGCGCCCGACTTGAACCAGTAGACCGTGTTCCCGTACTCCAACCGCTGGAGCCCCGCGCTGTAGGTGGCGTCGTCGATCCCGGGCGGAAGCGTGAACATCTCCCGCAGCTGGGGCTCCGGCACGATCCGCCCCCGGAACAACGCCGTGACGAGCCGTTCCAGGTCCGCGGTCGTGGAGATCATGTCGCCCGCCGCCCAGCGGTCGGCCTGGTTCCACTCCGTCACGTCCACCAGCCGACGGGTGCCGTGGGGTCCCGGCACCGACTCGTAGCCGTGGTTGTGCGGGCCCCGGATGCGCGGATCCGTTCCCGGGAAGTACGTGTCGCGCATACCGGCCGGACGGAGCACCAGACGCTCGGCCGCGGCGGCGTACGACTGCCCCGTCACCCTCTCGATCAGCATGCCGAGGATCGTGTAGTTGATGTTCAGATACTCCTGCCGCTCACCCGGGTCCGACGCGGGCCCCTGCGCCACCGCCGACGCCACCACCTGTTCCGGCGTCAAGGTGTCGAAGCGGTGCGCGTACTGGTCCTCGAAGTCGTCGCCCCAGCCCATGCCCGGCTTGATGCCGCTGGTGTGGTTCAGCAGCCGGCGTACCGGGACGGGCTCGAACGCCGGGGTCAGCAGCCCGGGGAGATAGCGCTGGACAGGCGCGCCCAGATCGACCCTGCCCTGTGCCGCCAGTCGCAGCACGACCGCCGCCGTCACCACCTTCGTCGTCGAGCCCGCCCGGAAGAGGGCATGCGGGTCGGCCGCCCGGCCGCTCACCAGGTCGTGCACCCCCGCACTGCCCCGCCAACCGCCGTCCGTGCCCCCGACCCGCACCAGCGCGGCCGTCGCGTCGGCATCGGGCAGACCGGCGATGGCCGCGCGCAGCGCATCGGCGTCGGGGCCGCTCACCGCCCGGGTGGCCGTCCGGGCGGCCGTGGCGGAGGCGGGAGCCGTCAGCGGTCCGGCCGTGAGGGCCAGAACGACGGCGGCGGTGAGAACGGTGCGGGGCGTACGCGGGCGCATGCGGGCTCCTCGTCGGCATCGGTGCGCGATCGTCGACCATCGTCCGGCCCGCGGCCGTCGCCGGGACCGTCCGCGAGGAGGGCATCCGCCCCCGACCCGACCCGGAGGCGACCGTCGCCCGACCCCGACAGGCCGTCGGGGTCGGTCCCCTGGGTGGGGGCCGTCCGGCGCCGGCCGACGCCTGCGGTGGGCCCACGGCCGGACCGCTCGGGACCAGGCCCGCGCGGCGATCTGGGTGGGACGAGACTCCCGAACGGACCCCCGGGGCCCCGAAGCCGAGCGCCATGGCGTCCGACCGGGTGGTTCGAAGGCATCGCCGAACCGGCGACGCCGGAAGCCCTCCGGCCCTGTGGGAAGAATTCCTCTCGCACCACCCGGAGTCCCGTCGCGCAGGAGAGGCATCGTATGAAAATCATCGTCCGGACCGGGCTCGCCGCAGCGGTGGCGGCGGGAGCCGTCGCGGCGGCTGTCGCCCCCGCCTCCGCCGCCATCGGCGCCGAGAACGCCCGCGCGGCGATCCGCGCCCACGCGGTCGCGGCGAACCCGAAGGCGATCAAGCCGGCCGCGTACAACCAGGCGCGGAGCATCCTGGCCAAGGCCGGGAGCCAGACGGCGGCCAAGTCGCACGTCGTTCACGGGAAGGACGACGTACCGGTCGGTTACGGAACCGGCCTGCTGGCCGCGGCGCGCGACGAGTTCCGGCAGACCGACCGGAACCTTCCGTCGAAGCAGAAGAAGTCGGACATGTCGATCCCGCACTACGACGCGATCCACAGCGCGGCGAAGACCATGGGCATCGACAGTTGGTGACGCCGCGGGAGCGCCGCTCCCTGACGTGAACCGCCGAACGGACGAGGAGCATGAGGCGGAGGCGGCGCCGCCGGACCACGACACCCACGGTCCGGCGGCGCCGCGAACCGCGCCGGCGCTCCCGGGCCCCTGGGGGCGCCGCACTCCAATGGCTCCCGCACGGCCGCACTCGGCCCGCGCTCGCCGCCGCTCCTCAGTTCTTCCGCACGTGGTCGAAGGACAGGTCGACCGGGGTCGCCCGGTGGAAGGCGTGGACCAGGACGCTGACCCTCTTCGAGCGGGGGCTGACCTCGGTGACAGTCGCCTGGAGGGTGGCGAACGGACCGCCGCTGATGGTCACCGAGTCGCCTGCCTCGATACCGGCCGTTGTGGGGGCCGCCCCCGCGAACATCGAAGTGAGCGCCCCGGACAATCGGGACAACCAGTCCTCCGCGCTGCCCTGTATCCAGGGGTACTCGGCTTGGAACCGGCCCCACGCCACGGGCCATTGGCGCACCCGGTCCGGGCGGAACCCCTTCCCGTCGATGTGCCCGTGACCGCCGGACAGGACGTTTTCGAGAAGGCTTGCGGACAGCCTGGTACGGCGGTCCTCGGCCAGAAGGACGGCGTCGTAGAGGTCCTTGCCCTGGGCGCCGCCGTCCTCCTCGGACTCGACTTGCAGCCAGAGGATCTTCCAGGCGAGCGACAGGGCCCGGCTCGCCGTCCGGACCACTGCGGGCGGCTCGTCGCAGCCGACCGGCAAGGCGGTGAACTCCGGCGGGTCGAAGGACATGTCGTCGGTGGCGAAGTCCACGCGTATCCGGCCCGCCGGCAACCCGGGGGCCCGCCAGGGCACTTCCAGCCGCAACCCGGGCCCGTGGTAGAACCAGCCTCCGCCGCTCGACTCCGCGTAGGCCTGATCGGCGTCGAGAATCACGCCGCCCGGGGCCTTGGGCCGCTGCCTGATCTGTTCGAGCAGGTCCATGTACAGCGATTCGGCTTCCTCGTCCGTCGAAGCGGCCTCCAGCAGCCGGTCCAGGTCCGCGGACGCGTGCCTCACAACCCAGGTTCCATGAATGCCGTGCGCGTCGTCCGCGGGCTCCAGCGCGTCCACCACTGCGGGCCGGCTGCGGATCAGGTCGATGAGGTTTCCGTACTGCCAGCCCTCGTTGAGCATGTCTCGATCAACCACCCAGTCGAGATCGGCCGGCTCCCGGGCCCGCTCGCCGACCCATGCCTGGAGCGGCAGACTGCCCCGCAACACCAGACCGTCGCTCCACCAGGATCCGGCGATCAGGGCGAGCACGTGATCGATCGCCGCCCGGCGGGCGGTCCGCCAGCGCGCGGCCTGTGACGGGTCCGCGAACTCCGGCTCCCCGGCGCGCGACCGACGGTCGAACTCATCCCGCAGGGGCTCCCGGTCCTCGAACGCACTCTTCGGCGCCAAAGGAGCCGGGCGATTCCGATCGCCGTTCGTCATGCGGCTCCGCTCCCGTCCGCGACTATCCAGCCCGTGTCCATGGCGAGGTTGTCATCGTGCACCACGAACTCCTCCTCGACCTCCACAGCCGCGAACCCCGCGTCGGCGAGCGACGCCAGCAGCGCGTCCAGCCGCGCGCGAGCAGCAGGACGGCCGACCATTCGACACCGCTGTGTGACAAAGCGCTCGTGGCGGCTCCCGGCGAGGGGACGGCGGGCATTGCGGGAGACATGCGCCGCGTGCGGCCTGCACAGGGTCCGCACCACTTCCACCTGATCGGAATCGGCCAACACCAGCTTCACGTGGTGCTCGAAGTAGCAGTGCGGTGGGAGCCGTGCGGCCTCCCGGGGCGTCTGCGGCACGTCCTCGTTCCACGGCGCGGCCTCGATCTTCACGCGCACGACCTCGAAGCCCTCACCACGCAGCCGTCTCACGTATCCGCCGGCGGCGGTCCGTTGCAGGGCGAGAGTGCCACGGCCGGAGGCGGTGAGCATCGGCTGGTCCGGCGTCTTCCCTCGATCCAGGACGATTCGGGAGTACTTCACCCCGTTGCGCTCCGCCCAGCGAAGCAACGGCCCTTCTTCCCCGAGGCGCGGACGCAGCGTCAGATGCGTCTCGAAGTCCCCGGTGAAGTGCCTCTCCTCGGCCCCGTCGTCGAGTCCGGCGGCGGAACAGGGAATGAACGGGGAGCCGGTGGCCCCGTACCCGGCCGCCCTCCTCCGCGCCCCGGGCTCCCACGACACGATCGGGAGCCCTGCATCCGGCGACCGCTCGTCCGCGGTCGTGGGTCGAGTCCGCGGGCCACCGTTCCACAGGTCATCAGGCATAGCCGGCACAGTAGAACGACCCACTGACAATGCTCCCTCGGCCTCCTCGCCACCGGGCGGGACCGACGGGCCCTCACCCCGACCGCGGATCAGGACGCGGACACAGCACCACGAAGACATGGCGTCACAACTCAAGGCGCCACCCGGGTCCGCGCCCGCGCACCGAACGGCTCCTTCCGCGTCCGTTCACGCCGGCCGACCGTGCGCGGGACGGATACGAGGTCCTGGAGCACGGCCGGGCGGCAGTGCTCGAACGAAATGGCGGGCGCTCGAACGGAAGTGCCGAGGTTCTTGCGGACGGCAGCCGTCTCCACCGGCCCCGCTCGGCTGTTACAAGACAGCGACAAAACCCCGGTGAACGCCTGCCCCCGTCGTGCCGTCGTTTCTAGTGACCGCGCCAATCGGCATGTAGGTGCCCTTGGGCGCGAAACGCTGTTCTCACCATGGAAGGGGCAGAACTGTGATGGTCTCGAAGCGGCGCTCCCTGCGCACAGCCGTCGTCGGTGTCCTCGGCGCGGCCTCCCTCGCCCTCACGGGCACCGCGATGGCGGCCGGGCCGGCCGCGCACACCGCAACCCCGGTGGTCGCGCCGCAGGCCGTGCCCGCCAAGGCCGGCATCACGGCCGAGCCGTCGACGTCCTCCGTCCGCGCCTGGGAACTGTTCCGGGTCACGGGCCGGACCACCGGTCTCAAGACGGGCAGCAAGGTGACCCTTCAGCAGAAGCAGCACGGCAAGTGGGTCAGCCTGCCCGCGTCCACGAACACCTTGCGGGACGGCTCCTACTCGCTCGGCGTCAAGCTCGGGCTGAAGGGCAGGAACGACCTGCGCATCGTCAGCGGCACCACGGCCTCGCCGGTCTTCAACGTGACGGTTCGCTGACACGCGCCGCCACCGCGGCGGAGCTGGGCCGTCGGCACCGGGGTGGTCCCACCCGCCCCGGTGCCCTCGCCGGACGGTGTCCTCTTCGCCGATGCCTGTTCATCGCGGTGGCGCCGCCCGTCCGCGCGGTCGCCCGGCGGTCTTCTGCGCTGTCCGTCCTCCCCTCGGCCGTCGGTCCGGCCTCTGGGGTCGGCGGCCGCCTCGATCAGGAGGTCAGGGTGACCCACTGGCCGGCGCCGCCCGTCGCGACGGCCGTACGCCCGTCCTTCCGGACGGTGGCGGCAGGGGTCGGCCCGGCCGCCGGGGAAGGCCCCGAGTCGTCGCTACATCCAGTTCCGCCGGGCGGCCTGCCAGGCCAGCTGCATCCGCGTAGTGGCTCCCGCGAGGGCCATCATCGACTGGACGCGCCGCTGCACGGTCCGCCTGCTGAGCCGCATCTGACTGGCTATGGCCTTGTCCGTGACGCCGGCGACGAGGAGCGACAGCAACTGGCGGTCCGTCGCGGACAGTTCGTGGTTGCTGGGCGTACCGTCGGTGCCGCTGACCGTTCCGGACTCGCTCACATGGAGCGGCACCGCGTCCTCCCAGTAGCGTTCGAACAGGGCGACCAGCGCCTCCAGCAGACTGCTGCCGCGGACCAGGGCGGTGGTGGGCTCCTCGGCGCTGCCGCTCGGCCCGCCGGGGACCAGGGGGCAGATCGCGATGGCCCGGTCGGCGACCGCCAGCCGCAGCGGGAGGTGCGGGACCGCGCGGGCCGTCTCTCCCGCCCGCATGCCCCGCACCACGTTGCCGACGGCACCCGAGTCGTCGAAGAACGCCCGCTCGTACAGGACGCGGTAGCGCACCCCGCGCGCCAGGGCGTCGTACTCGGCCTCGTTGCTCCCCGAGGGCATGGCCACGTACTGGGCCTTGCAGAACCACAACATCTCGTGACGCGTGTCGTCCTGTATCCGGCGCAGGTGCTGGCGCAACGCCTTGGCGCCGGTGATCACTTCGATGAGCTGGTCGGGGTCCCGCCGGCGCCGGGTGCGCCGGTAGGTCTCCAGCAGATCGCTGACCGCCACACGGGCGTGGTCCAGGGCGTCGGACCGCTTCTGGAGATGCGGCAGCAGGGCGACGTCCGGGGGAGTGGCCGCGAAACTGCGGGGCGCCCGGTCCGTCGCGCTGACCAGTCCCTTCGCCGTGAGCGCCGCCAGGACCCGCTCGACCTCCGCCGCCGTCAGACCGGTCTGCTCCGCGATGTGGTCCGCGGAGGCGGTGAGCAGGGTGACGAGCAGCCGGTACACGGTTTCCTCGGCCTGGGTGAGCCCCACTGCTTCCAGCATCGTGATCCTCTCCGCCCCCTGCCGAACGTGCGGCGAGCGACGGAACGGCCTGGTGGAAGCGCCCGGTGACAGGGACTTGCCGGGGGCAACCGCTTGCGGACAACCGCACTATACGCCCCGGACATGTCCGGACCGGAAGGAAAAGGCGGCGGGCGCGGAGGAGTTGGCCACCTCCGCGCCCGCCGCGCCTTCGGCTCCCGGGGCCCGCGCCCGGTCCTTACCCGCCGATCGCGTACGCGCGCTCCACGGTCTGCCGGACCTTGTTCCCGGCCCCGTCGGTTGCCGTGACCCGCAGCGTCACGAACGTGTCGCCGTGGGTCCGGCCCGGCCGTCCGACGGCGGCGGTGAAGCGGTTTCGGCCGTGGTTCCGGACCTCGACCTCCTTCGTCCACGTCCTGCCGTCGTCGTAGGAGACCGCGACCTGGACGGAGACGCCGCGCGGCGCGGGCAGACCGTCCTGGTTGCGGACGGCCAGACCGACCGTGTGACCGCGCCGCGCCGTCACGGCGTTGTGTTCGTCGACCGGCACGTCGTAGTCGATCTGGAGCAGCGGCAGCACCGTCCTCCCGGCGGCGGTGTCCGAACGGAAGGACCAGGAGGTCTGCGTCCGCGTGCCGAATCTCCACTGGGGGGAGACACGGGAGGCCGACAGGTCCAGCCGGTAGTCGGCCTTCCCGGGCGCCACCTCGAAGTCCTCCCAGGCGTCCGTGGCGTCGGCGATCTTCTTGCCGTCACGGAACAGGGCGACGGAGACGGTGTCGCCCTCGGCCCCCTCGTCGGCCGAGCCGAAACCACCGGTCAGGGCCTGCGACCAGTGACCCGCACCGGAGTCGTTGAACTCGGGGACCCGGAGGGCCAGAACGTCGCGGGAGCGCACGGACGGCGTCGTGGTCCCGCGCGGGACGGACGGCCGCACCACGGCCCCGAACCACTTCTCGGCAGGCTGCCTGCCGGGTCGGTAGGTCCGCAGGAAGTCGCGCATTCCGACCGTCAGCGGCGTGTCGACGTAGAAGACGAGTCCGTCGTTCACCACGTGCAGCCACTGGGTGTCGCCGGCGCTGACATACTCGGTGCGCCGCGCACCGGTGGGCACGTACCGGCTGTACTGGTTCCAGAAGAAGTTCTGGTAGGGGCGGCTGCCGAAGCGCTGCTCACTCGCCCAGGGAACGCCGCCGCTCTCGGCGTACGTGGACTCGACGACGGCACTGTCGCGGTCCGAGACGGTGTGCACGACGCGTTCGGGGACGCGGTCCGCGGACACCTGCATCACGTCGTACAGGTACGGGCTTTTGGCGGTGCCGGAGAACGCCACCGCTGTCCCGCGGCGCGCGACGCGTTCCAGCAGGGCGCCGCCCTCGGCCGCGCTCACCCCCATGGTGGGCAGGGGGAGGCGTTCGCCGTCCGGGGTCCAACGGCTCCAGGGATAGCCGCCCGGGGGATGGACGAGCATGAGGCCGCCGGCGCCGGCGGCGGCCGCCGCCCGGGCGAGTTCCGTCGCGTCGGTGCCGTCGCTCCTGACGACCGCGAGCCTGCCGCGCACGCGGCGCAGATCAGGGGCGGAGTGGGTTCCCGCGTCCACGGCGGTCAGCCGGGCGCCCTTCGGGCTGAACAGCGAGGAGTCGTGCGTGTAGTACGGGCTGAGCGAGAGCGGCGATCCGGGGACCTCCGCCTCCAGCAGCGGAGCGACGAGCTGCCAGCGGGAGGCGAACTCGAAACGTCCCTCGGTGACCTTCGCCGTGGGGCTGACGTAGAGCCGCTTGGCCACGTCGAAGTACATCGTGCCCTGGGTCAGGCTGTGACCGTCCAGCTGACGGTACGTCTGATAGCTGATGATGCCGCGCTGTTCGGCGGGCCGGGGGGTACGGATCTCCACCTGGGTGGTCTTGCGCGCGTCCAGAGTGACGGACATGTCCCTGGTGACCTTCACCTCGGGCAGGACGACCTCGCGCAGCTCCTGGCCGTCCGCGGCGTCGTCGAGCGAGGAGTGGCTGAGCTGGTAGGTGCCCTCCTCGACCTCGGCGACGGCCGGACCGGTGCTGAGATAGCTCTCGAACCCGTCGGCGCCCCAGATCGTCGGCAGGTCGTCGACGGGTTTGCCCTCGCGGTCGATGACGTTCACGGTGATCCGGTGCTTGGGGCCGTGGACCGAAAGGCCCACCGTGGTGTGGACGTTCGTCCTGCCGTCGGCGGTGGAGGCGGTCACGTATCCGTAGTAGTCGCCCCGTTCGAGGAGCGAGGGATCGACCCGCAGGGACACCTCGGCCGTGGCGGAGGGGGCGAGGCGCACCGAGTCGGCGCCGAGCCGTACCGCGCCCTTCGCGATCTCGCGCCCGCCGGTGGTGGCGAGCCGGAGCGTCAGTCCGAGGGTGAGCTCGGAGCCGGAGGTGTTGGTGTACCGGACGGTGGTGTTCCCGGCCCGCTCGGCGGTGCCGCCCGTCACGAAGGAGCCGAGCGTCACGGCGCCGGTCGCGGTGACCGGCCCGAGGGCCGCGGCCGCCAGGTCGACGCGGCCGCCGCCCTGCTCGGTGACCTGCGCGCCGGGCGTCAGGTGGGCCGTGCTCACCAGAGCGTCCTTGAGGCGCACGGCGTCCCAGTCCGGATGCTGCTGGGCGAGCAGCGCCGCGGCCCCGGCGACATGGGGGGTGGCCATGGACGTCCCGGAGGACGCGATGTGGTCGGCGTCCACCGGGTCGCCCATGGTGGTCCCCGCGGCGCGGGCGGCCACGATGCCGACGCCGGGCGCGGTGACGTCGGGCTTGGCCACCCTGTCGGTCAGCCGCGGCCCGCGACTGGAGAAGGGGGCCGGCGAGTCGTCGCGGTCGACGGCGCCCACGGTGAGCGCCGCGTCGGCTGCTCCGGGCGAGCCGATGGTCTGGCTTCCCTGCTCGCCGTTGTTTCCGGCGGCCACCACGAACAGGGCGCCGCTGCTCTTCGTCAGCCCGTTCACCGCGAGGCTCATCGGGTCGGTGCCGTCGCTGGGCGCGTCCGAGCCCAAGCTCATGTTGACGACCCGGGCGCCGCCGGCCACCGCCCATTCCATGCCGTCGATCACGGCGGACTCGCTGCCGTAGCCGTCGTCCCCGAGGACCTTGCCGATCATCAGCTCCGACCGGGGCGCCACGCCCTTGCGCCTTCCGCCGGAGGCCGCTCCGGTGCCCCCGACCGTGGACGCGACATGGGTGCCGTGCCCGAAGGCGTCATTGGTCCCGGCGCTCCCGGAGAAGTCCTTCGCGGCCGCGGCCCGACCGGCCAGATCCGGGTGGTCGAGGTCCGCGCCGGTGTCCAGGACGGCCACCTTGACCCCCTGGCCCTGGTAGCCGGCGTCCCACGCGGCGGGCGCGTTGATCTGCGCCGTGCTCCGGTCGAGCGTCGGGCTCACCCGCCCGTCCAGCCATACGGTGGCGGCGGTGGCGTCGAGGGCGGAGGGCGACTTGCCGGAGCCGTGGGCGAGTCGCTTCCAGAATCGGCCGAGATCCTTGTCGCCGATGTGCAGCGAACGGGCGTCGATGCTGTCCAACCGGCGCGTGGGGGCCGAGCCGTCGTTCAGCGCGGCCAGGGAGTCGAGGGCGGAGACCGGTTCGCCGTGCGGCCGGGAGACGATCAGCGGGAGGGCGTCGGTGCGCGCCTCGTCGTAGCCCTGCGCGAGGAGCCCGGTGACGTCGAAGAGCCGCCGGTCGAGCTTTCCCGTGAAGAGCGGGGTGATGGCGTCGGACGGCAGGACGGACAGGGCGCCGTCCTCCTCCGTGGTCCGGAAGACGATGTTCTCGCGGCCGGGGCCCGGCTGAACGGAGGCGACCTGCTTGCCGCCCGGACCGGCGCTGACGGTCACCCGGTCACCCGTGATCAGCCGCACCGTGGCTCCCGGTTCGGCCGAGGCCGAGCGGACGGGGCCGCCCGGCGCAGCGGACTCGGCGGAGACCGGCGCCACGGCGCCCGCGGTCAGCAGCAAGGCGGTCGGTGCTGCCGCCAAGAGGCGGGCACGTCTCATTTTTCCAACCCTTCCTTCGACACGACTGGATACGCGCTGTCCGAAAGGATCCGACAGAGCCGGAAGGGCTGTCACGGCGTCCCGGTGTCGCCGTTGCGACATGTCTCAACAGCGACACCGCGCCACCGCATCTTCGGGCCACCGCACCCCTTCTGCGGCCCGCGCGGAGGAGGCGATGCGCCGTACCGGCCGGCCGAGCCCCGGCGGACCTTCGCCCGCCGGTGCCGACTCCGGCCGGGAGAGCCGGGGACGGACCGCGCGGGGATCATTCCCGCCGTGTCCCGAGCCGTTCGCCCAGGAACGCGATGATCTCGTTCCGGGCCTGCACGGTGGGATGACCGTCCTGGTCGACGAGGTGCGCCGTGACGACGCTGTGGGCGCACCCGACGACGTCACGGAAGAAGGGCGGTGGGTTCGTGTTCGCCGTCCCGGCGTTGAGCACGCGGCCGTCGAACGCGTCCCCGAGCAGTGCCCGGTAGGCCGCGAACCGTTGGCCAGTGCACCACCTGTCGTCGTCGAAGCGGTAGGCGAGAACCTTCAACCCGTCTCGCGCCACGCGTTCGGCCACGGCGGCGGCGTCCTCGTCGCTGATCTCCAGAGCGCCGGCGTCGTCGAGCGGAAGCGACGGATGGTTCACCACCGGGGCGATGACAGCGGGTTCGAGCGCCATGGTCAGGGCGAAGTTGCCGGTGAAACACAGACCGACGGCGCCGACGCCCGGCCCGCCGCGCTCGGCGTGCGCCAGCCGAGCGAGGCCGCGCAACCAGGCGACGACGGGGCTGGTGCCGCCACCGGCGAACGCTCGGAACTCGGCGCTGACACAGGCGCGTCGAACGACGGTCTCCTGCGCCTCGGCGAGCGGGTACGCACCGTCGACGCCGAAAAGAGAGGGCAGGTACACGGAGAAGCCGGCATCGCGGACCCAACGCGAGAACCGGGCGACGTCGGGACTGATACCCGGCATCTCGGGCATGAGGACGACAGCCGGCCCTGCCCCGGCGACATACACCGTCTTGTCGACGCCACTGACGCTGACGGTCCGTCGTGAGAAGTCGTCCAGCGGGTCGTTCTGCCCGCGCATGATGGTCATGACCGAGATGATGACGAGTGGCCGCCCTTCGGAGAAGCGGCGACATCGCCATGCAACCCGGTAATATCGCCATCCGGTCAAGGCGCTGGAGGGGCCGTATGAGTCCGCTGCGAGTGGGGGTGCTGGCCTACCCCGGCTGCTTCGCGTCGGAGGTGTTCGGAGTCCCCGACCTCCTGACGATGGCCGCTCACGTCGCCGCGGCGAACGGGCAGGTCCGGCCGGCCTACGAGGCCTCGGTCGTCTCACCCCGGCGGCGTGTGACCGCGTCCGGCGGTTCGGCCCTCGACGTCTCGGCGGTTCGCCCGGTGGACGTCCTGATCGTGCCGGGCTTCGAGCTCTCGCCCACGCTCGATCCGGACGCGACACTCGCGAATCTGGGACCGGAAACAGCGTCGATTCGATCGCAGGCGGCCTCGGGGACCGCTGTCGTGTCGATCTGCGTGGGAGCCTTCCTGGTCGCCGAAGCCGGGCTGCTCGGCGGTCGCGAAGCGACCACGTCCTGGTTGTTCGCGGACCGGTTCGCCCGCCGGTACCCCGATGTGCGCCTCCGCCCGGAACGCTTGGTGGTGACCGACCGGGGCGTGACGACCACAGCGGCCTTCAGTGCCATGTACGACTTCGCGCTGCAGCTCATCCGCGAACACGACGGCCCCCGCGTCGCCCGCAGCACCGCGCGCATCGCGCTCGTCGACGACGCACGCTCCACGCAGGCCCCCTATGTCGACTCGCGACTCGTGCCCACCGCGGGCGGGGATTTCTCGCTCGGCGTCAAGCGGTGGCTCGACCAGAACCTCGGCGCTCGCTATGACCTGCCCGCCCTCGCCCGGCAGTTCCACGTGAGCACGAGAACCATGCTCCGTCGTTTCCGCGACGAAGCCGGCGAGACGCCACTCGCGTATCTGCAGACGGTCCGGGTGCGTCGAGCCAGGCACCTGCTGGAGACGACCGACAAGACCGTCGCAGGCATCGCCGCCGACGTCGGATACCTCGACCCCGGGACGTTCAGCGGCATCTTCGCCAGACACACGGGCCGGCGGCCGGGGGAGTACCGCGCGACGTTCCGCCGTCGCCGCGACAGGTAGCGGCCACCACCCGCACCGCACTGCCGCCGAGTCGAGCGCGGCCACCTGGTGTCCTGCGCCCGCAGCGACGCCGCCGGCCGCAGAGACCGGGCAACCCGGCCGATCGTATACCCCAGGGGGGTAGTTGACGTGCGGGTGCGTCGAGGCCTAGCCTCTTCGCGGAGATACCCCCTAGGGGTACAAGTGATTTGGAGGGAAACTGCTATGTGCACCACTTCCGCCGCATCACAAGACGTCCCCGTCGTCCGGGCGGGCACGAGCGACGGCACGCTGCCCGACTGGCACCTACGGGGCGAGTGGTTCGACGTGTGCAGCTGTGCGCTGCCCTGCCCCTGCACGTTCGCCCAGACGCCGACCCATGGGGGCTGCCTTTTCACGCTCGTCTGGCAGGTTCACGAAGGGCACTTCGGGGACGTCCGACTGGACGGCCTGGGCGTGGTGGCGCTCGGCGAGTTCGCCGGGAACATGTGGGTCGGCGACCCGGATGCCACGATGAAGGTGATGCTCTACATCGACGCCCAGGGCGACCAGGCCCAGCGTGGCGCGCTGGAGCGGATATTCGCCGGTCATGTCGGCGGCTGGCCGGGCCAGTTCGGCTCGCTCATCAGCGAACTGCGCGAGGTGCGGTACGCGCCGGTCCACTTCGACGCCGCCGAGGACCTCTCGTACTGGCGGGCCCGTGTCGCCGACACGGTCTCCGTCGGCGCGACCGCCCTCAGCGGCCCCACCGCCGATCCCTCCCGCCGCGTCCAGCTGATCAACGCCCCGGGCGCCGAGGTCGGCCCCGGCCAGATCGCCACCTGGGGCGTCGTCGAGAGCGACCACGCGGAGGGTTTCGACTTCTCCCACGAATACCGCGGGGGATCCAGCAAGCACTTTCCCTTCGACTGGCGCCCCTGACCTCGCCCGGTCGGCCGCCTTCGAGCGGACTGGTGATGGCCGGCTGATGGCTCGTACGGCTCCGTCGGGCGCGGGACGTGCGGGGCGCAGAGCGCCCTCCGGCGCGGTCGTCGACTGGTCGCCGGGGCGGGACGGGCCGCGGTGCCTCGGTCGGCGCACGATGCCCGCCGGCCGGCGCACGCGCCTCCCCGCCCGACGGGCGCCACCGAGCGCCGCGCGGAACGGTCCGCCTGCGGAACGGCCCTTCCGGGCGACCTCCGGCACGGTCGGGCGCCGGCCCGGACAGCGGTCACGAGGACGGCTTTCGCCCTGGTGACGATGTCGAGGTCAGCGTGCGGTCCCCGGGATCCGGGTGTGCTCGACGCGGCTGGCGGCGATGCGTTCGGCGGCGAGCCTCGCCGTCTTCTCGGCGTCGTCGCCGGTCAGCCGGCTGATGATGCGTCGCAACGGCCTGATCTCGCCGAACGAGCCCCAGTGACCTTCGGGGATCTCGGTGGGGAAGACCCAGATTCGGCCGGGGTCGCGTGGCCACGCGCCGGCCTCGGCGTCCAGGATCGCCTCAGTGACCTCGCGGACGATGCCGGCGCGCTTGCCGCGGTCCAGTTGGCCCTCCGGGACGGAGGGGACCACCTTGTAGTGGGGCGCTTCCGCGGGCGTGCCGCCGACGTAGACGGCGGCCGGGCGGTGCAGGAACACCCAGGAGGCCGAGCGTGTGGTCGGGTCGGCGGGGTCGAAGCCCTCGTGGCGGATGAGGATCTCGGTGATCCGGTTCATCAAGGCCCTCTCCCGGTCGAAGGGGAAGGTGCCCTCGGGGATGTACACGTCCAGCATCGGCATGGCGCCCAAGCCTCCTTAGTTTATCTTTTAAACCTAGGCGGTTCGGATGGTAGGCAAGCTGGATTGAGATTGTCAATCCAGTCTGTGTAGGGTGGACCGCATGCGGCAGACACAACGGATCGACCCCGCCAACTGCTCAGTGGCGCGGGCGCTGTCGGTCGTCGGGGAACGCTGGTCGCTGCTGATCATCCGCGAGGCCGTCGACGGCGCGACCCGGTTCAGCGACTTCCGCAGCCGCCTCGGCATCGCCAGCAACCTGCTCGCCGCCCGGCTCGACGGCCTGGTCGAGGCCGGTGTGCTGGAGCGCATCCCCTATCAGAAACCGGGCGCGCGACAGCGCTACGAGTACCGACTCACCCCGCGTGGGCTCGACTTGCGGCCGACGCTGGTGGCGTTGTTGGAGTGGGGCGACAAGTACCTCGCCGACCCCGAGGGGCCGTCGGTGGTGGTGCGCCATCGTGGAGCCGACGACGGTGAGCACTGCGACGAGCCGGTGCGCGTCGTTCTGGAGTGCGCTGCCGGCCACGCGCATCTGCCGTCGTCGGAGATCGCGCGTACGCCGGGGCCGGGGGCTCGCTTCGTGGAGCCGTCCTGAGCCCCCGTTCCCGGGCCGGGCTGCCGACGACCGCCCGATGTCACGCGCTTCGCGAGTCGCGTTCGGCTCGCCGCCGCGTGGGTCGCTGACGGCTGCGGCGACGCGTGGCCGCCGGGCCCCGCCGATGTCCACCTGCGCAGCGCCGGCAGGCTCGCCGTGCCGCACCGGCGAGGGCAAGGTTCCAGCACCGAAGCGCCGGCTTCCGCCTCGCGCTCCCGAACCCGCCGAGGTGCCCGACCCGAACGTGCCCGTCCCGAACATGCCCGTCCCGCCGGTACGCAAGCCCGGCAAGAGCACGTGATCTTCCGTACTCCGCTGCTGTGTCCGGGCCGGGACTTCGGAGCCGTGTCATGGGGGGACGGCGTCGATCGTGTCCTTCAGGCAGCGCAACGCGGCCCCGAGCTCGTCCCGGGACGGTGTGGCCAGGGCGAGACGGAGCGCTCGGGGACGGTGGGGTCCGGTCGTGAAGGCGTCCGCGGTCGACACCAGGATCCCCTTCTCCGCGAGCACGGTCGCGACGTGATCGGGGCGCTGGTGCGACTTCAGGCCGAGCCACACGATGTATGAGACCGGGTGAGCCGTGATGTCCATGCCGGCGAGCGCGGCGCGGGCGATGGCCTGCCGGGCGGCCGCGTCCTCGCGGCGGTCCTTCTCCAGGCGGGCGACCGTTCCGTCGGCGATCCAGCCGGCGGCGAGTGCGGTGACGACGCCCGGGGCACCCCAGGCCGCGGTACGAAGGCGGCTCGTGGCCGGCTCCAGATGGCGGTCGGGCAGGACGGCGAAGCCGAAGCGCAGGCCGGGGGCCACGTTCTTGGACAGTCCGGCGACGTAGAAGGTGCGTTCGGGCGCGAGGGCCTGGAGCGGTGGCGGCGGCGAGGGTTCGAGGAACGCGTAGGTGCCGTCCTCGATGATCAGGCAGTCGTGCGAGCGGGCGAGGGCGACCAGCCGGTCGCGCTGCTCCCGGTCGAGCACCCAGCCCAGCGGGTTGTGCAGGGTCGGGATCGTGTAGATCGCGCGGACGGGCCGGGTGCGGCACAGCTGATCGAGCGCGTCGAGGTCCGGTCCCGTGGCCGTGACGGGGACGGGGGCCAGGTCGAGGTCGTGTGCCGAGGCGAGCAGCTTGATGCCCGGGTAGGTGAGCGCGTCGACGGCGAGGACGTCACCGGGCCGGGTGAGAGTGCGCAGCACGACGTCGAGCGCCTGCTGGGTCCCGCTCGTCAGCAGGACGTTGTGCGGCACTGTGTCGATTCCCCGCCCCAGCAGGTAGGTCGCCACGATCGCCCGGTCGTGGCGATGTCCGCCCGGCGGGTGCTGGCGCAGCAGCGCCTCCACGTCTCCCGACGTCGCCATCGTGCGCAGGGCCTGCCGCAGCTGGTCGGCCTGCCCGGGGGCCAGGGGCTGGTTGAACGACAGGTCCGCCACCCGGGGCACCGGCAGAGTGCGTGATGGTTCGAGCCCGTCGTAGCCCGAGCGCACCCGGACGAACGTTCCCCGGCCGGGCTCTCCCACCACCAGGCCCAGATCGGCCAGTTCGGCGTAGACGCGGGTGGCCGTGGCCAGCGCGATCCGCCGCTCGCGCGCGAGAGCGCGGTGCGTCGGGAGCCGGGTGCCGGCCGGGAGCGCGCCGGAGCGGATGGCTGCGGCGAACTCATGGACGACGGCCTTGTAGGAGGACGGTCGCATGCGCCACCTGCTGTCCGTCGCGGAGAAGGATGGGAGACGAGCCCCATTGTATCCAGGTGTATCCAGGACAATTAATGGATCGTCCTGGATCACGGCTCGTAGCCTCGGTGAGACCGAACCCAGGCGAAACGGAGCAACCGGCATGACCGTGCACATCGAGCGGGCCGACCAGGTCGCAGTGATCACCATCGACCGGGAGCAGAAGCTCAACGCCCTGGACTATCCGACGATCGACGCGCTGCTCGCACAGCTCGACGTCATCGACTCCGACGACGGCATCCGGGCGGTCGTCCTGACCGGAGCCGGGCGCCGGGCGTTCAGCGCGGGCGCGGACATCCCTTCGCTCGCGGCCAGCATCGCCGGCGGGCCCGAACGTGCGCTGCGCGAGATCGTCCGCCGGGGCCACGCGCTGACCCGGCGGATCGAGGAGTTCCCCAAGCCGTTGATCGTCGCGGTCAACGGCCTCGCCTACGGCGGTGGCTGCGAGATCACCGAGGCCGCCCCGCTCGCGATCGCCGCCGAGCACGCGACCTTCGCCAAGCCCGAGATCTCCCTCGGTTTTCCGCCGCCCTTTGGCGGCTCCCAGCGCCTGCCGCGGCACGTCGGCCGCAAGCGCGGCCTGGAGATGATCCTGACCGGCGACCCGATCCCGGCCGCCCGGGCCGCCGAGCTGGGCCTTGTCAACACCGTCGTACCGGCCGACGAGCTCATGGACGCCGCGCGGGACCTGGCCGCACGGATCATCAGGCACGCACCGACGGCCGTAACGGCCTGCCTGCGCGCGGTGACGCGTGGGATCAACCTGCCGATCGACGAGGGCCTGGCCGTCGAGGCGGCGTGCTTCGCGGCCACCGTTCCCACAGACGGTGTACGGACCGGCCTGAGCCGGTTCCTCGACCGGACTGCCGTGGCCGACTGAAACGCGACGCGCTCGACCACGGCCGCCTCGGGCGCGCCGGTCCGAGCCGGGATGCGTGAGGTCCTGCCGGCCTCGGAGGGGCCGGCGCCGCCGACGGCGGACCATCGTCAAGCAGGGCGGTCCGGCCGGGCCCCACGGTGGCGACCCCGTGGGGGACTTGCCGGACGCCCATGCTGAATGGACGGACTCTCGCCGCCGGGTCCGGGATTGCAACGGCCTGCGACATCCGCAGCGCCTCGGTGGACGTCGAACCCACCGCGAGACAGGGACCCACGTCGTTCTACGAGAAGACAGACGTGGTCGGAGCAGGAGGGCACCTTGATCGATCGCAATGCGACCTATGTGGACGGAACATGGGCGCGGGGCGCGGCGGAAGTGATCGCCGTCGAGAACCCGGCCACCGAGGACGTGATCGGCGCCGTCCCCGACGGCACTGCCGCGGACGCGGATCGGGCAGTACGGGCAGCACGCGCGGCGTTTCCCGCCTGGGCCGCGACATCCCGCGCCGAGCGGGCGGAGTACCTGCGCAAGCTGCACCGCGGCCTCGCCGGACGGTCGGCGGAGATCGCCGAGACGATCGCCACCGACGTCGGCACGCCGATGCGTATCGCCACCCGGATTCAGGCGGCGCTCCCTCTGACCGACATCGCCGGCTGCATCGACCTGCTGCAGGAAGACGAGACCGAGGAGCGGATCGGCAACTCGCTCGTCCTCGCCGAACCCGCGGGTGTCGTCGCGGCGATCACGCCGTGGAACTACCCGCTGCACCAGATCACCTGCAAGATCGCGCCCGCGCTCGCCGCGGGCTGCACCGTGGTGGTCAAGCCGAGTGAGGTGGCTCCGCTTGCCGCGTACCAGCTGTTCGACGCCATTCACGAGGCTGGTCTCCCGCCCGGCGTGCTGAATCTGATCAGCGGCCACGGCCCGGGCGTGGGAGAGGCACTGGTGACCCACCCCGAGGTGGACGTCGTCTCGTTCACCGGGTCTGTTCGTGGCGGTGCCCGTGTCGCCGAGCTCGCGGCACGGTCGATCAAGCGCGTCACGCTCGAACTCGGCGGCAAGTCCGCCAACGTGATCCTCGACGACGCCGATCTCAGTACCGCGGTGAAGGCGGGTGTGGCCAACGCGTTCCTCAACGGAGGGCAGACCTGCACCGCCTGGACCCGCATGCTCGTCCCCGCCCGGCGCCACGACGAGGCACTGGAGCTGGCGAAGAGCATCGCCGAGGGCTTCACGCCCGGAGACCCGCTCGACCCGAAGACCAGGCTCGGGCCGCTGGTGTCCGGCGCCCAGCGCGACCGGGTACGCGGATTCATCAGGCAAGGCATCGAAGCCGGTGCGCGCCTGGTGACCGGCGGCAGCGCCGCGCCCGAAGGCTTCGAGCGCGGCTACTTCGTACGGCCGACCGTGTTCGGCGGAGTCGATCCGGACTCGGTGATCGCCCAGGAGGAGATCTTCGGCCCCGTTCTCTCGATCATCCCGTTCGAAGGCGACGACGAAGCCCTGGCCATCGCGAACAACTCCGCCTTCGGCCTGCACGGCGCGGTGTGGTCGGCCGACCAGGACCGCGCACTCGCCTTCGCGCGGCAGGTCCGCACCGGGCAGATCGACATCAACGGTGGCGCCTTCAACCCGCTCGCCCCGTTCGGCGGCTACAAGCAGTCCGGCATCGGCCGGGAGATGGGCAGGCATGGCCTGGCGGAATTCCTCGAGACGAAGTCCATCCAGCTCTGAAGGACGCGGAGACGCCCCCTCCGGTGTTTGGTTCAGCCGTCGTGGAGGGGGCGCCGTCCGCCGGGGTCTCCGTGCGCCGACTGCCGCCCCGGACAGCGAAATCGGTACACCCGCGGAGATGTGCACGGGCCGCATACAACACCGCGGCGGACTCGTCCGCGCGGTCGGCTTCATGCTGGCCGTCGTTGTGGCACCAGGCGCTGAGCATGCGCTCGGCCACTCCTCTGTCACCTTGCGTGTCGCGTGGTTGGTTCGGTGTCGGACACCGAACGAATGAAGGTGATCGTGCGTGAACGCAAGCCTTCGCGACGTGCCTCGATGTGGTCGTCGACCAGGAGATCGAAGCCTTGGCGGATCGGCTTGGCGTTCACCTTGACCGCACAGTCGAGGTCGGTGCACAGGAGGAGACCGAGCGCGTTGAGGCGTTCGCGTTTGTCGCGTGACGGGCGGCGGGCGGTGAACAGCGAAACCTCGTTGAACCGGCGGGAGGAGCGGCACAGGTCGCACATCACCGCGCGCGATCCGAGTGCGGCTTCGTTCGGGGCCTGCCGCAGCAGCACTCCCAACGCCTGGCCGTCGGCTTCAGTGACGAGGTAGGCGAGCTGCGGAGCGCGCAGATCCCGCCACCCGAGGTAGTCGATCCGGTGCCACCGGACGTCGTCGAACCAGACGGGAAGCCGGACCCTCGTTGCGGCGGGGTCCAGGTTCACGATCGCGCCGCGAACCTCGTCCCTGGTCATGGGGCGCATTGCTTCTCCTGACGAGCTGAAGGAATCGTGGGCGTGGAGACGTCGGTGCTCTGTCACGCGACGCAGGGAGGTGAGGCTCGGCCACGGTGCGAACAGCATGCGATGGGCGGTGCTGGGGTCCCGCGGTTCCGAGTGCCGGCCGCACCAGGGCCGGTGCGTTGACGTCGCCGCCGAACTCGCCGCAGGACAGCGAGCCCGGTCCATCGCCGGGCGCCGGCTTTCCTGCTTCCGTGCGTCTGCCCATCACTCGCGCTCCCTCGGCCGACAGCTGTCGCGGATCGGCCGGAACCAATTACGTCACCCGATGCGTACTTAGTACGCATCGCCGTGTACAGCATACGCTTGCGGATGCCCCGGGCGGCAAGTGCGTTTGAGAAGCCGATGACATCCAGCTCATGGCTGTTCGCCTCGTTGGCGCGTTAGGATTTCGTCACACATGCAGGGTGTGACGAAAAGGGGTGTGGTGATGCCGGAGCAGACGGCCTGCGCGGTGTGCGGAAAGGACCTGGAAGCCGCGGAGCGGGGGCGGCCGCGGCGCTTCTGCTCACAAGCCTGCCGGGTGCGCGCGTACCGGGCGCGGAAGGCGGAGGCGCCGACGAAGGCGAACGGCACGGAGAACAGCGCCCCGGAAGGCGAGGCCGGCGCGCCTCACCTCACCGTCGGGCGCATTGTGCGGGCGGGGATCGCCATCGCGGACGCGGAGGGTCTCGACGCGCTGTCCATGCGGCGGGTCGCCGCCGACCTCGGCGCGAGCACGATGGCCCTGTACCGGCACGTCGCGTCCAGGGAGGACCTGGTGGCCCTGATGGTGGAAGCCGCGCTGACCGACGCCCCGCTGCCCGACACGCCGCCGCGGGACTGGCGGCACGGCCTCGAACGGACCGCCCGCCGCGACTGGGAGCTGTACCACCGGCACCCGTGGATCCTGTCGAAGGTCCTGGTGACGACCCGCACGCACTCCAGCCGGGCACTCGCCGCGGACGGCGAGAGCGCCTTCTCCGCCTTCGACGGACTCGGCCTCGAACCCGCCGACGCCTTCCGTTACATGTTCATGTTCGCTTCCTACGTCCAGGGAGTGGCCCTGACCTACGTCAGCGACGTGGAGGCGGAACGTAAGGCTCGACGTACCGACCGTCGCCGGGCGAACGCCACGGACGACGCGCGCCGTGCGCTCTGCGAGCCCGGCGCGTACCCGCGACTCGGCCCCGCGATGCGGGCGGGCGGCGACCCCTGGGACCTCGACGCCCTCTTCGTCTCGGGCCTCGCAGGCGTCCTGGACGGCATCGCCGCCGACCTCGCGCGGCGCGGCATCGAATAGAGAACGGAGCCTCGCCCGCCCACCACCGCGTGCCGAGGGCGTCGAGGTCGGCCCGGCGCCGTTCGGTGAGCTCGTCGGCGCGTTCGCGGACGTCTCGCGCCCGCTCCTTCGCCATCACCGCATCCAGTGCCCGTCGGTGCTCCATCCCACAAAGCGCCGGGCGCGCCCGCCGTCCGCCGTTCCGTCCTCGCCGAAGGCGCCACCCTCGGCGACCACGGCCAGGCCCGCCAGGGCGGGGACGAGCCGGTCCGCGACATGGGCCGGGTGGCGGGCCGTCTCCTCGTTCAGACCTGCGATCACCCGCCGCTGTTCCCGCGGCGGGATCAGGGACAGGTGGAAGACCATCTGGCGCCATGCGTACGCCGCGTCCTTGATGGCGCCCAGCGGTCGCGGATTGCGGTGCACACGGGCGGTCAGCCGGCACACGGTCACGAAGCAGCGGCGTGCCAGGTCGGCCCAGCCGGGCCGTGGGGCGATGCCCACCCGGTGGACCAGCGTGGCCAGGTTGTGCGTGGTGAGGATCTGCGCCTGCTCGATCACCGTGCCGTTCGCCGCGACCGAGCACCGGGACGCCGCCGTTCCGGCTCGCTCGGCGCACAGCCGCGCGAATCCGGGGGAGGTACGGGCGCTGGTCGAACGCGTCAGGGCCGCGCCGGTCTCGACGATCGCCAGATTGCGAATCGCCGCGTAGTCGATGCCGTAGTAGCGCTCGTACAGCGTGCCGCCGAGCAGTTCACCCGCGACTCGCGCCGCCGTGAGGTACTTCGGGCCGAACGCGCCCATGAAGATGTCGGCGGCCAGCTCCTCCACGAACGGGGCCCCGAGATCGCACTGGCGTTCAAGAACGCCGAACTCGCGGACCAGCGGGTTGGGCAGGATCGTGCCCGGGAAGGCCTGCACGGCCAGCTCGCCCAGATGCCGCAGCACGGCGAGCGCACCTTCGCCGTCCGACGCGCCCACCGCCGCGGAGCGCTGTCCCGACACGGCTCGTACCCAGGGCAGTTCCTCGACGCGTATCTGCCGCTCCAGATTGAGCAGGAGCAACGAGCGGCGGTTGCGAAACGCACGGTAGTTCGCGGCCATCACGGCTCGCAGCGTCGCGTCGTCGTACGCGTGTGCGGTGGTGGCGGCGACCAACTGGGGAACCAGCTCGGCCAGAACCTCGGCGGACGGGACGACGCCCCGCTCCACGAGCGTGCCGAGCGGTGCGCTCAGCGCGGACTCGACCACCTGGCCGACCGCCGCCGGTACGACGGCTCCCGCGGGCAGGCCGGTCTCCCCGCTCTCCTCCTCGGTCACCGGGCCCAGGAGCGGGGCGACGTCGGCGATGCCCGACCCCGGCGGGAGCACAGCGAGCCGACGCAGCATCAGCTGAGCCAGGGCGTGATGTGAAGGAAGCGCCGCCTGCTCGGCCTGGCGTCGGCGCAGGGCCAGGTGCGCGGCCGAGCCGGGCAGACCGCGCCGCCGCACCATGGACCGCACCGCGTGCCGCAGCAGACCGAGTCGGCGGGCCTCCAGCGGCCGTCCGGCGACGACCTCCTCCAGCGCCCCGCGCAGAATGCCCAGGTTCTCCTTGGGATCGCGGTGCTTGGTGCACCGGGTGTGTTCCGCGGCGAGCAGCCGGTAGCGGCCGAGCAGCACCTCGCCCTGCGCCAGCCAGTCGGCGTCCGGGACATGGGCGAGCACCTCCCCGTCCCGCGCCGTCCGCAGCCAGTGGACGAGCAGCTCGTCGCCGAACGGCTGCCACACGGCGAGCGCCTCGCGCTGAGTCTCCACGGCTACGTTGGGACGCCGCCGCGTCAAGGTGTCGACGGCCTCGGAGACGGTGTGCCGATGGACGGCGGCGGTGGCGCCCGGCGCGGGCCCGTCCGCTGGGCGCGGCAGGAACCGCAGCCGGTCGGCGAACGGCTCCAGTTCCGCCACGAGGTCGAGCGCCGCGCCGGTCTCGCCCCGGCGCACCAGCCAGGCCACGGTGAGCAGCGCGGCCTCCTCGGGCACACCGATCTCGTAGCTGCCGCTGTCCAATCGGGCCCACAACCAGGCGAGCCCGGGCCCGGTGAGGCAGTAGGCGAAGAGCGCGCGCCGCTCAGCGGGCACCCCGAAACTTTCCGCGGCCTCGGTCTCGTGGGTCTGGAGCGGGCCGCCCGCGCTCGCCGTCCCGGTGGCGAAGCCGCCCCGCATCACTTCAGGAGTCACCCAGGACGGCAGCCCGGCCACGGGCGTGCGCGAACCGACCGTCAGCCGGCCTGCGGCCATTGCCGCCAGGACCTCCCGCCAGCGCTGCCCGCGGGCCTCGGCCCGGCGCCGGGTCCCGGCGTCTTCGTGGGTCAACGCGGTCATGAAGGCCTTGGCCAGTCGGCCCTCCGGATATGACGGGGCCGCGGTGAGAGGCTGCTGTTGCTGTTCAGCGTTGTCGTTCATAAGCCGGCGTGGCAGGTTCCGCCCCTGCGCCCTCCGGGTCCGGAGCCCGGTGCTCCACTGCTGAGCTACACGCCGATGACGGTAGACGTTAGACGTCGGGGCGATCGCCCACAACCGGCTTTTCCCGGGTGCGCACCCGTTGGGGCGCGGTGCAACCGCCATCGGGGAGACCCGGGATCCTCGCAATCGAACAAGCACGGCCGACTCCTCGGACGGCACGGCCTCGGCCCGCTGCCGAAACCCGTGAGCATCTGGGCCCCGCCCGGGGACCCGGTGCCTCCCGCCCCCCGTAGCGGTGCTGTCGTCGCGCGTGAACAGAGCCACGCGGTGTCGGACGGCGGCGGCCGGCCGGGCGAGCTGCCCCTTGGTCCACGTCGCCGCCGACCCAGCGGGTGGACCCAACCGCGCCGGGCAGCCGGGGTCGGCTCGTACTTCCGGGGTGCAGCGAGTCGTCGTTGAATATTGAACGTGACGTCTGAATACCGCCGGACCCGCAGGGCGTCCCGGATGAGGATCGAGTCGTGTCCAAGACCGGAACAAGGAGTTCTACGGAGATGACGATGAACGGTGCGACGGCGCTCGACGGCAAGGCGGCGCTGGTGACCGGCGGCAGCCGGGGGATCGGTGCAGCGGCCGCGCTGCGGCTGGCCGAGGACGGCGCGGACGTGGCGCTGACCTACCACGGCTCGGCCGAGTTGGCCGAGGAAGTGGTCGCCAAGATCACCGCGATGGGGCGGAGCGGCTGGGCCGTCCGCGCGGACAGCGCAGACCCGGAGGCGGTGTGCGGCGCGGTGGCGGCGGTCGCCGAGCGGTTCGGGCGGCTGGACATCCTGGTGAACAACGCGGGTGTCGGCGCCGTCGGGCCGATCGAGGCGGTGACATGCGACCAGATCGACCGGGTGCTGGCGGTGAACGTTCGCGCGCCCTACCTCTACGCCCAGGCGGCGCTGCAGTACCTGGTCGAGGGCGGACGGATCGTGAGCATCGGCAGCTGCATCGCCCAGCGCGTGGCCTTCCCCGGAAGCGCGCTCTACGCGACCAGCAAGGCCGCGCTGATCGGCTTCACCAAGGGCATGGCCCGGGAGCTCGGCCCGCACGGGATCACCGTCAACCTGGTCCACCCGGGTCCGATCGACACCGACATGAACCCGGGCGACGGCGATTCCGCCGACTTCCAGCGCGGCTTCACCGCGCTCGGCCGCTACGGCACGGTGGCAGAGGTCGCGGACGCCGTCTCGTACCTGGTCGGCGAGAGCGCTCGATACGTCACAGGCGCGGAGCTGGCGGTGGACGGTGGCTTCGCGGCCTGACACCGGCCGGGCAGTTCTCGGCGGTCAGTCCGTCACGCCTCATGGGCCACGGTGAAGAGCCGGTCGGCGGCCGGCACGCCCGCGTGCCCGCCGCCGATCACGACGATCCCGGTCTCGGTGGTCATGGTCTCTTTCCTCCGCCTCCCCGCGTGTTGGCAGAGGGCCGGCCTCAAGACACCGGGCCCGCGATGCCTGTGACTGCGTACGCCGCAGCTCACATGCGGTGACTGCACGCCCGCTGCGGAGCCACCGCCCGCGGGCGACAGCGCGCTCGTCCAGGCCATCGAGATCTCC
This sequence comes from Streptomyces tyrfis, assembly GCF_037034285.1. Taxonomy (NCBI): domain Bacteria; kingdom Bacillati; phylum Actinomycetota; class Actinomycetes; order Kitasatosporales; family Streptomycetaceae; genus Streptomyces; species Streptomyces tyrfis. The sequence continues at coordinate 4,825 of NZ_JBAGJZ010000016.1, read as the reverse complement.
CACCCATCTCGGCAACTACTTGCTAAACTGGAAAGTAGATGCCGGGATGGACAAGGTGATTCACCCGGCCGCAACCGGAGGGGTGTGCCATGCCTGAACAGAACGACGCAGCCGCGGCGTTGAAGGGGGTCGCCCGGGTCGAGATGACGCCGGAGACCTCGGCAGGCCCGGGGCAGGCCCCTCATCCGCGCCACGCGCTCGCCCCGCTCCTGTCCTCGGCCGTGCGCCTGTCGATCGTCGCCGCCCTCGCCGCCACGGAAAAGGCCGAGTTCGGCTACGTGCGGGATCTCGTGGAGATCACCGACTCCGCCTTGTCCAAGCAGGTCTCCCGCCTGGAGGAAGCGGGCTGGGTGACCGTCGAGAAGGGCCAGGTCGGACGCCGTCCGCGCACCTGGCTGCGCCTCACCGAGGACGGAACAGCCGCCTACCGCCGCCATCTCGCCGCGCTCGCGGCCATCGCGGGCCCCCTGCGGTGACGTGACGCGGGCAGGGATCCAGTCGCAATTCGGCCGCCGGCCCGACCGCCCCGACCGGTCACCGCGAGTGCCGCTGCTCACCAGGCGGTCACGGGCGGCCCAACAGCACCACAGTGCGAGCCTGTCCCAGGACGGGTGCCGTGGTGTGCCGTGTCCCGGCTCGCGCCGCACGTGGACTGGGCTTGCGCAGGCCGAAGAACGGCAGTTCGTCGGTGTTGATCCCCAGGCCCGGTGCCTTTCGCGCCTTGCTTTCACAGGCGACCCAAAAAGGCCTGCCACCGCTGATTCCTGTCCGGGCACCATGGGCGAGAGCCAACCGCCACGCCTCCGCTCCCGTAGCGACGAGCTCCGGGACCAACTCCCGTTGCCCTGCGGAAGGAAACCGGGGACGGGGCGTCAGTGGGTTCGTGAACGAGCGGCGACTGCGTCGCATCGGTGGGTTCGGAGCCGACTACCGGACCCACCGGGGGCCATCAGCCCGCCCTGTCCGCCGGACTCTCGACAGCTGTGCCGTCCTGCACATCCTGCCTACACAGGGAGCAGCAGCGATATGACAGGCACCATCAGCACTGAACTTCAGGACCAAGTCACCTCACTGATGGATGACTTGGGTAAACACCCCGTATACGGCAACGACTACTTCAAGGTCCTGCGGGACGATTCGTGGACCGCGCCGGCCTACGACTTCCACCGCGCCAACTTCTTCCACCGCACCGAGGGCACCGTCAAGGGCATTGCCCACGTGTGCGCCCAGGCCGCGGCCCACGACGACCGCGACACCCTCGTCCTGTTCTCGCACATCCTCAACGAGGAGACCGGCGACGGCCGCGCCGAGCACTGCCACGAAGTACTGATGGAGAACGCCCACAACCACTACGGGCGGGCCGAGTTCGGCCTGCCGTCGCTGACCGTGCGGGAGTCGCGGGACAGCGACCAGGTCATTCCCGAGACCGTCGACTACCGCGACCGCACCCTCGAACTCCTGACGAGCAACTACCACCGCATGCTGGGCGTGGCCATGGCCCTGGAGTCCCACGCCGACCCGATGCTGCAGACCTGCCGTACGGCCTTCCGCAACGCCCGGAGGCAGCTGCCCGAGAAGGAGTTCGTCGACACGGTGGAGGTCTATTTCAACGTCCACGTCGGCGACCAGGGCGTCGAGGAGCGCCATGCCGCAGACGCGCGGCAGTGCGTGCTGAACAACTGCCGCACCGACGCCGACCTCGCCGAGGTCGCCTACGGTGCGCAGCGGACGCTGGACATCCAACTGACCATGTGGACCGCGATGTCCAAGGCCATGGCGGCGCGGTGACGGCCCGAGCAGGAGAAATGGAGCGCGGCCCCGTGCAGAAGAACCGCGGCATCGCCGACGCCGTCCTGCGCATTCCGGACTCGGTCACCCACGGGACCGCGGCGATGCTCGCCGACCTCAACCGCGGCCGTTCCGCCGACCAGCAGATCATCGACCTCAGCATCGGAGCACTCGACACCCCGACCGACACCCGGATCGACGAGGGGCTGGTCGAATTCATCCGGACCCGCCCCGATCTGGCCCACGCCTTCGCGCCCGTACGGGGATTCCTGTTCCTCCGAGAATCCATCGCCGCGCGGATGCGGAGGCTGCACGGCATCGACTACGACCCGGCGACCGAGATCCTGGTCACCCCCGGCGGCGTCAAGGGCGCCATCTCGGTGGCCTTTCACGCACTGCTGAACCCGGGAGACGAAGTCGTCATCCCCGTACCGAACTGGCCGCACTACGCCGACATGGTGCGTCTCCACGGGGCCTGTCCACGCACCGTCCTGACCGACACGCGCAGTGGATTGACCGCGTCGGCCCTGGCGGAGGCACTCGGCCCGGACACCAAACTCGTCATCCTGGGCGACTGCATCAATCCCACCGGCAAGATCTACTCCACCGCGGAGCTGACCGCGCTGGCCGACGTCCTCGCCCGGCACAACACCAGACGCGAGGCCGACGGCAGGAGCCCGGTCCACGTCCTGTTCGACACCCCCTACGAGGCCCATGTCCTCGGCGCCCGGGCCGCGACCTTCGCCGCTATCGAGCCCCGGCTGCCCGACGGCACTCCCGTCCCGGTACGGTCATGGACGCTGCACGTCACCGGGCCGGGCAAGACCTACGGCATGCACGGCGACCGGATCGGCTACCTCTGCGGCCCGCCGGACCTCGTGAACGCCTGCGACCGCGCACAGGTCAACCTCACCTCCTTCGCCTCCACCTACGGCCAGTTCGCCACCCATGTCGCGCTGAGCCCGGAACTCGACGACGTGCCCGTCGCCAGGGCCCGTACGGCCCGAGCCAACCTCGAAACCGTGCTGGAGGACCTTGCCACGGTCCCATCGCTGAGCATCGACGTCCCCCAAGGCGGCTACTTCCTCTTCGCGGACCTCTCGGCCTTCGCCGACGCCTACCTGCGGCTGGGCTTCGGTACCGCCGACCAGTTTCTGCTGGCCGAGGCCGGAGTCGCCACACTCTGCGGCTCTCACTTCACGGACGGGCACCAACTGGACCACTTCGTGCGGATCAACTGCGGCCGGACGGGCACAATCCTGAGCGAGGCCACGCGGAGAATCCGCGACGCGCTGAACCGGCTGAACCGGTGACCCGGCCAGACCCGGCCCGACCTCGGGGCCGCCCCGACGAGTGAACCGACGAGCGCTGGGAGGCGACCCGCCTTGGAAAACAGCGGCCACCATGTACACCGCCTCCCGCGCCGTCGGCAGAAGCACGGCTCCACGCCGGCCGCCGGCACAGGCTCACCACCACCCGCCCTCGGCTACCTGCCCCTGGCGGAGCGTCCGTTCCTCCGCCTGCCCCAACTCTTCCTCGGCCTGGGATTGTTCGGATTCAGCCTTTCGCTGATGGTCCGCACCTCCCTGGGCGTCAATCCCTGGAGCGTCCTCTACGAAGGGCTTCACTATCACACGTCTCTGAGCTTCGGCACGATCAGCGCCGTCCTCGGCGCTCTCGTCCTCCTGCTGTGGATCCCCCTCCGACAGAAGCCAACCCTGGGCACCGTCGCCAACATCATCGTGGTCGGTGCCTCCTCCGACCTCGGTCTCTCAGTCGTACCCGAGGGCCTCGGGCTCGCGGTCCGGATCGGGCTGGTCGTCATCTGCATCGTGCTCAACGGCCTGTCCGTCGCCATCTACGTCGGCGCCCGATTCGGCCCCGGCCCTCGGGACGGCCTGATGACCGGCCTCGCGGACGTGACCCGACGCTCCATCCGTTTCGTCCGCACCCTGATCGAACTCGCCGTTCTCGGCATCGGCTGGCTCCTCGACGGCAGCGTCGGCATCGGTACCGTCCTGTACGCGTTACTGGTCGGCCCCGTCACCCAGTTCTTCCTGCCGTGGTTCACCGCGACACCGCGCCGCGATCAGCCCCCCGCGCCCTGACTGGTGTGGTACATGGGGACGATGCTGGCGGCTCTCGGGCATCAGCCGTTGGTGTCAGAAGTCTCCGCTACGGTGAACCGATCTACGGAGTTGCCCGCGTTCATCACGGCGAGAGAACGGTGATTTCTTGTGAAGGTCATGGAGCACGCCCACTTCGGGCGCGTGGAAACAAGTGCGCTGGACGGCACGGATGTCGTGTGGGAAAGCACTTCACAGCTCGGAGACGATGAGGTCGAGGTCCAGCTATGGGCCGGACCGTCCAGCAAGCCGGACGCCGAGGAGCTGGATGCATTTGCCGCATGCCTTACCGACCTGTCGGCCCTTGACGCAGCGGCTCGCACGGCGCTGCGAGCGTACCTGCACGAGGATCGCTATTTCATCGACTACCACGTTGAGGAGCTTGAAGACAGCGAGACGGTTGTTCGGCTTGTACGAGAAGCGGCCGGCGAAGCGGTCGGAGTTGATTCCTTCGCCGCCGCCATGCGCCTGAGCAGCGTCGGTCTATGGCTGAGCGGCCTGTCCGAGAAGCCCTCAGTCATCTTGGACTACATGTTTGATCCCGACCTCAGTGATCAAATACTCGCCGTCAAGCTGACCCGGGACGGAACGGTGGTTTCCGTCGATTGGGAGAGCTGATGACTTCATCGCCGCACGATGAGAAACACTGCGTACGCGAGATCTGTTCTTTGCACTGTCAATCAGAGCTGAGTAACGCACGGGTGAGCTAAGCGTCCTGAGGGCGCTTCCGGGAAACCGGCATTGAATGAGCATCAATTCTTCAGACCCGCCTAAGCCAAAGGAATTTGTCGCACCATCAGTTTTCCTAAAGCTCAAAAGGCCACGAATAATCACCCGTACTGGAGATCAGACCGGGTGACCCCCTCGCAGCTGACCCAGGAATCCGCGGAGCGGATTCCTGCTGCCCGAAT
>NZ_JBAGJZ010000015.1:0-173595 GCF_037034285.1 Streptomyces tyrfis | reverse complement strand
CGGTCCGAATTTCTGAATTCCGGCGGCCATTGGAGGGCCTTTGCCTTTCGGCGTGTCCACTACATTAACCGATTCTCCGGACCACTCATAATCGAGCTGTATCGATCCGAATTACGGCATGCCGAAGAACGCACCCCGAGGGTGAGTGTCGTAGGTGTGCCGTTTCGAGACGTCCCGACGGGTCCGATGGACCATGCCGACAACAGCTCTCGTTTCAAACGGCTCGGATCACCCTAGGGGGTCCGCATGGGCGAGTCAAGTTGCGCGGCGGCGTGGCACATGCGGCCGGTAGGGGCTCACCGTGGGGTCTCCGTCGATCCAGAACCGCCACGGGTGTGCGGCCCCGTCGCCGCCCACCCCGGTGCGCGGGCCGTTGCGCACCCGGTCACGGGGCGGCGGGGTGCCGTGCAGGACGTACAGCGCGGCGCCGGGACGGGCGATGGCGTCGGTGCCGTCGAGTGCGCGGTCGATGTCGAGGGCGGTGGCCAGTCGGGCCGGACCTTTGGCCAGTTCCTTGTCATTGCGGGCCGACATCCGACGTCCGCGGGTGAGCTCGACGCCCACCTGGATCTCCCCCGCGCGGAGCAGCACCCCGCCCGCCATGTTCTCCGGGCCGCACACCAGGTTGAGGCAGTGCCACATGCCGTACGTGAAGTAGACGTACGCATGGCCGGGCGGCCCGTACATGACGCTGTTGCGCGCGGTGCGTCCCCTGAAGGCATGCGATCCCGGGTCGGCCTCGCCGGCGTACGCCTCCACCTCGGTGAGGCGGAGCTCGATGGGGCCGTCGGGGGTGGTGCGGACCAGGGTCCGGCCCAGCAGGTCGGGGGCGACGTCCAGGACGGGGCGGTCGAAGAAATCGCGTCTCAGCGGTGTGCGTGCCGGCCCGTCGGTCATGACGTCCGAGGGTACCGGGAACCGACCCGGGCCGCGGAGCGTATCCAGAGAGCAGGATCAAGGAGGGGAGAACACACATGGGCTTCAAACGTCTGCTCGCCAGCCTGGGCGCCGGTGGTGCCTCGGTCGAGACCGAGCTGGCCGAAGTCAACGTCGTTCCGGGCGGGGTCGTCCAGGGTGAGGTGCGGATCCAGGGCGGAAGCGTGGATCAGCGGATCGAGGGTCTCTCCGTGGGGCTGCAGGCCCGGGTCGAGGTCGAGGGGCAGGACACGGAGACCAAGCAGGACATCGAGTTCACCAAGCTGCGGCTCGGAGGCGAGTTCGAGGTGCGGGCGGGCGCGGTGCACGTCGTGCCGTTCGGGCTGGAGATCCCCTGGGAGACGCCGATCACGATGTTCGCGGGTCAGCACCTGCACGGCATGCACATCGGCGTGACCACGGAGCTGGAGATCGCGCGGGCGCTGGACTCGGGCGATCTGGACCCGGTCAACGTGCATCCGCTGCCGGCGCAGGAGGCCATCCTCGACGCCTTCGGGCGGCTCGGTTTCGTCTTCCGCAGCGCCGACATGGAACGCGGTCACATCCGCGGCACCTGCCAGCGGCTGCCGTTCTACCAGGAGATCGAGTTCCACCCGCCGCAGCAGTACCGCGGGCTGAACCAGGTCGAGCTGTCGTTCGTCGCGGACGGCCGCGAGATGGACGTCGTCCTGGAGATGGACAAGAAGCCGGGGCTCTTCAGCGAGGGCAGCGACACCTACCGCTCCTTCCAGGTGGGGCTGCACGACTTCCACACGACGGACTGGGCGGCGTATCTCCACCAGTGGCTCGCCCAGGTCGGCGGTCGGCGCAACTGGTTCTAGGGTCCTGATCCCGGGCTCTGGTCCTACTGATCTTTTCGTAAGTTCGGTGGGTGTGGTGGCCGTGTGGGTGGGAGGCTGTCGGGGTGGCTTATCAACCTTCCCCTTCGCTTGCCGGCCCCTCCCTTCCTCCTTTGTCGCGGCCTCAGTTGGCGGAGGCGCGTCGTGTTCAGGCCGTCGAGTTGTTCGAGGACGGCGTCTCGAATGCGGAGATCGCGAGGGCGGTGGGGGTGTGTGCCGAGAGTGTGCGGCGTTGGCGGCGGGTGTGGGAGCAAGGCGGTGCTTCGGCCCTTCGGCGGCGGGCAGCCACCGGACGCCCACCCAAGCTGGACGACACCCAGGTCGAGATGGTCCGGGCCGCGTTGGAGCAAGGTGCCCAGGCTCATGGCTTCGAGGCCGACCTGTGGACCCTGGAACGAGTCGGCGCGGTCGTCACCCGGGCAACGGGGGTGGTGCTGTCGAGGGCGTCGGTGTGGCGGCTGCTGACCGGCCGGCTCGGATGGAGCCTGCAACGGCCCGAGCGGCGGGCGGTCGAGCGGAACGAGTCGGAGATCGCCCGCTGGATCGCGCACGAGTGGCCGCGCATCAAGAAGGGGCCGTGAACACACGTGCTTGGATCGTCTTCCTCGACGAATCAGGCGTCTCCCCACTCCCTCAGATCCGCCGCACCTCCTCGCCCCGAGGGCGGACTCCGCTCCTGCGGCACCGCCTGAACTGGAAGCGCGCGTCGATGGCCGGGGCCTTGGGCTACCACTCCACCGACCCTCATCGCGGGGCGCGCCTGTGCTTCCACCTCAAGCCCGGCAGCTACGGCACCGCCGGACTCATCGAGGTCCTGGAGCAGATGAAGGCGTTCTACCGCGGCGAGCGAGTGGTCCTGGTCCGGGACGGCCTGTCCGCCCACTGGAGCCGGGCAATGCGGGCCTGGGTCGCCGAACAGGACTGGCTCACCCTGGAACGATTACCCGCCTACGCTCCCGAGCTGAACCCGGTGGAACTGCTGTGGTCCTCGCTCAAGAAGCGCGAACTCGCCAACCTCGCCGGCGACCACCTCGCCGATGTCGCCGACGCCACCGAGCAAGGCATCCACCGCATCAACGCCAACCCCCGATTGCCATGGTCATTCCTCGGTCATACCGCCCTGACCATCCGCCCACCACACCCACCGAACTTACGAAAAGATCAGTAGGCGGTGTCTGATGAATGAGTGCGGGAGAAGGAGCGGGGTCCGGTGCGTGCGATCGCAAGACTCCGGAGCCTCTGCGTGGCGGAGCCACGTGGGCGGTTCGGCAACGCCGCGAGCGTGCGTGCCGGACCCCGCGACGCCGCAGGTATTTGGCCGCAGGTATTTGTCAGACACCCCTAGGGTCGGGGGGAGACCTGCTGACAGCAGCAGGGTGATCAGGAGAGGTGCTGACGTGACCGAGCCGAAAAGGGCGCCGCTGCCGCACGACTTCCATCCCGAGGTGCCGTCGTTCACGGTGGTGAGCGACGACCTCGCCCCCGGGGGCGTGCTGGCGGACGCCCAGGTGCTGGCGGCGGGGAACACCTCGCCGCAGCTGCGGTGGGCGGGTTTCCCCGCGGAGACCAGGAGTTTCGCCGTGACCTGCTTCGACCCCGACGCCCCCACGGGCAGCGGGTTCTGGCACTGGGTGCTCTTCGACATCCCGGCCTCGGTCACCGAGCTGCCCGCCGGCGCGGGCGGCGGGGCGTTCCCCGGACTGCCCGCCGGCGCCGTGCACGCCCGGAACGACTACGGGACGAAGGACTTCGGCGGCGCCGCCCCGCCGGCCGGCGAGAACCACCGCTATGTCTTCACCGTGTACGCGGTCGACACCGAGAAGCTGGGGGTCGACAGCGACACGTCGCCCGCGGTCGTCGGCTTCAATCTGCGGTTCCACACGCTGGGCCGCGCCCAGCTGATCGGCGAGTACGAGGGGCCCGCCGAGTAGCCGCCGGAACCGAGAGTTCTCCCGCTGTTCGCCCTGCCCTGGTCCCGAAGTGACCGGGGCAGGGCAGTTTTTATTGCGTTGTCCATCACAGCCCGCGCGGCCAGAGTTGATCCCGGCTCGCCAGGAGGCGGGCGGCACACGGGAGGTGGGCGAGATGCGGGACACGCTGGTGCTGAACGCGAGCTTCGAGCCGCTGTCGACGGTGACGCTGAACCGGGCGGTGGTGCTGGTCCTCCAGGACAAGGCCGTCGTCGAGCAGTCGCGCCCCGGCCTCCGCATGCGTGGCGCCGCCGTCGACATCCCGGTGCCCAGGGTGATCCGGCTCTGCCGGTACGTACGGGTGCCGTTCCGAAGACAGGCGCCGTGGTCCAGGAGGGGGGTGCTGGTCCGGGACCAGCACCGGTGCGCGTACTGCGGACGGCGGGCGACCACCGTCGACCATGTGCTGCCGCGCGCCCAGGGCGGCCAGGACACCTGGCTCAACACGGTGGCGTCCTGTGCCGAGGACAACCACCGCAAGGCGGCCCGGACGCCGGAGGAGGCGGGGATGCCGCTGCTGCGGCAGCCGTTCGTGCCGTCCCCGGCGGAGGCGATGCTGCTGGCGATGGGGGCCGGTGAGCGGCCGGAGCTCCCGGAGTGGCTGGAGCGCACCGCCGCGTAGGCCGGTCGGCGCGCGGCGGTGTGACTGTACGTGCGCCTGGCCCGTACATGTGCCGGCCCCGCCCCGTCCGGAGGCCCGTCTTCTCGCGGAGGCGGGCCTTGGGCCGTCAGCGCAGCAGCAGTTGGACGATGGCGACGGCGCCGACCGCGACGATGAGGGCGCGCAGGACGGTGGGGCTGAGCCGGCGGCCGACCCTGGCGCCTATCTGGCCGCCCAGCGCGGAGCCGACCGCGATCAGCACGACGGCCGTCCAGTCGAAGTGCGCGACGAAGAGGAAGAAGAGCGCGGCGACGCTGTTGACGACGGCGGCCAGGACGTTCTTGACGGCGTTGAGCCGCTGCATGGTGTCGTCGAGCAGCATCCCCATCAGGGAGAGGTAGATGATCCCCTGGGCGGCGGTGAAGTAGCCGCCGTAGACGCTGGCGAGCATCAGCCCGGTGAAGAGCAGCGGGCCGCCGTCGGTGCGGGTGGGACCGCCGCGGTGCTCGCGTCGGCGCTGCACCGCCCGGCTGATCCGGGGCTGCAGGACGACCAGCACCAGGGCCAGGGTCACCAGGACCGGCACGATCGTCTCGAAGGCCGTGGACGGCAGGCTCAGCAGGAGCGTGGCGCCGGTGAGACCGCCGATCAGCGACGCCACGGCGAACTTGAGGACGCGACGCCCCTGTCCCGCGAGTTCGGCGCGGTAGCCGATGGCGCCGCTGACCGCGCCGGGGATCAGACCGAGCGCGTTGGAGACGGTGGCGGTCACCGGGGGGAGCCCGGTGGCGAGCAGCACCGGAAAGGTGATCAGCGTTCCGGATCCGACGATCGTGTTGATCGTGCCGGCGCTGATGCCCGCCGCGAAGACGGCGAGCATCTCCCAGATGGTCATGGCGACTCCCCCGTGCATGGTCGATGCGTCGTGCACCGATCATGCACGAGGGCATGTACGCGTCACTCGACGGGGGGCTGCTCCCGGCGTTCCTTGCCGCCGCCGGTGTCGAATCCGGGGGCGCCGTTGCCGAGGTTGCCGAAGGCGCCGCTGAGTCCCTTCAGGGCGTCGCCGATCTCGCTGGGCACGATCCAGAGCTTGTTGGCGTCGCCCTCGGCGATCTTGGGGAGCATCTGGAGGTACTGGTACGAGAGGAGCTTCTGGTCCGGGTCCCCGGCGTGGATGGACTCGAAGACCGTGCGGATGGCCTGGGCCTCGCCCTCGGCGCGCAGGGCGGACGCCTTGGCCTCGCCCTCGGCGCGCAGGATGGCGGACTGCTTCTCGCCCTCGGCGGTGAGGATCGCGGACTGCCTGGTGCCCTCGGCCTGGAGGATCGCGGCGCGCTTGTCGCGGTCGGCGCGCATCTGCTTCTCCATCGAGTCCTGGATGGAGGTGGGCGGCTCGATGGCCTTGAGCTCGACGCGGTTGACGCGGATGCCCCACTTGCCGGTCGCCTCGTCGAGGACTCCGCGGAGCGCCGCGTTGATCTCCTCGCGGGAGGTCAGCGTGCGCTCCAGGTCCATGCCGCCGATGATGTTGCGGAGCGTCGTGACGGTGAGCTGCTCGATCGCCTGGATGTAGCTGGCGACCTCGTACGTGGCGGCCCTGGCGTCGGTCACCTGGTAGTAGATGACGGTGTCGATGTTGACGACCAGGTTGTCCTGGGTGATCACCGGCTGGGGCGGGAACGGAACGACCTGTTCACGCAGGTCGATGCGGTTCCTGATGGTGTCGATGAACGGCACGACGATGTTCAGGCCCGCGTTGAGCGTGCGGGTGTAGCGGCCGAAGCGCTCCACGATGGCGGCGCTGGCCTGCGGGATGACCTGGATCGTCTTGATCAGGGCGATGAAGACGAGCACCACCAGAATGATCAGGACGATGATGATCGGTTGCATCGTGTTCCCTCATTGCCCTTCGGTTGCCGACGGATCGCGGTGATCGGGGTCGAGACCGTACGAGGGGTCGTGTACCCGTGCGACCTCGATCTCATGATGATCGACTTCGAGTCTGACAGAACGCGCGCTGTCATGTGAGGGATTCGGTCACATGACGACGGCGGTGGCTCCGTCGATGTCGACGACATCGACCTGTTGGCCCGGATCGAAGCTCTGGTCACCGTCGAGCGCCCGGGCGGACCAGATCTCCCCGGCCAGCTTGATCCGGCCGCCGGTGCTGTCGACCCGTTCCAGGACGACGGCCTGACGGCCTTTCAGCCCATCGATGCCCGTGGCGAGTTGCGGCCGGTCGGAACGGTGTCTGGCGGCGATCGGGCGGACCACGGCGATGAGCGCCACGGAGACCACGACGAACACCAGCACCTGGGCCACGACGCCGCCGCCGAGCGCGGCGACGACCGCGGCGGCGATCGCTCCGACGGCGAACATGCCGAATTCGGGCATCGCCGTCAGGACGAGCGGGATGCCCAAGCCCGCCGCGCCGATCAGCCACCACACCCACGCGTCGATGTCCACGTGGTCATGGTAGGACCGTGAGGCCCCTCGCGGACAGTGCGCGAGTGGACAGCGCGGTGGCGGAGAACGCGGTGGCGGAGAGCGCGCGAGCGGACGCCGGGCAGTACGGGCCCCGGGGAGCCCCGGGCCCCGCCGTCCTCGCGTGCGCCGTCGGCGCCCGGCGGCGGCATGCGGCGACGAGGAGACGAGGAGACGAGGAACGGTCGAGCTGCTAGGAGAGCGGGAGTCCGTGGGCCGTGTAGCGGTCGCCGGTGCGCTCGACGACGAGCGGCAGGCCGAAGCAGAGGGAGAGGTTGCGCGAACTGAGCTCGGTCTCCATGGGCCCGGCGGCCAGCACCTTGCCCTGGCGGATCATCAGGACGTGGGTGAAGCCGGGGGCGATCTCCTCGACGTGATGGGTCACCATGATCATGGAGGGGGCGTACGAGTCGCGGGCCAGCCGGCCGAGGCGGCGGACCAGGTCCTCGCGGCCGCCGAGGTCGAGTCCCGCCGCCGGCTCGTCGAGAAGCAGGAGTTCGGGGTCGGTCATCATGGCGCGGGCGATCAGCGTGCGCTTGCGCTCGCCCTCGGACAGGGTGCCGAACTTGCGGTCGAGGTGTTCGTTCATGCCGAGGCGGTCGAGGAAGGCGCGGGCGCGCTCCTCGTCGACGGCCTCGTAGTTCTCGTGCCAGGTGGCGGTCATGCCGTAGGCGGCGGTGAGCACGGTCTGCAGGACGGTCTGGCGCCTGGGCAGCTTCTCGGCCATGGCGGCGCCCGCCATGCCGATGCGCGGGCGGAGGTCGAAGACGTCGGTGCCGACGCCGCCGAGCCGCTCGCCGAGGATCGTGACCGTGCCGGTGCTCGGGAAGAGGTAGCTGGACGCGATGTTGAGGAGGGTGGTCTTGCCGGCGCCGTTCGGGCCGAGGATGACCCAGCGCTCCCCCTCCTTGACCTGCCAGGAGATGGCGTCCACCAGGGCGTGCCCGTCGCGGACCACGGATACGTCCACCAGCTCCAGTACATCGCTCATGGCGCGTTGTCTCCCCATGCAGTGTCGAGATCGTCGGGTGCCTGTGGGCACGGCTCCCAGGGAAATCTACGCCACCACGGGAGTGTGTCCGGCGCTGGGCCCGGGAGACGGTCCGGGGGGCGACGGGCCGACGGCCGGTTCCCTACGCTGTTGCCATGCTTTCGGAACCACGCTCAGGATTGCTGGCCGCTTGGGGGAACGCGCTTCTCGCGGGACTCGTCTCCCCCGACGACGCGGCGCTCGCCATCGTCGGGGAGGACGCGGTGCACCGCGTGGCGGGGCTGCCGGGTGAGACGGGGCCGGTGGGGCTCACCCTGGCGCTCGGACGGTTGCGGAGTCTGGGGGTGAGCGGGTTCCGAGTGGCGTTGCCGGCCCCCGGGCATCCGCTGGGGCTGAGCGGTCCCCCGGAGTTCAACGCGCGGGCGCTGGAGGCGCTGGAGGCGGTGGTCGCGTTCGGCGCCCCGTACGGGCTGGTTCCCGAGGTGAGCGAGAGGGGGCCGGACGGGGATCTGCACGTCGAGGTGGTGTGGCACTGCCTGCCGGTGCGGGAGGCGGTGCCGGCGGATGTGCCGTCGCTGGGCGAGGCGGAGCGGGAGCTGGCCGAGGCGATGCGGGACGCGACGGCGACGCTGTCGCGGCTGGACGTGGCCGGTTCCGGCCCGATGGCGGAGGCCGCGGTGGACGCCTACCGGGCGCGGGTGGAACGGGGGCGCGAGGTGCTGGCCCCGGGGTACCCGCCGCGGGCGGTGCGGGTGCTGGAGCTGGCGCAGCGGGTCGGGCTGCTGATCTCGGTGGCGCACGGGAACGGGCACGGCGGGGCGGTGAGCGCCTCGGAGATCGCGGCCCGGGCGGAGGCGCTGCGGCCGGTCGAGCGGGTGGCCCGGCGGGCGCAGGTCGCCGCGTACAACGCGTATGTGGAGGAGCGGGAACGGGAGCGATAGGGCCGGTGCGGTCCCGGCGGGCGCGGTTCCGGGCGCCGTCCCGCCCTGCGCGGTGGCCCGGGGGGCTCGGCGCCGACGCCGGCCCGCGGGGCGCGGTCCCGCAGGCCGTTCCAGTGGGACGTTCCGGCGGGGCCGCGGTCGTCGGTGCGGTGGGGCGGGCTTCGGCGTTCCGGTCAGCCGGCCGCTCCGTGGCGTACCGCCCAGAGAGCGGCCTGGGTGCGGTCCGAGAGGTCGAGCTTCATCAATATGTTCGACACGTGTGTCTTGACGGTCTTCTCGGAGAGGACCAGGGCACGGGCGATCTCCCGGTTGGAGCGGCCGTCGGCGATCAGGCCCAGCACCTCCCGCTCCCGTTCGGTGAGGGTGCTCCCCCGGCCCGTGCCGCCGCCCGCGTCGTCCTGGGCGAGCAGGGCCCCCGCGACCTCCGGCTGGAGCAGCACATGCCCGGCGTGCACCGAGCGGATGGCCCCGGCGAGGGCGTCGGGGTCGACGTCCTTGTACACGTAGCCGGAGGCCCCGGCCCGGAGCGCGGGCACCACGGTGCGCTGCTCGGTGAAGCTGGTCACGATGAGGACCCTGGCCGGGTTGCCCAGCTCGCGGAGCCTGCGCAGGGCCTCGATCCCGTCGGTGCCGGGCATCTTGATGTCCATCAGGACGACGTCGGGGCGGAGCTCCTCGGTCCGGGCCACCCCCTCGGCCCCGTCGGACGCCTCGCCGACCACCTCTATGTCGTCCTGGACCTCCAGGAACGTACGCAGACCGCGGCGGACGACCTGGTGGTCGTCGACCAGCAGCACCCTGATGATCCGGTCAGCCACCGGGCACCTCCATCTCGATCGTGGTGCCCTCGCCGGGCGCCGATTCAACGGTGAGCCTGCCGCCGACCCCGCTCGCGCGGTCCCGCATCGACACCAGGCCGAGGTGGCGGCCCGCCTGCCTGGTCGCGGCGGGGTCGAAGCCGCCGCCGTCGTCGGTGATGCGGAGCAGGGTGCCGCCGTCGCGCCGGGTGAGGGTGACGTCGACGTGCGCCGCGCCCGAGTGGCGCAGGGCGTTGTGCAGGGCCTCCTGGGAGACCCGGAGCAGCGCCTCCTCCTGGGCGGCGGGCAGGGCGCGCACGCCCAGGCTCTCGAAGGAGACCCGGGCGGAGTGGGCGCGGTCCATGACCTGGACCTGGGTGCGGAGCGTGGCGACGAGGCCGTCCTCGTCGAGGGCGGCCGGGCGCAGCTCGACGACGGCGGCGCGCAGCTCGTCCACGGCCTCGGCGGCGAGCGCGGCGACCTGGTGGAGCTCTCCCTTGGCGCGGGCCGGGTCGCGGTCGACGAGGGCGGTGGCCGCCTGGGCGGTCAGCCGCAGCGAGAACAGTTTCTGGCTGACCGCGTCGTGCAGTTCGTGGGCGAGCCTGGAGCGTTCCTCGGCGATGGTCAGCTCCCGGCTGCGCTCGTAGAGCCGGGCGTTGGTGAGGGCGATCGCCGCGTGCTGGGCGAGCATCGCCAGCAGTTCCTCGTCCTCGGCGGTGAAGCCGCAGCTGCCCTCGGGTTTGGGGCAGCGCTTGTTGGCGAGGAAGAGGGCGCCGATGATCTCGTCGCCGTCCCGGATGGGCAGGCCGAGGAAGTCGGACATGTCGGGGTGGGCGGCGGGCCAGCCGCCGAAGCGGGGGTCCTCGCGGACGTCGGCGAGGCGCTCGGGCCTCGCGTCGTGGAGCATCGCGGCGAGGACGCCGTGCTGCCGGGGCAACGGGCCGATGGCCTTCCACTGCTCGTCGCCGACGCCGTCGACGACGAACTGGGCGAACCCGCCGTGGTCGTCGGGGACGCCCAGGGCGGCGTACTCGGCGTCCAGCAGCTCGCGGGCCGAGGCGATGATCGTCTTCAGGACGTCGCGCACCTCGAGTGGCCGGCTCATGGCGAGCAGTGCGGCACTCACCGCTGCGAGGCCCGACGGTGGGCGATGGCTCATGGCCTCACCGTACAAGCGGGGCGAGAACGCCGTATCGGCCTGTGGACGGCCGCGGCCCAGGACCCGGGGACTAGGACCTGTCCCAGGTCGGCCGTCGCGGCGGCGTCGTCCGGCCGAGCACGGCGGCGGGGGCGGTGCGACGGCACGGCCCGGGCCGGGCCGTCCGAGGCCGGAGGCGGGCCGGCTCCGGAGCGGCCGGGGAGGGCGGCGCGGGAGGCCCGGGCCTCGCGGGCCCGGCGGGCCGTGCGCGTACCGCCCGGGGGTCGACAGTCCTCGGATCCTCACGCTCCGAATTGCTGGAGCAACGGGTTGTGAGACGGCGGGGCGGCCGGTGTGAGGCCGGGCATAGGACCCACATCACTTACGAAGCCTGCTAGTGGACGTGTAAGCGCGACATCAATGAGCAGGTGCGCGGGGGGCCGTGGCCAAACGGCGGACCACTCCACTATCCGGGGTCGTACGTCACACCTTTGCCAGCGAATTTTGCGGCAGCTAAGAATTGCTCTCGTCCCCGACGGAGAGGCGCATCGAGCGTTTCCCGTCTTCGTCCTCCGTGAGGACTCCCGCCATTCGAAGAGGTACGTCTGCATGTTCGTGTCCCGCATTCCCGGCCGTCGTAGTCGTCTGAGCAAGGCCCAGAAGTTCTCCGTCGCGGGGATCGCCGCCGCTGCCGCCGCGTCCCTCTCGTTCTCGCTCGTTCCCGCCAACGCCGAGTCCAAGCCCGAGGCCGCCGTCTCCGCGGCTCCCGTGGTGTTCGACTCCTCGGTCGCCGGGAACCCGCACGCCAAGGCGCTGCAGGCCAGCCTGCTGGAGCAGCAGTCCACGATCAAGCAGAACTCCACCGCCGAGAAGCTGGTGAAGGCCGCGGACCTGGCCAGGGCCGAGAAGTCCGCCCCCAAGAAGGCCCCGGCCGCCGGCCGGACGAAGGCGGTCGCCGAGGCCAAGTCCCGGTCCCAGGCCAAGGACGTCGCCGCCAGCCGCTCCGAGACCCGCGCCCCGGTCTACGCGAACAACCTGGACGGCTGGATCCGGGAGGCCCTGGACGTCATGAGGGACCGCGGCATCCCCGGCACCTACCACGGTCTGCACAAGAACATCATGCGGGAGTCCTCCGGCAACCCGTACGCGATCAACGACTGGGACATCAACGCCCGCAACGGCGTCCCGTCCTGCGGTCTGCTCCAGGTCATCCGACCGACGTTCGAGGCGTACCACGTGCCGGGCACCTCGAAGAACATCTACGACCCGGTCGCCAACCTCACGGCCGCGGCCAACTACGCCGCCGACCGCTACGGCTCGATCGACAACGTCAACAGCGCGTACTGACCGGTTCCGGACGTCCCGGGCCGACGCGCACACGTGGGAGGGCGGCACCCCGGCCGGGGTGGCGCCCTCCCACGTCGCGTCCGCCGGATCCGGCGCCGGCGTCCTGCGGCTACTTGCGCATGACCTCCGGCTCGTGGCGGCGCAGCAGGCGCGCGACCGCGAAGCCGCAGACGACGCCGAGGAACAGCAGGACCGAGACGTCGATCGCCCACTGCCCGGCGGTGTGCTCCCACAGTGGGTCGAGGTCGGTCGGGTTCTTCGGGTCCCACGGCGCCATGAGGTGCGAGAGGTCGAGCGTGGCGCCCGAGGCGGCGATGGCCCAGCGGGACGGCATCAGCCAGGCGAACTGCTCCAGCCCGGGAGATCCGTACACCTGGAAGAGGATGCCGGTGAAGACGACCTGGACGATCGCGAACATGACCAGCAGCGGCATGGTCTTCTCGGAGGTCTTCACCAGCGAGGAGATCACCAGGCCGAACATCATCGAGGTGAACCCGAGCACGATGATCGTCACGCAGAGTTCGACCGCGGGGGGCATGATCAGGCCCTCCGACGGCAGCTTGCGGGTGGCGAAGCCGATGCCGCAGATGATGACGCCCTGCAGGGCCGTGATCACGCCGAGGACGATCACCTTGGACATCAGGTAGGCGGAGCGGGAGAGGCCGGTGGCCCGTTCCCGTTCGTAGATGACGCGTTCCTTGATCAGTTCTCGTACGGAGTTGGCCGCGCCGCTGAAGCACATGCCGACCGCGAGGATCAGCATGATCGTTCCGGCGGCGCTGTTGAACCGGGAGGGCGGCTCCGGCGCGGCCAGGCCGAACTTGGCCGGGATGACCACGCTGACGACGCCGAGCACGGCGGGCAGGACCACCATCAGGCCCATGAAGCCCTTGTCGGAGGCGATCACCGAGAGGTAGCGGCGGATCAGCGTCCACAGCTGGGCCGACCAGCTCTGCGGCTTCGGCGGGCGTATCTGCTGCGGGGTCGGCATGTGCGCGGGCTGCGCGGCGACGGCGTCGATGTCCGCGGCGTACATCTGGTAGTGCTGGGAGCCGCGCCAGCGCCCCGCCCAGTCGTAGTCGCGGTAGTTCTCGAACGCGGAGAACACGTCGGCCCAGGTGGTGTAGCCGAAGAAGTTGAGCGCCTCCTCCGGCGGGCCGAAGTAGGCGACGGCCCCGCCCGGCGCCATGACGAGCAGCTTGTCGCAGAGCGCCAGCTCGGCCACGGAGTGGGTGACGACGAGGACCGTGCGGCCGTCGTCGGCCAGTCCGCGCAGCAGCTGCATGACGTCGCGGTCCATGCCCGGGTCGAGGCCGGAGGTCGGCTCGTCCAGGAAGATCAGCGACGGCTTGGTGAGCAGCTCCAGCGCCACGGAGACGCGCTTGCGCTGGCCGCCGGAGAGCGAGGTGACCTTCTTGTCCTTGTGGATGTCGAGCTTGAGCTCGGCGAGCACCTCGTGGATGCGGGCCTCGCGCTCGGCCTCGGTGGTGTCCGCGGGGAAGCGGAGCTTGGCCGCGTACTTGAGGGCCTTGGTGACGGTGAGTTCCTTGTGCAGGATGTCGTCCTGCGGGACCAGACCGATGCGCTGGCGCAGTTCGGCGAACTGCTTGTACAGGTTCCGGTTGTCGTAGAGGACCTCGCCCTGGTTGGCGGGCCGGTAGCCGGTGAGCGCCTTGAGCAGGGTGGACTTGCCGGAGCCGGACGGGCCGATGACCGCGACGAGCGACTTCTCCGGGACGCCGAAGGAGACGTCCTTGAGGATCTGCTTCCCGCCGTCGACCGTCACCGTGAGGTGACGTGCGGAGAACGTGACCTCACCGGTGTCGACGAACTCCTCCAGCCGGTCGCCGACCAGCCGGAACGTGGAGTGGCCGACGCCGACGATGTCGTTCGGGCCCAGCAGCGCGGAGCCGGACTTG
This sequence comes from Streptomyces tyrfis, assembly GCF_037034285.1. NCBI lineage: Bacteria > Bacillati > Actinomycetota > Actinomycetes > Kitasatosporales > Streptomycetaceae > Streptomyces > Streptomyces tyrfis. Next base: position 159,629 of record NZ_JBAGJZ010000015.1, on the reverse strand, counting down.
GGCAGCGGCTGGCCGTTGACGTAGGTGCCGTTGTGGGATCCGAGGTCGCGGATCTCGAAGCGGCCGTCGGGCTTCGCGTGGAATTCGGCGTGGTGGCGGGAGACCTGGAGGTCGGAGACGACCAGGTCGTTCTCCAGCGCGCGGCCGATGCGCATGACCCGGTCGAGGGCCAGCTGGTGGAACGTGGTCGGGCTGCGGTCGCCGTACGCCGACGGGGCCCCCGCGACTCCGCCGGGCCCGGCCGCGCCGGGCGGGTTCCCGATGCCCTGCTGGTGCGGCACCTGTTGTGCCGGCACGGGCTGCTGGGGCTGGTGGCCCTGGGGGGCCTGCTGCCAGCCCTGCTGCGGGTGCTGCTGCTGGGGCGACGCCTGCGGGACGTGCGCCTGGCCCGGCCAGCCCGCACCGGCCTGCTGGGCCTGCTGCGGCTGCTGCGGCTGCTGCGGCTGCTGCGGCTGCTGCGGCTGCTGCGGCTGCTGCGCGGGAGACTGCTGGGCGCCCGCGCCCTGCCCGCCGTACGCCGCCGCGCCCGCGGGGGCGGTGACGCTCAGCCGCGGTCCGTCGGTGGCGTTGCCCAGGTGCACGGCGGCGCCGGGGCCGATCTCCAGCCGCTGGACCCGTCGGCCCTGCGCATAGGTGCCGTTCGTGCTGCCGTTGTCCTCGATGATCCAACCGCGGCCCCCCCAGCTGATCGTGGCGTGCCGCCACGACACCCTGGCGTCGTCGATCGTCAGGTCCCCCTGCGGATCACGCCCCACGGTGTACGACCTGGACGGATCGAGCGTCCAGGTTCTGCCATTCAATTCCAGTACGAGTTCCGGCACTCCGCGCCCCACTTGTCGTCCCCCGAGTGGCCCCGTCGAAGGAGGCCCAGGGATGCTGAACATCGTGGGGAACTATTCCAGGCACAGTCCCGGATACGAAAGTCGGGCGGGGCCCGGAGGGGCTCTGACAGGCCCGGACTCGCCCCGGACGGGGTCCGGGCAGGGTTCTGAAGGGCCCCGGGCGGGGTCGTAGCAGGGGTCGCTGGCCCCGGCCCGGCGGGCTGGTCCCCCGCCGTACGCGGGCGGGCGCGCACGCTCCGCCGTCGCCCCGTACGGGACGCGTCGACGCGCTGTCCGGTCCTCGGGACGGGCCGCCGGGGCGGAGAGGCGGCCCGATACGGTGGAAGCACCATGAGCGCATCGCAGCCACCTCAGTCCTCCCCCTCCTCCGAGCCCCATGGCCCCCGTCAGGGCTCCGACACCCCCACCCTTCTCGTGAAGATCTTCGGGAAGGACCGTCCCGGGATCACCGCCGGGCTCTTCGACACCCTCGCCGCCTACTCGGTCGACGTCGTCGACATCGAGCAGGTCGTCACCCGTGGGCGCATCGTCCTGTGCGCGCTGATCACCCCCCCGGCCACGGACGGCGCCACCGAGGGCGATCTGCGGGCGACCGTGCACAGCTGGGCGGAGTCGCTGAAGCTGCAGGCCGAGATCATCTCCGGCACGGGCGACAACCGCCCGCGCGGCTTCGGCCGCTCCCATGTCACGGTGCTCGGGCACCCGCTGACCGCACGGTCGACCGCCGCCATAGCGGCCAGGATCACCTCGACCGGCGGCAACATCGACCGCATCTTCCGGCTCGCGAAGTACCCGGTGACGGCCGTCGAGTTCGCGGTCTCCGGTACGGCCACCGAGGAGCTGCGCACGGCGCTGGCGACGGAGTCCGCCGGGATCGGCGTCGACGTCGCGGTGGTGTCGGCGGGGCTGAGCCGCCGGGCCCAGCGGCTGGTCGTCATGGACGTCGACTCCACCCTCATCCAGGACGAGGTCATCGAGCTGTTCGCCGCTCACGCGGGCTGCGAGGACAAGGTCGCCGAGGTGACCGGGCGGGCGATGCGCGGCGAGCTCGACTTCGAGCAGTCGCTGCACGCGCGGGTGGCCCTGCTGGCGGGGCTCGACGCGTCGGTGGTGGACAAGGTGCGGGCCGAGGTGCGGCTGACGCCCGGCGCCCGGACCCTGATCCGTACGCTCAAGCGGCTCGGCTACCAGGTGGGCGTCGTGTCGGGCGGGTTCACCCAGGTCACCGACGATCTGAAGGAGCGGCTCGGGCTCGACTTCGCCTCCGCCAACACACTGGAGGTGGTCGACGGCAAGCTGACCGGGCGGGTCGTCGGCGACATCGTCGACCGGGCCGGCAAGGCCCGCCTGCTGCGCAGCTTCGCCGCGCAGGCCGGGGTGCCGCTGGCGCAGACCGTCGCCATCGGTGACGGCGCCAACGACCTCGACATGCTGAACACGGCCGGTCTCGGGGTGGCCTTCAACGCCAAGCCGGTGGTCCGCGAGGCCGCGCACACCGCGGTGAACGTGCCGTTCCTCGACACCGTGCTGTATCTGCTCGGCATCACCCGCGAGGAGGTCGAGGCCGCCGACGGCCTGGTGGACTGACACGCCCGCCGCGTCAGACGTACGGACTCGACACATCGGGCGGACGGACCAGCCGCCTCGGGCGGACCGACCGGCCGCCTCGGGCATACGGACCGGCGAGGGCCCCGGTGCGGAAGCTCACCGCTTCCGCGCCGGGGCCCTCGGCCGCGCTCCCCCGCGAGCGGGGGTCAGTCGTTGGGGGTCCAGTACTCGACCAGCCTGCCCACTCCGTGCTCCACGCTCTTCCAGGAGCCGGAGAACTCGACGACGGCGAAGGCGGCGGTCGGGAAGCCGCCGCGGTGCATCCTGGCCAGGGCGTCTCCGTCGGCCGTCCCGGAAAGGGCGTCCGCGACCGCGTGCATGCCGGGGTTGTGGCCGATGAGCAGAAGATCGCGCACATCGTCGGGCGTCTCGTTGATCAGGGCGATGAGCTCTCCGGGAGACGCCTCGTAGAGCCGCTCCTCATACACGGTCCGCGGGCGGCGCGGCATCTCGTGCACCGCGAGCTTCCAGGTCTCGCGGGTCCGGACGGCGGTGGAGCACAGGGCGAGGTCGAGGACGATCCCGGAGTCGGCGAGTCTGCGGCCCGCGACGGGCGCGTCCCGGCGGCCGCGTTCCGCGAGCGGCCGCTCATGATCGGAGTCCTGCGACCATTCCGCCTTTGCGTGCCTGAGAAGGACGATCCTGCGAGGTGTATCGACGCTCATACACCTCAGCTTCGCACGAAACGCGCCGCCCGGCGCAGGGGTTGGCGGGCTCCCGCACCGGACGCGGGAGGCGTCGCCGGACCGCGGCCGCACCGCCGGCCGACGGGTCGCCGGAGCGCCGCGGCGCCGCTCAGGGGATCAGGAGCGCGAGGACGCGTTCGAGCAGCCGGCCCAGCGTGGGGTCGGCCGTCGCCGCGTGCGCCTCACCGGATCCCACGATCATCAGCAGCAGCACGGCGAACGCGACCGAGGGCAGCGCGATGGCCCACCACGGCAGCCGCGCGTCGGCTCCGCCCGCGGACGGAGGCGTGAGCCGGGTGTGTGCAGGGGCCGACATGTCCGCCTCCGTGGATCGTGGGTTCCGACACCTGTGAACCTACGGAAGCCGGGGCGCCGGTCCCATCCGGTGATCCACCCACTTCACCCTGACCCCAGCCCCCTAGGGGATGGTGGGGCGAGCCCCCCTGTCCCCCGGGAAGCGGGAGGGAGCGGAGCGGGCCGCCGCTCAGGGTGCGGCGATCGAGGCGATCACTCCGACGATCACGGTGACGAGGAGCATCGCCCCGAGCACGAGGAGGAACTTCTTCTGACCGTTCTGCGGATTCGGGTCGAGCACAGGAGAAGACATGGGGTCAGTCTCGCATCTCAGCACTCGTCCTCTATCGTCCGGTCCCGCCCCGCCAGGAATCCGGCGACCATCTGCGGCACCATGAGGCCCGCCATGAGCGCGAGCGGCAGGCCCCAGCCGCCGCCGTGCTGGTAGAGGACGCCGATGAGCAGCGGGCCGGGGATCGAGATGAGGTAGCCGACGGACTGCGCGAACGCGGAGAGGCGGACCACTCCGGCCCCGCTGCGCGACCGCATCCCGATCATGGTCAGGGCGAGCGGGAAGGCGCAGTTCGAGATGCCGAGGAGCAGCGCCCAGGCCCAGGCCCCGCCGGCCGGCGCGAGGTAGAGGCCCGCGTATCCGGCGAGGCCGCAGCCGCCGAGGACGAGGACGATCGGGCCCTGGTTCCTCATCCGGGAGGCGACCCCGGGTATGACGAAGGCGAGCGGCACGCCCAGCGCCATGGTGACGGCGAGCAGCACGCCGGCGGTGCCGGCCGAGACGCCCGCGTCGCGGAAGATCTGCGGCATCCATCCCATGGTGATGTAGGCGGCGGTGGCCTGGAGGCCGAAGAAGCAGGCGAGGGACCAGGCGGTACGGCTGCGGGTGATCCTCGGCGCCGGGGTGTCATGAGGCCGGGCCGCGGGCTGTCCGGCGGCGCCGCGCCGGTCGCGCACCAGCGGGATCCAGGGCAGGATCGCGACGGCGGCCAGCGCGGCCCAGACGCCGAGGCCCAGACGCCAGCTGCCGCCCAGCGCGTCGGTCATGGGCACGGTCACGGCGGCGGCCAGCGAGGTACCGAGGGCCAGCGCCATGGAGTAGAGGCCGGTCATGGAGCCGACGCGGTCCGGGAACCAGCGCTTGACGATCACCGGCATCAGGACGTTGCTGACGGCGATGCCCATGAGGGCGAGGGCGCTCGCGGCGAGGAAGCCGGCCGTGCCGCCGGCCAGCGGGCGGATCACCAGGCCCGCCGTGATGGCGATCATGCCGACGCAGACGACGGCGGCCGGGCCGAAGCGGCGGGCGAGGCGGGGCGCCATGACGCCGAAGACCGCGAAGCAGAGCGGCGGCACGGAGGTGAGGACGCCGGCGACGCTGCCGCTCATGTGCAGCCCGTCCCGCACCTCTTCGAGGAGGGCGCCGAGGCTGGTGATGGCGGGGCGCAGGTTGAGTGCGGTGAGGACGAGCCCGATGGCGACCAGCCGGAGCAGCCAGGGGGAGCCCGCGACGCCCGGCGTCGTCGCGGTCCGCGGATGTGCGGCCTCGGCCCGGTGGGCTTCGCGGTTCGCCGGGGCGCCGGTCGGTTCGGCGGGGCTCAGGGTCCGGGTCGGGGTCCGGTTCTGGGGCTGGGTCTCGTCGTCTGGCATGGGGCCATCATAGAATCATGGGATGATTGATTGTCCAATCGTCTGAGAACATCCGGGGACGGTCGGGGAACGCGCGCGCCGCCGCGGGTTCACCGCACCTCCGGTGGGCGCGGAGCGGCTCCCGTTCCGCCCCTCGCGCCGATGTCACGGGCGGTCCGGGCGTCGCCGTACCCGGGCGACCCGGAACGCCCCGTGGACCCGGCGGCCCGGAAGGACCCGTGGCCTCGGCGATCCGCAGCAACCGAGCAAGGAGCACCATGACGCTGACCTCCCCCCGGCGTTCGGCACTCGCCGATCAGGTGATTGCCCAGCTGAGGAATCAGATCACCTCGGGCGAGTGGCCCGTGGGCTCGCGCATTCCCACCGAACCCGAGCTGGTGGAGCAGCTGGGGGTGGCGCGCAACACGGTCCGGGAGGCCGTGCGCGCGCTGGCGCACAACGGTCTGCTCGACATCCGGCAGGGTTCGGGCACCTATGTGATCGCCACCAGCGAGCTGGCCGGGGTGATGCACCGCCGTTTCGCCACCGCCGATCCCCGGCACATCGCCGAGCTGCGCTCCACCCTGGAGTCGTCGGCGGCCCGGCTGGCCGCCGCCCGGCGCACCGAACGGGACCTGAAGCAGTTGGACGCGCTCATGACGCGGCGCGAGGAGACCTGGGCTGCGGGGGACGCCGAGGCGTTCGTGGCGGCGGACGCGACGCTGCATCTGGCCGTGGTCGCGGCCTCGCACAACGACGTGCTGACCGGCCTCTACGCCGACCTGGGCGACCTGCTGCGGGACTACCTCAGAGGCGATGTCGGCCAGGAGCTGCGGCCGGAGAACCACATGGACCACGGGCGGCTGGTCGAGGCCATCCGGGCCGGGGACGCGGAGGCGGCGGCGGCCGAGGCCGCGAGCCACGCCCTCAGCTGCCTGGTGGACCGGGTGTGACGGCGGGCTCCCGGACCACCGGGAGCGGCGCGGCGGCGCGGCGGCCTGGGAGCACGGCGGCGCGGTCGGAGGGGAGGCACGCGCGGCCTCCCTCGCGGCCCTGCCCGGGGAGCGCCTCCCTCGCGGCCCCTCCCCGGGAGCGCGGAAGCACGACGGCCGCGTGCCGCCTCCGACGGAGGAGCGGCACGCGGCCGTGTCGCAGCCGGGCGTACGTCGTACGGGCCCGGCCGGACCGCAGGACGTACGGGTGGCGGTCGGCCGTGCGGCCCGGGGGCCTCGCGGGCGGGACGCCGCCCGCCGTACGGGTACCGGCCCGGGGCCGCCCGCGCGGGGTGTCGCCGGGTCAGGCGCCCATCATGTGCACGCCGCCGTCGACGTGGATGATCTCGCCCGTGGTCTTCGGGAAGAAGTCCGAGAGCAGGGCGACGATGCCGCGGCCGGCCGGCTCCGGGTCCGCCATGTCCCAGGTCAGCGGGGAGCGGGTGTCCCACACCTTCGCCAGGTCGGAGAAGCCCGGGATGGACTTCGCGGCCATGGAGCCGAGCGGTCCGGCCGAGACCAGGTTGCAGCGGATGTCGTCCTTGCCCAGGTCGCGGGCGAGGTAGCGGGAGGTGGCCTCCAGCGCGGCCTTGGCCGGGCCCATCCAGTCGTACTGCGGCCAGGCGAACTGCGCGTCGAAGGTGAGGCCGACGATCGAGCCGCCCTCGTTCATCAGCGGCTTGCAGGCCATGGCGAGCGACTTCAGCGAGAACGCCGAGACGTGCATCGCGGTGGCGACGGACTCGAACGGGGTGTTCAGGAAGTTGCCGCCCAGCGCGTCCTGCGGCGCGAAGCCGATGGAGTGGACGACGCCGTCGAGCGAGCCGAGCTCCTCGCGGACCAGGCCCGCGAGCCGGTCCAGGTGCTCGGTGTTGGTCACGTCCAGCTCGATGACCTTGGCCGGCTTCGGCAGCTTCTTGGCGATGCGCTCGGTCAGGGTGGGCCGGGGGAAGGCGGTCAGGATGACTTCGGCGCCCTGCTCCTGGGCCACCTTGGCGGCGTGGAAGGCGATGGACGACTCCATCAGCACACCGGTGACGAGGATCCGCTTGCCGTCGAGAATTCCGCTCATGGTGATCAGTGACCCATGCCCAATCCGCCGTCAACGGGGATGACGGCTCCAGTGATGTACGAGGCGTCGTCGGAGGCGAGGAAGCGCACCGTCGCGGCGATCTCCTCGGGCTGCGCGTAGCGGCCGAGCGGCACCTGGGACACGATGCCCTTGCGCTGCTCCTCGGTGAGCACCTGGGTCATGTCGGTGTCGACGAAACCGGGTGCGACGACGTTGAAGGTGATGTTGCGCGAGCCGAGTTCACGGGCCAGCGACCGGGCGAAGCCGACCAGTCCCGCCTTGGACGCGGCGTAGTTCGCCTGCCCCGCCGAGCCGAGCAGCCCGACGACGGAGGAGATGAGGACGACGCGTCCCTTCTTGGCTCGCAGCATGCCGCGGTTGGCACGCTTGACCACCCGGAAGGTGCCGGTGAGGTTGGTGTCGAGCACGGACGTGAAGTCGTCCTCGGACATCCGCATCAGCAACTGGTCCTTGGTGATACCGGCGTTGGCGACCAGTACCTCGACGGGGCCGTGCTTGTCCTCGATCTCCTTGTAGGCCTGCTCCACCTGTTCGGCGTCCGTGATGTCGCAGCGGACGGCGTGGCAGCCCGCCTCGGCGAGTTCCTGCGGGGGCTCGCCGGAGCGGTAGGTGATCGCGACCTTGTCGCCGTTGGCGGCGAAAGCGCGGGCGATGGCGAGGCCGATGCCCCGGTTTCCTCCGGTGACGAGAACCGAGCGGCTCAACGGATCACCCTTTCGATAGCGGTCTGGTACCTCGGAAACCTATCGGTACCGTCCGCCGCGCGAGGAATCGGCCCCTGACAGCGCCTTCCCCCGGGCACTGTGGGGTTCCTACAGTGCCGGACCCGGGCGCGGGCGTGCCGCGCCGCTCCGGTCGTGCTTCACTTCCTCCTGCGTGATCCGAGGAAAGCCCTGATCCGGGACAGGCCCGGATCCGGGGCAAGCGAAGCAAGCGAAGCGACTGACCGGACTCCCCGCGTGTGGTCCGGGGCGTGTGACGACAGAAGGAGCCCACGCGTGGCCCATGACATCGACCCATCCTTTCTCGCCCTGCCCCTGCGCTCCCTGGCCGACGCGGCGCTCGCGCGGGCCCGGGCGCTCGGGGCGACGCACGCGGACTTCCGCTTCGAGCGGGTGCGCAGCGCGTCCTGGCGGCTGCGGGACGCCCGCCCGGCCGGGAGCTCGGACACCACGGATCTCGGGTACGCGGTGCGGGTGGTGCACGGCGGGGCGTGGGGGTTCGCGTCGGGCGTGGATCTGACGATGGACGCCGCGGCGAAGGTGGCCTCGCAGGCCGTCGCCCTGGCGAAGCTGTCGGCGAAGGTCATCGCGACGGCCGGGTCGGACGAGCGGGTGGAGCTGGCCGACGAGCCGTCGCACGGGGAGCGGACCTGGGTCTCCTCGTACGGGACCGACCCGTTCTCCGTGCCGGACGAGGAGCGGGCCGGGCTGCTCGCCGAGTGGAGCGGGCGGCTGCTGGGCGCGGCGGGGGTCGCGCACGTGGACGCCTCGCTGACCGCCGTTCACGAGAACAAGTTCTACGCGGACACGGCGGGCACCGTCACCACGCAGCAACGGGTGCGGCTGCACCCGGAGTTCACCGCGGTCGCCGTGGACGGGACCACCGGCGAGTTCGACTCGATGCGGACCCTCGCCCCGCCGGTGGGCCGCGGCTGGGAGTACCTGACCGGGACCGGCTGGGACTGGGACCGGGAGCTGGAGGAGATCCCCGGCCTGCTGACGGAGAAGATGCGGGCACCGGGTGTCGAGCCGGGGACGTACGACCTGGTCGTCGACCCGTCGAACCTGTGGCTGACCATCCACGAGTCGATCGGCCACGCCACCGAGCTGGACCGGGCGCTGGGGTACGAGGCGGCGTACGCGGGGACCTCGTTCGCCACCTTCGACCGGCTGGGGAAGCTGGCGTACGGCTCGCCCGTGATGAACGTGACCGGTGACCGGACGGCCGAGCACGGGCTCGCGACCGTCGGGTACGACGACGAGGGCGTCGAGGCGCAGTCCTGGGACCTGATCAAGAACGGGACGCTGGTCGGGTACCAGCTGGACCGGCGGATGGCGAGGCTGACGGGGCTGGGCCGCTCCAACGGCTGCGCGTACGCGGACTCGCCCGCCCATGTGCCCGTGCAGCGGATGGCGAACGTGTCGCTGCTGCCCGATCCGGGCGGGCCGTCCACCCAGGAGCTGATCGGCGGGGTCGAGCGCGGGATCTACGTGGTCGGCGACCGGTCGTGGTCGATCGACATGCAGCGCTACAACTTCCAGTTCACGGGTCAGCGGGCGTACATGATCCGGAACGGCCGTCTCCAGGAGCAGCTCCGGGATTTCGCGTACCAGGGGGTCACGCCGGAGTTCTGGGGATCGATGGAGGCGGTCGGCGGGCCGTCCACCTATGTGCTGGGAGGGGCCTTCAACTGCGGAAAGGCCCAGCCGGGGCAGGTGGCCGCCGTCTCCCACGGATGCCCGTCCGCGCTGTTCCGCGGGGTGAACATCCTGAACACGGCGAACGAGTCCGGGCGCGCCTGACGACGCGGCGCCGGCGCGGAGGGGCGGGTCAGCAGAGGTCGCCGGCGACCGGGGGCGTGCCGTCGAGATACCAGCGCGCGTCCTTCTCGGTCACCGCCCAGGGGGTGCACACCGCGGCTCCCCCTCGGTCGCTCCCCTTCACCACCAGGTGGTTCGTCTCTCCGCGCTTCTCAAGGACGACCTCGGCGTCCGAAGTCCCGGTGTCCCGGAGGCGTTCGAGGAAGGAGCTCGCGTAGCCGTCGGCCACGCCGTCCTCGTCGAACAGCTCCTGAAGGCGGTCGGCGTTCCCCTGGGTCACGGCGGTTCGGACGTCGTCGCGCAGTTCCGTCAGCGAGGCCGCCCCTTTGGGGGGCTGCGTCGCGATGGCGAAGCACATCCACAGGATCCAGCCGAGGAAGACGGCCAGGCCGGCTCCCTGCATCGAACGCTTCTTCCACTTCTGCATCCTGCGGACAGGCACGGCTTCCCTCCCCGGAAGAAGCGTCGGTCACGGCCCCGGCCCGGCCGTTCGCTCACGGGCTCCCACTCTAAGGGCTGCCCCGTCGTCCCCGGCGGGTGCGGTGGCTCCCGGCGGACCCAGGCGTTCCGGGCGGGCGGCGCCCGGCCCGCCGCCGCGCGCCGCCCGCCGCGATGTCCGCGTCCGCGCTCCGGGCGGCCGGTGGGTAGTCTCTGGTCCGAGGCGACGACGGGCCCGCGGGGCTCGGTGGAGGAGGCCGGCGGCCCGCGGACGTACGTCCCGGGCGGCGCGTTCCGCCGCGGCGGGGTCCGGCCGGGTTCCGGCCGTCTCGTACGGCCGCCTCTCCGCCCTCTTCCGGGGCGTGGGCATCCTCAACACGACGCAGGAGGCGGGACGCTGAACGGTCACCAGGGAACCGGCCGGGGGTCCGGGGGTCGCACCCCGGGCCGGCACAGTCTCGACACGACGCGGGAGGCCGGGCGATGAGCCGCGTGAGCAAGCCGCACGAGATCGTCGAGCGGGCGCTCGACCTGTCCACCGCCGACGGCTGTGTGGTCATCGCGGACGAGGAGTCGTCCGCGAATCTGCGCTGGGCGGGCAACGCGCTCACCACGAACGGGGTGACGCGCGGGCGGACCCTGACCGTCATCGCGACCGTCGACGGCGCGCGGGGCACCGCGTCCGGGGTGGTGTCGCGGTCCGCGGTCACCGCCGACGAGCTGGAGCCGCTGGTCCGGGCCGCCGAGGCCGCCGCGCGCGGGGCGGAGCCGGCGGAGGACGCGCAGCCGCTGGTCGAGGGGGTGCCGGTGTCCCCCGGGTTCACGGACGCGCCGGCCGAGACGGGGTCGGACGTCTTCGCGGAGTTCGCCCCGGCGCTGGGCGAGGCGTTCGCCCGCGCCCGGTCGGGCGGCCGGGAGCTGTACGGCTTCGCCCACCACCGGATGACGTCGACGTATCTGGGCGCCTCGACGGGGCTGCGGCTGCGCCACGACCAGCCGGACGGCACGCTGGAGCTCAACGCCAAGTCACCCGACCGGACCCGGTCGACCTGGGCGGGCCGCTCCACCCGCGACTTCGGGGACGTCGACCCGATCGGGCTGGACACGGAGCTGGCGGGGCGGCTGCGCTGGGCCGAGCGCCGCGTCGACCTGCCGGCCGGACGGTACGAGACGCTGCTGCCGCCGTCCGCCGTGGCCGATCTGCTGGTCTACCAGCTGTGGTCGTCGACGGCCCGGGACGCCGCGGAGGGTCGCACGGTCTTCTCCCGGCCGGGCGGCGGCACGCGGCTCGGCGAGACCCTGAGCGGGCTGCCGCTGACGCTGCGCAGCGACCCGCACGCGCCGGGGATCGAGGCTGCGCCGTTCGTGATCGCCCACGCGTCCGGGGACAGCGCGTCCGTCTTCGACAACGGTCTGCCGCTGACGCCGACCGACTGGATCCGGGACGGCCGGCTGGAGCGCCTGACGACCACCCGGCACACGGCGGGTCTGACCGGGCTGCCGGTCGCGCCGGCGATCGACAACCTGCTGCTCGACGGCGGCGGGGAGCGGTCCCTGGAGGAGATGGTGGCCGCGACGACCGGCCGGGCCCTGCTGCTGACCTGCCTCTGGTACATCCGGGAGGTCGATCCGGCGACGCTGCTGCTGACCGGGCTGACCCGCGACGGGGTGTATCTCGTCGAGAACGGCGAGGTCGTCGGCGAGGTGAACAACTTCCGGTTCAACGAGTCTCCGGTGGACCTGCTGGCGCGGGCCGCCGAGGCGGGCCGTACCGAGCGGACGCTGCCGCGCGAGTGGAGCGACTGGTTCACCCGGGCCGCCATGCCCGCGCTGCGGATCCCGGACTTCAACATGAGTTCCGTGAGCCCGGGCGTGTGAGCCGCGCGGGGCCGCGCCGTCGACCGCCCCGCCGCCGCCCGGCCGCACGGCGGGGCGGTCCGCACGGTCCGCGGCGCGTGCGGGCGTTCCGGCGGCGCGGCGGGCAGCCACGGCCGTCGTCGCGCGCCCGCCGCCGCTCACGGCACGGCCCGTAGACTGGCTGGTGCCGTCCGGCGCGCGCGACGCGTCCGGGCGCACATCCGATGCACACGCGAGGAGAGAAAGTACCGTGACGGACATCGTCGACGAGCTGAAGTGGCGTGGGCTGTTCGCCCAGTCCACCGATGAGGACGCACTGCGCAAGGCTCTCGCGGACGGCCCCGTCACGTTCTATTGCGGCTACGACCCCACCGCGGCGAGTCTCCACGTCGGCCACCTGGTGCAGGTGCTCACCATGCGCCGGCTCCAGCAGGCGGGGCTGCGGCCGCTCGCCCTGGTGGGCGGGGCCACCGGTCAGATCGGTGACCCGCGGCCGACCGCCGAGCGCACGCTGAACGACCCGGAGACGGTCGCCGAGTGGGTGTCGCGGCTGCGGAGGCAGATCGAGCCGTTCCTGTCGTTCGAGGGTGAGAACGCGGCGGTCATGGTGAACAACCTGGACTGGACCGCGGGCCTGTCCGCGATCGAGTTCCTCCGCGACATCGGCAAGCACTTCCGCGTCAACAAGATGCTGACCAAGGACGCCATCGCGCGGCGGCTGGAGTCCGACGAGGGCATCAGCTACACCGAGTTCAGCTACCAGCTGCTCCAGAGCATGGACTTCCTGGAGCTGTACCGGCGCTACGGCTGCACCCTCCAGCAGGGCGGCAGCGACCAGTGGGGCAACCTCACCGCGGGGCTCGACCTGATCCACCGGCTGGAGCCGGGCGCCGAGGTGCACGCGCTGGCGACGCCGCTGATGACGAAGGCGGACGGGACCAAGTTCGGCAAGACCGAGGGCGGGGCCGTCTGGCTCGACCCGACGCTGACCACGCCGTACGCCTTCTACCAGTTCTGGCTGAACGTGGACGACCGGGACGTCTCCCGGTACATGCGCGTGCTCAGCTTCCGCACCCCGGCGGAGCTGGAGGAGCTGGAGAAGGTCACCGAGGAGCGTCCGCAGGCCCGTACGGCGCAGCGCGCGCTGGCCGAGGAGCTCACGACGCTGGTGCACGGCGCCGAGCAGTGCGCCGCGGTGATCGCCGCGTCGAAGGCCCTCTTCGGCCAGGGCGAGCTGGGCGAGCTGGACGAGGCGACGCTGGGCGCGGCGCTGTCCGAGGTCCCGCACGCCCGGGTCGCCGAGCTGGGCCCGCTGGTGGACCTGCTGGTGGAGGTCGGCCTGGCGCCGAGCAAGTCGGGCGCCCGCCGCACGGTGAAGGAGGGCGGCGCGTACGTGAACAACGTGAAGGTCGTGGACGGCGAGAGCGCCCCGGGCCGCGACCAGCTGCTGCACGGCCGGTGGCTGGTGCTGCGCCGTGGCAAGAAGAACCTCGCCGCCGTCGAGGTCACCGGCTGACCCGCTCGGACGCCGGCTCGCGGCCGGGTACGCGCGAAGGCGTGTGCCCGGCCGCGGTGCGTGGTGCGGCCGGTCTCAGACTCCGGGGCCGCGACGGCTTCCGCTCTCCGCCTCCGCTCTGTGTCCGGAACCCCGGATCGAGGACCAGAGCATGCTGCCGAGGCCGACGACGACCACGGCCCCGATCAGCTGGAGCAGGTGCCGGATCCAGTCGATGCCCTTGGTGTCGTGTACGCCGATCCCGCTGGCGACGGCGTTGCCCAGGAGACCGCCGATCAGGCCCAGGAGCACCGTCAGCCAGAGGGGGATGTTCTGTTTGCCGGGCAGGATCGCCCTCGCGATCACGCCGAGCACCAGTCCCACGATGATTGCCCACAACCAGCCCATGTCGCCTCCTCGTGCGACGTGATGTCGCGTGTGCGGCCAGTCTCCGCGCGGCGGAAGGCCCGGCGCACGGGGGGCTCACCCGTCCGAGCGAACGCGTGCGCGAATCGGCGGGCGTTTCCGCGGACGCGACGCGCGCCCCGGTCTCGAAGCCGCCGGACGCCGGGCGTACCGTGGATCCCGTCCGGTCCGGGACATGTCGGGCGCGGGAATGCGGGAATGAGGTCTCTCCCGGGCCGCCGGGCGCTGGGGGAAGGGTGGTGGAGTCGTGATGCGGAACCGGAACGGTGCCGAGGTCTTCCGGATCACCGGAGCCAGGCAGGGGCTCGCGGACGATGTGCGCGGCAGGCAGCGGCGTTATGTGATCTCGATGTCCGTGCGGACGGCCTCGGTGATCCTGGCCGCGGCGCTGTGGAACGTCGAGCGGTATGTCGCGATCGTGGCGCTGGTCCTCGGAGCTCTGCTCCCGTATGTGGCGGTGGTCATCGCCAACGCGGGCCGGGAATCCACCCCGGGCCTCCCCTCGACGTTCGTCCCCTCGCCGGTGCGGCCGGCACTGGACGCCTCCCACATGTCCGCTACGCCGGATTCCGGACCCGTCGCCGAGGGGAAACGCGGCGACGAAGCCGGGTGAGACTGTCGAAGGGCGCGTCGAACGGGCGGCGTCGACGCCGTTTCCGTCGACGGCGCGCCCGGTCCGGGATTCATGAAAACGTCAGATCAATCCCAAAGTTCCGGTGCACCGCACCCCGGTCCGCGTGACATACTTCGTACGCGCTCCGCATCCCCCGTCGGAGCGACGGACCGACGCCGGGCAGCTCCCCCCGTGGCTGCTCGGCGTCGTTTTCTCATGTCCGGGCGTGCGGCCCCGGCCCTCCGGCCACGGCGAGGCGCCGCAGGCGTCGTCGGGCGCCCGCCGGGGACGTCGGGGCAGCCCGTAGGGTTGAGCCCGTGAACTCCCCTGATCCCGCGCCCGAGAACGCCGCCGCCGCTCCCGTCTGCTCCGCCAAGGGCTGCCGGGCCGACGCCGTATGGGTGCTGGCCTGGAACAATCCGAAGCTGCACACCCCCGAGCGCCGCAAGACGTGGCTGGCCTGCGAGGAGCACCGCGAACACCTCTCCTCGTTCCTGGGCGTCCGGGGCTTCCTCAAGGAGGTCGTGACGCTGGCGGACTGGGAGTCCGACGCCGGGGACCGCTGAGTCCGGCCGGGCCGGGCCTCAGCCGCCGATGGCCGACATCGGGCGGTCCGGTTGCAGGAAGGCCGGGTCGTCCAGACCGGAACCGGCCTTCTTGCCCCACATCGCCAGCGCCCAGATCCGGGCGATCTCCTCGTCCGGCGCGCCCGCCCGCAGGGCGCCGCGCAGATCGGTCTCCTCGCGGGCGAAGAGGCAGGTGCGCACCTGTCCGTCGGCGGTGAGCCTGGTCCGGTCGCAGGCCCGGCAGAAGGGGCGGGTGACGGAGGCGATGACTCCCACCCGATGGGGGCCGCCGTCGACGAGCCAGCGCTCGGCGGGCGCCGAACCGCGCTCGGTCCCGCCCTCCTCGGTGAGGGTGAAGCGGGTGCGCAGCGACCGGAGGACGTCGTCCGCGGTGATCATGTCGTCGCGCTTCCAGCCGTGCTGGGCGTCGAGCGGCATCTGCTCGATGAAGCGGAGCTCGTATCCGTGCCCGACGGCCCAGGCGAGCAGGTCGGGGGCCTCGTCGTCGTTGAGTCCCGGCATCAGGACGGTGTTGACCTTGACCGGGGCGAGGCCGGCGGCGCGGGCGGCCGCCAGCCCGGCGAGCACGTCGTGGTGGCGGTCGCGGCGGGTGAGCGTCCGGAAGACGTCAGGGCGCAAAGTGTCGAGCGAGACGTTGACCCGGTCCAGGCCGGCCGCCCGGAGCGCGGGCGCGGTGCGCTCCAGCCCGATGCCGTTGGTGGTGAGCGAGAGCCTGGGGCGCGGGTCGAGGGCCGCGCAGCGTTCGACGACGGCGACGAGCCCGGGGCGCAGCAGCGGTTCGCCGCCGGTGAAGCGGACCTCGGTGACGCCGAGGCGGGTGACGGCGATGCGGACGAGCCGGACGATCTCGTCGTCGTCGAGCAGGTCGGGTCTGGCCAGCCACCGCAGGCCCTCTTCCGGCATGCAGTAGGTGCACCGCAGATTGCACCGGTCGGTGAGCGAGACGCGCAGGTCGGTGGCGACCCGGCCGTGGGTGTCGATGAGCATGTGGGCCCCCTCCCCGGTCGTTCTCCCGGTCTCCGGCTTCCTCGTCCGGGCCGCGCCGGCCGTGGTCGCGGCCGGGTGCCGGGCGAGGCCCGTGGCGGGACGTCCGGCGCGGTTCTTCCGGCCGGTCCTTCCGAGCCTACGCGAGACCCGTGGCATCGGAGGGGCGCACGGGCGACGGCGGGGCGGCGGGAGGCGGCGGAGGGGCGACGGGAGGCGGCCGCGGGGCGACGGGCGGGGCGCCGCGTGTGCGGCTGCCGGGCCGCCCGTCCCCGTGCCGTGCGGTCCCGGACAGCTTCCGTACGGCCGCCCGGCCCCGCCGCCTCGGGGCCGCCCCGCTCAGTGGGCGCCGACGCCGGTGAGGGACTTGACCTCCAGTTCGGCGTACTTGCCCTGGTCGGGCTCCTCCTTCGAGAGCAGGGAGCCGGCCCAGCCGAGCAGGAAGCCCAGGGGGATGGAGATCAGCCCCGGGTTCTCCAGCGGGAACCAGGCGAAGTCGACGCCCTTGAACATGGACGTCTTCTCGTTGCCGGAGACGACCGGGGAGAACAGCACCAGGATCACCGAGGAGGCAAGCCCGCCGTAGATCGACCAGAGCGCGCCCCGGGTGGTGAACCGCTTCCAGAAGAGGCTGTAGAGGATGGTCGGCAGGTTGGCGGAGGCGGCCACCGCGAAGGCGAGCGCGACCAGTCCGGCGACGTTCATGTCGCGGGCGAAGACGCCCAGCCCGATCGCGACCGCGCCGATGAGGACGGTGGCCCAGCGGGCGGCCCGCATCTCCTCCTTCTCGGTGGCCTTCCCCTTGCGGATGACGTTGGCGTAGATGTCGTGCGCGAAGGAGGACGAGGAGGCGAGGGTGAGGCCCGCGACGACGGCGAGGATGGTGGCGAAGGCGACGGCCGAGATCACCGCCAGCAGCACGGCGCCGCCGGTGGAGCCCACCCCTCCCAGGTACTCGGCGAGCTGCGGGGCGGCCGCGTTGCCCGCCGGGTTCTTCGCCTTGATCTCGTCCGGGCCGATCAGCGCCGCGGCGCCGAAGCCGAGCGCGATGGTCATCAGGTAGAAGGCGCCGATGATGCCGATGGCCCAGTTGACCGACTTACGGGCGGCCTTGGCGGTCGGCACCGTGTAGAAGCGGATCAGGATGTGCGGCAGCCCGGCGGTGCCGAGGACCAGGGCGATGCCGAGGGAGAGGAAGTCCAGCTTCGAGGTGCCGGTGGCGCCGTACTTGAGCCCGGGCTCCAGGAACGCCGCTCCGTGGCCGCTCTTCGCCGCGGCCGTGCCCAGCAGGTCGGAGACGTTGAAGTCGAACTTCAGCAGCACCAGGAAGGTCATCAGGAGCGCGCCCGCGATGAGCAGCACCGCCTTGACCATCTGGACCCAGGTGGTGCCCTTCATCCCGCCGATGGTGACGTAGACGATCATCAGCACGCCGACCAGCGCGACGATCAGGATCTTGCCGGCGTCGCTGGTGATGCCGAGCAGCAGGGCGACCAGGACGCCCGCGCCCGCCATCTGCGCCAGCAGGTAGAAGATCGAGACGACGATGGTGGAGACGCCGGCCGCGGTGCGGACCGGGCGCTGCCGCATCCGGTAGGCGAGGACGTCGCCCATGGTGTAGCGGCCGGAGTTGCGCAGCGGTTCGGCGACCAGCAGCAGGGCCACCAGCCAGGCGACGAGGAAGCCGATGGAGTAGAGGAAGCCGTCGTAGCCGAACAGGGCGATGGCCCCGGCGATCCCGAGGAACGAGGCCGCCGACATGTAGTCGCCGGAGACGGCGAGCCCGTTCTGGAAGGCGGTGAACTGCCTGCCGCCCGCGTAGAAGTCGGAGGCGTTCCTGGTCTGGCGTCCGGCCCAGACGGTGATGCCGAGGGTCGCCGCGACGAACACGGCGAACAGCGTGATGATCAGCGGCCGGTGCTCGGTGGTCGAGGCGGCGGCCAGCTGGAGGACGGAGTGCGAGGGGTGAGCGGCGCTCATGCGTCGGCCTCCAGACGGGACTTGATGGCCTCGGCCTTCGGGTCGAGCTTCGCGGCCGCGTGACGTGAGTAGAACCAGGCGATGAGGAAGGTGCTGACGAACTGGGCGAGGCCGAACACGAAGGCCACGTTGAGCGTGCCGTACACCTTGGCGCCCATGAAGCCGCCCGCGTAGTTGGACAGCAGCACGTAGAGCAGGTACCAGAGGACGAACGCGACGGTCAGCGGGAAGGCGAACGAGCGGTGCGCGCGGCGCAGCTCGCCGAACTCCGCGCTCCGCTGCGTCGCGACGAACGTCTCGGTCCCGGGTTCGGCGGGACGGGTGTCCGCAACGCTCTCGGGCGGTGGTGCATCGGTAGTCACGGAAGTCTCCTCGCGACGCGGGGGCGGTGGTGGGGATGCCGGGATCCGGCCGGGGAAGCCGGCCGGGAGGGAACGCGCGGGGCGCTCCCGGGGCCTGACGGGGTGTTCCCCTGCCTACGACACGGACGGCGTGTGACGGTGGTTCACCGCCGGTTCGCACTCCTCGAACGCGTCCGTGCGCGGACGTCCGCCCGAATCGGTCGGTCGCACTCATTGATGAACAGGGATGATCAGCGGTAACTTCGCTGGTCATGTACGCGACCGGGTACGACCGGTGTCCGGTCGCCCGGCACGGATGATGTGGAGACCCCATGGCTCAGCTGGGTTCCAGACGGACGCGCACCCTGACGACGACCGTCGGACTGGCACTCACGGCATCGCTCGGCTTCCTGCCGGCGGGCGCCGCCTCCGCCGCACCGGCGGGCGCGCAGCCCGCGGCGAAGGTGTCGACGGACGGACCGAAGCTCTCGTACGTCGTCAACACGCGGGCCAACCACGGCACCGTCAAGCAGGTGACGAAGGCGATAACCGCGGCCGGTGGCACGGTGGTCGCCGCCTACGAGCAGATCGGCGTGATCGTCGTCCACTCGCAGAACCCGGACTTCGCCAAGTCGGTCCGCCGCGTCAAGGCGGTCGACTCGGTGGGGGCGACCCGCACCAACCCCATCGTTCCGCAGGCCGTCACGGAGACCGGCGCCGAGCAGCCGCTGACCGCCGCCCAGGCCGAGGCCGCGGCGGCAGAGGCGACCGCGGGGCAGGACCCGATGGAGCCGCTGCAGTGGGATCTGCCGGCCATCAAGGCGGACCAGGCGCACAAGATCTCGCTGGGCAGCAGCCGGGTCACGGTCGCGGTCATCGACACGGGCGTCGACGACACCCACCCCGACCTGGCGCCGAACTTCAACCGCGGCGCGTCGGTGAGCTGCGCGACCGGTGCTCCGGACACGACGGACGGCGCCTGGCGCCCGAAGGCCGGTGAGAGCGACCACGGCACGCACGTGGCGGGAACCATCGCCGCCGCGAAGAACGGCATCGGGGTCACGGGCGTCGCCCCGGGCGTGAAGGTCGCCGGGATCAAGGTGGCGAACCCGGACGGCATGTTCTACACCGAGTCGGTCGTCTGCGGCTTCGTCTGGGCCGCCGAGCACGGGGTCGACGTCACCAACAACAGCTATTACACCGACCCGTGGATGTTCAACTGCAAGGACGACGCCGACCAGGGCGCTCTGGTCGAGGCCGTGGCCCGCGCCTCCCGTTACGCGGAGCGCAAGGGTGCGGTCAACGTCGCCTCGGCGGGGAACAGCGCCTTCGACCTGGCCGCCCGTTCGATCGAGGACACGACCAGCCCGAACGACACCACGGCGGTCCGCCGGACGATCGACCCGCGCCAGTGCCTCGACATCCCGGCGATGCTGCCCGGTGTCGTGACCGTCTCGGCGACCGGCGCCAAGGGCCTCAAGTCCTCGTACTCGAACTACGGCAAGGGCGTGATCGACGTCGCCGCCCCGGGCGGTGACTCGACGGTCTACCAGAGGCCCGAGGCGCCCGCCACGAGCGGTCTGATCCTGTCCACGCTGCCGGGCGGCAAGTACGGCTACAAGGCCGGCACGTCGATGGCGTCCCCGCACGTCGCGGGCGTCGCGGCCCTGATCAAGTCGAAGCACCCGTACGCCTCGGCGGCCGCGGTGAAGGCGCTGCTGACGGCGGAGGCCGACGCGACCGCGTGCGGGGCGCCGTACGACATCGACGGCGACGGCGAGATCGACGCCGTCTGCGAGGGCGGCAAGAACGACAACGGCTTCTACGGAGCCGGTGTGGTGAACGCGCTGAACGCGGTCCGCTGGTAGCGGACCCGGCATGACACGCGGGGCGGCGGCCGGTGACGGCCGCCGCCCCGCCCGCTTCCCGGCCGGTGACACCGGGTGCCATAGTGCGGGAATGAGTCGCACACATCCGTCGGGCACACGTCCGTCGGGCACGGAGCAGGCGTGGGCGGCGCTGGGCGGGGATCCGGCGCTTCTCCCGCGCGTCGAGACGGTCGGCCGCGGCGCGCCGGGCGGCCCCGGGGGGCCGCTGCCCGCCCGGCTGCCCGTCATGGAGCTGGCCCGTTCCACGGTCGCCGCCTGTTCGCTGGCCGCCGCCGAACTGGCCGCCCGCCGCACCGCGCGCCCGACGCCCCGGGTCCGGGTCGACGACGGCGCGGTGGCCACGGCGTTCACCAGCGAGCGTCATCTGCGGATCGACGGGCGCGCGCCGACCGCCTTCGCCCCGTTGTCCCGGTTCTGGCGGACGGCCGACGGGTGGGTCCGCACCCACGCCAACTACCCGCACCACCGGGCCCGGCTGCTCGGCACGCTGGGGCTGCCGGCGGACGCCCCGGACGCCGCCGCCCTGGACGCGGTCGCCGCCTCGTTCGCCGGGCGCCGGGGCGGCGAGATCGAGGAGACCGTGTACGCGGCGGGCGGGCTGGCCGTCGCCGCCCGTACGCCCGAGAAGTGGGCGGCCGGCCCGCAGGGCGTCGCCGTCCGGGACACGCCCCTGGTGGGCCGGGAGCGTCTGGACGACGCGCCGGCGCGCGGATCGGCGCCCCTCACCGGTGAACCGCTGCTGCCGCTGGCCGGGGTGCGGGTGCTGGATCTGACCCGGGTCATCGCGGGCCCGGTCGCCACCCGCACGCTGGCGCTGCTGGGCGCGGACGTGCTGCGGATCGACGCCCCGGGCCTCCCGGAGAGCGCGGACGCGCACAGCGACACCGGGTTCGGGAAGCGGTCGGTGGACCTGGACCTCGGCGGCCGTGGCGGCGCGGCCGTCTTCGACGAGCTGCTGGGTGGCGCGGACGTGGTCGTGACCGGCTACCGGCCGGGCGCGCTCGAACGGTTCGGTCTGACGCCGGAGTCGCTGGCCGCGCGCCGCCCGGGGCTGGTGATCGGGCGGCTCTCGGCGTGGGGGCGCGGTCCGTGGCAGGAGCGGCGCGGCTTCGACAGCCTGGTGCAGGTGGCGACCGGCATCGCCGCGGCGGAGGCCCCGGACGGGCCGGAGGACCCGCCGGGCGCGCTGCCCGCCCAGGCACTCGACCACGGCACCGGCTATCTGCTGGCCGCCGGGGTGCTGCGCGCGCTGACCGAGCAGCACGAGGAGGGCGGTTCCCGGCTGCTCACGCTCTCGCTCGCCCGCACCGCCGCGTGGCTGCTCGACGAACTGCCCTCCGGCCCCCGGCCCGGGGACCGTTCCGGTGCGCCGGAGCCGTACGAGCCGGAGAAGTGGCTGACGGAGACGGACGGTCCGCTCGGCCGTCTGCGCCATGCCCTGCCGCCGGTCGGCTTCGACGGTTCGCCCGCCGACTGGTCGCGGCCGCCCGGTCCGCTGGGCTCGGACGAGCCGGTCTGGCTCGGCGCGGGCTGAGCGGGCGGTCCGGCGGGCGGCCGGCCCGTTCACGGGTGGGCCGCCCGGCCGGTCCGGCGCCGGGGGTCAGGTCCGCGGGGCGTCCGCCGCGTGCACCCATGGGGCGCGCGGCCATGGATGCGTCCCGGGCGCCAGCGCCCCCGCCGTGAGCAGGAACTGCGCGGCGACATAGGTGAGCATGATCCAGAAGCCGTGGGCGGGCAGGCCCGGCCAGTCGGCGACCCCGGTGGCGATCAGCGTGTCGGAGAGCAGGAAGAGCGCCCCGCCGACGGCCGCGTACCGGCCGAGGACGCCCGCGCGGTACGCCATCGCCGCGAGCAGCAGGCTGTAGCCGGCCATCGGGATCCGCAGGTCGGCGGGGAGCCCGGGCCAGAGCAGCACGACGGCGACGACCAGGTACACGACATATCCCGCGGCGGCGAGCGGGGAGCTCCTGGCGCGTCCGAAAAGCCACAGGTAGCAGACGTGTCCGAGGCCGAAGGAGCTCATCCCGAGGAGGAAGGCGAGGTCGTCGCCCACCATCAGGAGCACATCGCCGCCCCAGCCGAACAGCAGCGCCGCGACGAGCAGCCGGGGGCCGCCCCGGGCCGCCGCGTACCCGGCCAGCAGCGGCATCAGCAGGGGTTTGGCGATGAGGCCGGGGCCCCGGACGCCGGTGAGCACGGCGATCAGGTCGACGGCGCAGACCACCAGGAAGGCGACGAGCAGGGATCGGGCGAGACGCGCGCGGCGGTCCGTGGCGGGGTCGGCGCTCATCGGGCACGCTCCTCGGTGCGAAGAGTTGTGGAGGCTGTGGGAGCTGTGGGAGCTGTGACGATTGCGGGGGTCGCGGGGGCCTGCGCCGCCTCGGCGGTGCGGGGCGCGGCCGGCTGCCAGCCCGGGCCGCGGAAGATCCGCCCGGTGCGCTCGCCCCAGCCGCTCGCCGTCCGCAGATCACGGGCGATGGCCGCGTACTCGTGGGTGGCGACCCGCAGCGGGTTGAACGTGTCGATGTTCTTGGTGAGGCCGAACACGGGCCGCACCGTCTCGGGGGTGAAGGTGCCGAAGAGCCGGTCCCAGAGGATCAGGATGCCGCCGAAGTTCCGGTCCAGGTAGCCGCCCTGCGAGGCGTGGTGCACCCGGTGGTGGGAGGGCGTGTTCAGCACGTACTCGAACGGCCGGGGCAGTCTGCCGACGCGTTCCGTGTGGACCCAGAACTGGTAGACGAGGTTCACCGACGAGCAGAACGCGAGCGCGGCCGGGTGGACGCCGCAGGCCACCAGCGGCACGTAGAACGGCCAGACGCTCCACGACGTCCACGGCTGGCGCAGCGCCGTGGTGAGGTTGAACTTCCGGCTGGAGTGGTGGACGACGTGGCAGGCCCAGAGGATCCGGACGACGTGATGGCCCCGATGGGACCAGTAGTAGAGGAAGTCCTGGGCCAGCAGCATCGGCGGGACGGTCCACCACAGCACGGGGACCCGCAGCGGCGTCAGTTCGTAGACCGCGGTGTAGATCGCGACGATGGGCACTT
Organism: Streptomyces tyrfis; assembly: GCF_037034285.1. Classification (NCBI taxonomy): domain Bacteria; kingdom Bacillati; phylum Actinomycetota; class Actinomycetes; order Kitasatosporales; family Streptomycetaceae; genus Streptomyces; species Streptomyces tyrfis. The sequence goes on along the minus strand of NZ_JBAGJZ010000015.1, from coordinate 136,273 downwards.
TCCACAGCAGGTCGAAGAACAGGCTGCCCAGCCCCATGGTGACGCTGGTGACCGCGTCCTTCGCCTCGTATCCCTCGGCGTCCTCGTCGGGGTGGAAGTGGTGGAGGGCCATCTCCAGAACGGTGAGCAGGAGGAAGGCCGGTATGGACCAGAGCACGACATCGGGCAGGTTCGACGGCATGCGAGCACCGTAGAGCCGCCGCTCTCCCAGGACCAGACGTTGTTACCAACAAGTATGCGAGACCTGGTGTCAGCAGTCTTTGGCGACTTCCGCCAACGCGGGCGTCGTACGATCCCTGGGAACGCAACCGCCTCGGGGGAGGAACAGCCGTGCAGGGTATGGAAGTTGCGGTGCTCCGGCTGGCCACGACGGTGGCCGGCGCGGTCGCCAGGTCGCTGCTGCGGCCGGGGACCGGCGCGGGCCTGGTCCCGGATCCGGTGCGTCCGCTCCCCCGCCCGGCGAAGCCGGACCGGCTGGCGAAGGTGCTCGGGAGCCGTCTGACGGAGTCGTACGCGGACCTCCCGGAGCACGAACGGCTGGCCGCCGTGGACGCGGTGCGGGACGCGTTCGAGGCGGCCGACGGGCTGACGGGCGACCGGCTGTTCGCCCTGGACCTGGACCCGGCGCGGCTGCGCGCCGAACTGCCGGGGCCCGCCGCGGGCCTCGCGGAGCGCGCGGCCGGCCTGTACGAGGAACTGCTCGGCCGGTGCTGCGAGCACATCGTCGAGCAGCTGACCGCCGAGCCGTCGTTCGCGGCGCGGGCGGCGGTGGAGCAGGTCCGATCGGCCGCGCGGACAAGGGAGTTGGTGGAGGAGGTCCGCGCCCGGACGGGTCCGCGCCCGGAGGCGGCGGCGCTGGACTTCGAGCGGCGGTACGCGGACTTCGTGGCCGCCGCGCACAGCCGGATGGGCCTGTTCGGGCTGACGCTGGGCCGGACGGCGGGCGAGTGGCCGCTGGAGACGGCCTACATCGGTCTGACGGTGAGTTCGCACCGCGCCCCCGGCCCGGAGTGGTGGGAGCTGCCCGCACCGGACCGGGTGACGGTCAGGGCGGAGCAGGCGCTCCTGGACACCGGCCGGCTGCTGCTGCGCGGTCCGGCGGGCTCCGGGAAGAGCACGCTGGTGCAGTGGCTGGCGCTCAACGCCGCGCGCCGCTCCTTCGCCGACGGGCTCGCGGACTGGAACCGCTGCGTGCCGTTCGTCCTGCGGCTGCGCGCCTTCACCTCGTACGGTTCCCTGCCCGTGCCGGACGACTTCCTGCGCGCGACCGGCGTCCCGCTGCACGGCGCGGCGCCGGCGGGCTGGGCGGACCGGCTGCTGTCCGAGGGCCGGGCGCTGGTCCTGGTGGACGGGGTGGACGAGGTGCCGACACGGCTGCGCAACCGCACCGAGCGCTGGCTCAAGGACCTGATCACGGCCTACCCGCGGGCCCGGTACGTGGTGACGACCCGGCCGTCCGCGGTCCCGGACGGCTGGCTGGAACAGCAGGAATTCGCCGCGTACTCCCTGCAGCCGATGGGGCGGAAGGACATCCGCGCCTTCATCCGGCACTGGCACGACGCGGCGCGGACGGAGTGCCGTTCCGAGGAGGAGCGGGCGGGGCTGGACACGTACGAGGACGCCCTGCGCCGGGCGGTCGGGGCGCGCCGGGACCTGGGCCGGCTGGCGACGAACCCGCTGATGTGCGCGCTGCTGTGCGCCCTCAACCGGGACCGCCGGATGCATCTGCCGCGCGCCCGCAAGGAGTTGTACGACGCGGCGCTGGACATGCTGCTGATCCGCCGGGACACCGAGCGGGAGATCGTGGGCGTGGAGGGCGTCGACCTGACCCGCGAGGAGCAGACGGCGCTGTTGCAGCGGCTGGCGTACTGGCTGATCCGCAACGGCCAGGTGGAGGCGGACCGCGCGCGGGCGGTGGCGATGGTCGAGGAGTGGCTGCGGGCGATGCCGCAGGTGCGGGGCACGGCGGAACAGGTGTTCTCGCATCTGCTGATCCGCAGCGGGCTGCTGCGCGAACCGGCGCCGGGCGCGGTGGACTTCGTGCACCGGACGTTCCTGGACTACCTGGGCGCCAAGGCCGCGGTGGAGGCCCGGGACTTCGGCGTGCTGGTGCGCAACGCGCACGACGACGGCTGGGACGACGTGGTGCAGATGGCGGTGGGGCACGCCCGGGCGGACGAACGGGCCGAGCTCCTGCGCGGGTTGCTGCGCCGCGCCGACCGGGAGCCCGGCCTCGGACACCGGCTGGTGCTGCTGGCGGCGGCGAGCCTGGCGCACGCCCCGGAGCTGGCCCCGGAGGTCCGGGAGGAGGTGGAGCGCCGGACCGGCGACCTGCTGCCGCCCGCGACGACCGAGGACGTCGAGGCGCTCGCCAAGGTGGGCGAGCTGGTGCTGGGGCTGCTGCCGGGACCGGACGAGGTGACCGAGCGCGAGGCGGCCGCGATCGTGCGGACGGCGGCGGAGATCAGGGGCGACGCCGCCTACGAGGTCGTCTGCCGGTTCAGGGACGATGACCGGCTCCTTGTGGCCGACGCCCTCTCCATGGCCTGGAGTTCCTTCGACGCGGAGACCTACGCACGCGAGGTCCTGGCGGGCCGGTCCTGGGACTCCGGGCCGTACCCCTACGCGGAGACCAAAGCCCAACTGACGGCGCTGCGCCACATCCCGACGTCCCGGGGAGTGCACGTCCAGGGAGACCACGAGGACTTCCCGGCCATCACTTCCAGGACGGACGTGGAACGGCTCTTCGTCTTTCAGAACCGGGCTCTCGGTGACCTGGGGCGGATCGCGGCCATGCCCCGGCTTCGCGACGTGGGGCTCAGTTCCTGCCCACGGATCACGGACCTCACCCCACTGGCCCGCCCCGGTCTGGAGCGGCTCTCTCTGGTCGAACTGCATCCGGAGCTCCAGCCGGGACCCATCGGTGAGATGCCCGATCTGCGGGAACTCTCACTGGGCCACCCGTTTCTTGTCGAAAGCATCGGCGAACTCCCCGTGTGCCACCGGGTCACCAGCCTGACGCTCTTGCCCCAGAGCCGGTACATGGGCCTTGAGGGGCTGGAGGGCTGGGCGGCTCTGCGTGCACTCGCTCTCTGGGGCAGCACTCATTTACGCCAGCTCACCAGTACGACACCGCTCGACGGCTTGGAATCGCTCACGCTGCATGGGCTGTCCCCGATCGACCTCCGTCTCCTGGCGCCGCTCACCGGGCTCCGCACTCTGGCCCTGCTAGGGTGCGACATTCCTGAGGGCCTGGCGCCCCTGCGCGAGCTGACCGGCCTCGCCTCGCTCGACCTGGCGGTGGTGAGCAATCCCGTCGACTTGTCCCCGTTGAGCGACCGGGACGAGCTGACCATCACCCTCTCGTACCGCACGCGGGCCATCGGCACCGAACTCTTCCCGCCCGAACGCATCGTCCGGCTCCCCTGATTCCGACGCCCCTGAAGCCCGCCTACACCCCCACCGCCCCCAGCAGACCCCCCGCCGCATAGGTGACCGCCATCGCCAGCGCGCCCCCGCCCATGTTCCTCAGCACCGCGGGCCACGGCGCCGCGTCGCCCAGGCGGGCGCTCCACCAGCCCGTCAGCGCCAGCGCCGCCAGCACCGAGAGCACGGTCACCAGCAGCCGCAGCGATGCCGGGGGCAGCACGATCGCCAGCAGCGGGAGCAACGCGCCCACGGTGAACGCCAGGAAGCTCGCGCCCGCCGCGTGCCACGGGTTCGTCAGCTCGTCCGGGTTGATGCCGAGTTCCACCTCCGCGTGGGCGCGCAGCGCGTCGCGGGCGGTGAGCTGGAGGGCGGCCTCGCGGGCGACCTCGTGGCTCAGCCCCTTGTCCTCCAACAGGCCGGTGAGTTCGACCAGTTCCGCCTCGGGGGCCTGCGCGAGCTCGCATTTCTCGGTGGCCAGCGCGGCTCGTTCCGAGTCGCGCTGGGTGGAGACCGAGACGTACTCGCCCGCCGCCATCGACATGGAACCGGCCAGCAGCCCGGCCAGACCGGCGGTGAGCAGGGTGCCCCGGTCGCCGGTGGCGCCGGCCACCCCGACCACCAGTCCCGCGGTGGAGACGACGCCGTCGTTGGCGCCGAGGACGGCGGCGCGCAGCCAGTTCAGCCGCGCGCCGATTCCGTCGCCGTGCGGTTCGTCATGCATCCGGATGTCCGTCATCGGGGGATGGTCTCACCCCGTCCGGTCCCGGGCGCGCACCCTCCTCGGCCCGCCGCCGCGAAACTCCCCGCCCGCCGACGGGAGACGGCCGGAGCGCCCCGGGGAGTCGGCCGGAACGCCCGGGAGCGGAGACGGCCGGAACGCCCGTGGGGGACGGCCGGAATAGGAGACTGTCAGTCGCGGCCCGTATTCTCTGTGACCATGCTCGACGACCGTCAGACCGCAGCGCCGTGGCCGGCCGCGTACCCCCGGGGGTACGCGGTCGTCGACGTGGAGACCACCGGACTCGCCCGCGACGACCGGATAGTCTCCGCCGCCGTCTACCGTCTGGACGCGAGAGGCGACGTGGAGGACCACTGGTACACCCTGGTCAACCCGCAGCGCGATCCCGGGCCGGTCTGGATCCACGGGCTGACCAGCGAGGTCCTCGAAGGCGCCCCGCTCTTCCCGGAGATCGCCGCCGAGCTGTCCGAACGCCTCGCGGGCCGGGTGCTCGTCGCGCACAACGCCGCGTTCGACTGGTCGATGCTGGCCCGGGAGTACGCCCGGGCCTCGGTCACCGCACCCGTCGAGCAGCGGCTGTGCACCATCGCGCTCTCCAAGGAACTGCGGCTGCCGCTGCCCAACCACAAGCTGGAGTCGCTGGCCGCGCACTTCGGGGTCGTGCAGCAGCGCGCCCACCACGCGCTGGACGACGCCCGGGTGCTGGCCGAGGCGTTCCGGCCGAGCCTGCACGCGGCGGCGCGGGACGAGGTGCGGCTGCCGTTGCTGGAGTGCCGGCCGCTGACCGAGTGGTCGGACTCCCCGGTCGCCCCGCGGATCGGCTACCAGCCCTCGTACGGGCGGGGCAGTTGGCGTCCCTCGCGCAAGCGCCCGCCGTGCCCGTACCCCAACCCCGGACGGTACGAGAAGGACAAACCTCTCATGCAGGGCATGCGGGTGGCGTTCTCCGGGGACACCTCCATAGACCGCGAGCTGCTGGAGGACCGCGCCGTGGAGGCCGGACTGCACGTGGCGACCAGCGTCTCCCGGCTGACCAGCCTGCTCGTCACCAACGATCCGGACGCGGCCACGTCGAAGACGGTGAAGGCGAAGTCGTTCGGCACCCCGATCCTGGACGAGAGCGCGTTCACCCATCTGCTGCGGGACGTGGCCCCGGCGACGTCCCGGGCGGCCGCGCCGTCATCGGAGTGAACCAGGACGACTCGCCCGCCCGCCGCCCGCCCGTGGCCGCCGCCGCGTCCGACCCTGTGGCGCATGGCACGTTGCGAGGTATGCGGAAACGACTACGGCATGTCCTTCGAGGTGCACGCGCAGGGCGCGGTGCACGTCTTCGACTGCTTCTCCTGCGCCATCCACCGCATGGCGCCGATCTGTGAGCACTGCCGGGTCCAGATCATCGGGCAGGGCGTCGAGGTCGACGGGCACTGGTACTGCGGCGGCCACTGCGCCCGCGCCGAGGGGAGGGTGGGCATCATCGACAAGGTCTGACCACCGGCCGCCGTCGGCCCTCCCCGTCCCCTGCTCCCCGACCCCTGCGCACCGCACCCCATGACGCGGTTGTACCGTCATGGGGTGTACCGCTTCCTGTTGACCCGGCAGTGGCTGCTCCTCGCCCTGCTCGTCCTCGTCCTGATCCCCACGATGGTCGAGCTGGGCTTCTGGCAGCTCCACCGGCATGAGCACAGGGTCGCGCAGAACGCCCTGATCTCCCGCAACCTGAGGGCGGACCCGGTGCCGGTCGCGTCGCTGACCTCGCCGGGGCACACGGTTCCGCGGTCCGACTACTGGCGCACGGTCTCGGCCACCGGCGTCTATGACACCGCGCACGAGGTGGTCGTGCGCCGCAGGACCTCCAACGACGACCGGGTCGGCGTCCACGTGCTGACCCCGTTCGATCTCAAGGGCGGCGGGACGGTCCTGGTCGACCGGGGCTGGGTGCCCTCCGCCGAGAGCCAGCGCGCCTTCCCGCGTGTCCCTCCCCCGCCCTCGGGCGAGGTGACCGTCACCGGGCGGCTCAAGGCCGACGAGACGACCGGCAGCAGCGGCATCAAGGACATCTCGGACCTGCCCGACCGCCAGGTGATGCTGATCAACAGCGGCCAGGAGTCCGAGCGGCTGTCCCGGCCGGTGTTCGGCGGCTACATCGAGCAGACCGCGCCCGAGCCGTCCGGCGGCTCACCGGAACTGATCGCGGCGCCCGACGACGGCTCGATCGGCCCGCACATGGCGTACGCCGTGCAGTGGTGGCTGTTCGCCGCCGCCGTCCCGGTCGGTTACGTGGTCCTCGCCCGCAGGGAGAAGCGCGACCGGGAGCAGGCCGCGGCCGCCGAGACCGCCGAGGAGCCGTCGGCCGCCGAGCCGGAGCGGCCGGAGCCCGCCCCGGCCTGACCCGGCGCGCCCGGCCGGGGCCCGGCCCCCGGCGGCCCGCGTGACCGGAGGGCCGGGCCCGGGCCGGACCGGCCCGGGGCCGCGGAGCGTCGCCCGTGGGGCGGGGCTGCTTAACCGGGCCCATGTTCGGGAACACGCCAGAACGTGACCCCACGCATCGAGGACTACGCCCTGATCGGCGATCTGCAGACGGCCGCCCTGGTCGGCAGGAACGGTTCCGTCGACTGGCTCTGTCTGCCCCGCTTCGACTCGGGGGCCTGCTTCTCGGCCCTGCTCGGCGACGAGGAGAACGGCCACTGGCGGATCGCGCCGACGGGCGCCGAAGCCTGCACCCGGCGCGGCTACGCGGGTGACTCCCTCGTCCTGGAGACGTTCTGGGAGACCCGCACCGGCACGGTCAAGGTCACCGACTTCATGCCGCACCGCGACCAGCAGCCCGAGGTCATGCGGATCATCGAGGGCGTCAGCGGCACGGTCGAGATGAGTTCGGTGATCCGGCTGCGCTTCGACTTCGGGTCGATCGTGCCGTGGATGCGCCGCTCGGAGGGCCAGCGGGTGGCGGTCGCCGGCCCGGACTCGGTCTGGCTGCGCAGCGAACCGCCGGTCAAGACGTGGGGCCAGCAGTTCTCCACGTGCTCGTCGTTCACCGTCGGCGCGGGCGAGAAGGTCGCCTTCGTCCTGACCTGGCACCCCTCGCACTCGCCCCGCCCCGAACCCGTCGACCCGTTCCGGGCGCTGCGGACCACCCTGTCCGACTGGACCGAGTGGTCCGCGCGGTGCCGGTACCAGGGCCCGTACCGGGAGGCGGTGATCCGCTCGCTGATCACCCTGAAGGCGCTCACCTACGGGCCGACCGGCGGGATCGTGGCGGCCCCCACCACCTCGCTCCCGGAGGAGATCGGCGGCGTACGGAACTGGGACTACCGCTTCTGCTGGCTGCGGGACTCCACGCTGACCCTCGGCGCGCTGATCTCGGCCGGGTATCTGGAGGAGGCCGTCGCCTGGCGGGACTGGCTGCTGCGGGCGGTCGCCGGGGACCCGGCGGACCTCCAGATCATGTACGGCCTGTCGGGTGAACGCCGGCTGCCCGAGACGGAGCTGCCGTGGCTGCGCGGGTACGAGAACTCCGCCCCGGTCCGGGCCGGGAACGCCGCGGTCGGCCAGCGCCAACTCGATGTGTACGGGGAGGTCATCGACTCGCTGCGGCTCGGCCGCGAGGCCGGTCTCGAAGACAAGCCGCACGCCTGGAACCTCCAGCTGAGCCTGCTCGGCTTCCTGGAGTCCACTTGGCGGGAGCCGGACGAGGGGCTGTGGGAGATCCGCGGCCAGCGCCGCCACTTCGTGCACTCCAAGATCATGGCCTGGGTCGCCGCCGACCGCGCCGTGCGCGCCCTGGAGAGGAACCCGGCGCTGGCCGGTGACGCGAACCGGTGGCGGGCCATGCGGGACACCGTGCACCGGGAGGTGTGCGAGAAGGGGTTCGACCCGGTCCGCAACACCTTCACGCAGTCCTACGGCTCGCGGAACCTGGACGCCGCGACGCTGCTGATCCCCCGGACCGGCTTCCTGCCGCCGGACGACCCGCGGGTGATCGGCACGGTCGACGCGGTCCGGGCGGAGCTGGGCAGCGACTGCCTGGTCCGCCGCTACAGCACGGACGGCCCGTCGATCGACGGGCTGCCCGGCAGCGAGGGGGCGTTCCTGGCGTGTTCGTTCTGGCTGGCCGACGCCCTGAAGCTGACCGGGCGCGGGGCGGAGGCCCGGGACCTCTTCGAGCGGCTGCTGAAGCTGCGCAACGACGTGGGGCTGCTCTCCGAGGAGTACGACACCCTCGCGTCCCGGCAGGTCGGCAACTTCCCGCAGGCGTTCAGCCACATCGGGCTGGTGGGCACCGCGATGGCACTGGCCGGTGAGGACACGTTGGAGGCCGGCACGGCAGGATAGGGCCCATGGATCTGGGACTGAAGGACCGTGTGTACATCGTCACCGGGGCGAGCCGGGGGCTGGGCAACGCGACGGCGCGTGCGCTGGCCGGGGACGGCGCCCGGGTGATCATCACCGGTCGGGACGAGAAGCGCGTCGAGGCGGCCGCCGCCGAACTGGGACCGGACGCGGTCGGACTGGCCGCGGACAACGCCGACCCCGCCGCCGCCCAGCGCCTGGTCGACACCGCCCTGGAGCGGTTCGGGCGGCTGGACGGCATTCTCATCAGCGTCGGCGGTCCGGCGCCCGGGCTGCTCGCCGACAACACCGACGAGCAGTGGCAGTCGGCGTTCGAGTCGGTGTTCCTGGGCGCGGTGCGGCTCGCCCGGGCCGCGGCGGCGTCCCTCGGCGAGGGCGGCGTCATCGGTTTCGTGCTCTCCGGCTCGGTACACGAGCCGATCGCCGGGCTGACGATCTCCAACGGGCTGCGCCCCGGCCTGGCCGGTTTCGCCAAGTCCCTGGCCGACGAACTCGGGCCCCGGGGCATCCGGGTGGTGGGCGTGCTGCCGGGCCGGATCGACACCGACCGGATCCGTGAACTGGACGCGCTGTCCGGCGACGCCGAGGCCAGCCGCGCCGCCAACGGGGCGGGCATCCCGCTGCGCCGGTACGGCACCGCGGAGGAGTTCGGCCGGACCGCGGCGTTCCTGCTGTCCCCCGCGGCGTCCTATGTGACGGGCGTCATGCTGCCGGTCGACGGCGGCTCCCGGCACGGTTTCTGAACGGCGGGGCTCTCCCCGGCTTCCGTACGACGGGGACTGTCCCGGCTTCCGTACGGCGGGAGTGCCCCCGCTTCCGTACGACGCGGACTCCCCCGGTTTCCGTAGGGCGGGAATGCCCCGGTTCCCCCACGGCCGGGACTCCCTGCCACCGCGGTCTCCGTGCGTACGTCGGGAATCCCGGGCCCCGGTGGCCGGGCCGCTGCGGCCCGGCCGCCGGGGCCCGGGATTCCCGGAGGGGGGCCGACGCCGGTGGCGCGGCGTCAGCTCACCCTTTCCGCAGGGTGCCCGACCGCCCCCAGCCGCACCTCGGCCGGCAGGGCGGCCAGCCCGGCGGAATCCCGCGCGTGGGCCAGCGCCTCGTCGGTGAGCCGGCCCAGCGCCGCGTCCGGTGTGGCGTGCGGTTCCAGCAGCAGCCGTACCGCCGCGTGCGGCGCGCCGCGGCGGCCGGTCAGGACGACCCGGGCGCGGGCCACCCCGTCCAGGGACTCCGCCTCGTCGGCGACCGCCGCCTCCAGGGCCCGGCCCCTCACCACCGCCCCCTCGCCGTCGCCGCTGTCCACCAGCACCTCGGTCAGGCGGGGCCGGCGCGCCTGGGCCAGCAGCCACCACAGGGCGAGGACGACCACGGCGGCGAGGGCCGCGAGCACCGCCGGCCACCACCAGCCCCGGTCGCGCCAGCGGACCCGGTCGGCCGCGCCGAGCAGCACATCGCTTCCGCCGTGCCAGGGCCACCAGGACGGCACGGCCAGGCCGAGCCCCGCGGCGAGCACCGCGCCGCCGCCGCAGATCAGCGCGAGTCCGGCCAGACCGAGCAGTGCCCGGTTGACGGTCCTCAGCAGCGGGTTCACCGCTTCCTCACCCCTTCCTCGGGGGACGGCGGACGCTCAGGTCCACGGCCGGCCGCCCGGCCAGGCCCAGTTCCGCGATGCCGGTGGAGAGCACGGTGTCCAGGTCGGCCCGTACGTCGTCGAGGTCCCGGAAGTGCGAGACCGCGCGCACCCGGACCCTCCGCCGGCCCATCCGTACCCGCGCCGACCGCACCCCGGACACCTCGACGGCCCGGTCGCGCAGGATCAGGGCCGCCGCCGAACGGTCGATGCCGGCCCGGACGCCGGTGCGGGCCCGGCGCATCGGCAGCAGACCGCGGAGCCCCGGAGTGAGGGCGAGTGCCAGCAGCCACAGGCCGACCGCCGCGGCGACCGCCGCTCCGGTCAGCACCGCCGCGTCGTGCAGCGGCCGGTCCGCGAGTTCGCGGGCCAGCACCCGGCGCCAGCGCATCGCCGGCCGCCCGGCCCGTACCGCCGCCACGTCGTAGAGCAGCGGACCCGCACAGGCGAGCACCACCAGGGCGAGCAGCGCGGCGGGAACACGGCGGGCGGACCAGAAGCGGCGCGCCGGACGACCGCGCTCCCGCCGCCGCGCGGGCGGGACCCGGGTGGCGCAGGAGCCGGTCCCGTCGAGTGCCGGCGCCTCGCCGTCCTCGGCGGGGCGACCGTCGGGCGGATGCCCGGGATCGTGCCGGGGGTCGTGGGGCACGGTCATCGGACCCTCCCCCGGGACGCGCCGCCCGTCTCCGCCGGGTGCAGGCGCTCGGCGCGCACGGCGACCTCGGGCACCTCCATGCCCGTCAGCGCCCGTACCCGCTCCACGACCCGTCGGCGCACCCCTCGGCACTGGCGGCCGATGTCCGTGGGGTAGGCGAGTTCCAGACTGATCCGCACCCGGGCGGCGTCCCGGCGCACCATGACCGTGGCGCGCGGCGGCCCGCCCTCCCGCGGCGGTCCGTCGACCGCCTCCTTCGCCGCCTGCGCGGCGATCTTCGCGACCACCCGGTCGGCGATCCTGGTCGCTCCGCGTTCACCGGCGGCCACCCGGCCGCCCGCCCCCGGCACCGGCACCGCCGTCACCGCCGGTGGTCGCCGCGTTCGCGACTCCGGAAGAAGTCACCGGGTTCCAGATCGCCCTCCAGGAACCGGCCGATGATGAAACCGACCGCTCCCAGGGCCGCCACCAGCAGAAACGCCCCGAATCCGCCGAAGTATCCGGCGAATCCGAGCGCCATGCCGGCCACCATGCCGACCAACGCCGTGCTCATCGCGCACTCCTCAACTGCCTCGGTCCTCCCGTTCGCCGGGTCCGCCCGCCGCCCGCCTGTGCCGTCCGCCGCCCGCCATCCACCGCCTGCCGCCTGGCGGTCACCGCTACTGGAGGCGGGTCTCGGGCAGTTCCTCGTCATCGGGCTCGTCGGGCAGTTTCACGTCGGTCACCGCGATGTTGACCTCGACGACCTCCAGGCCGGTCATCCGCTCGACCGCCGCGATCACGTTCTCCCGTACGTCGCGGGCGACGTCGGCGATCGCCACTCCGTAGTCGACGACGATCTCCAGGTCGAGCGCGGTCTGCGACTCGCCGACCTCCGCCTTCACCCCGCGCGCGACGGACCTGCCGCCGCCGGGCACCCGGTCGCGCACCGCCCCGAACGTGCGCGAGAGACCGCTGCCCATCGCGTGGACGCCGACCACGTCCCGCGCCGCCATGCCGGCGATCTTCTCGACCACCCCGTCCGCGATGCTCGTGCGGCCCCGGGTGGCGGGGTCTCCCCCGCCGCGCTTGGTGAGCGGGGACGGTTCCGGGCCGGGGCTCTCGGTACGGGCCCGCTGTGTGGTGTCGGTCATCGCCACTCTTCCCTTCGGGGCAGTTTGGACCTCTTTGCCCACATTAGGTGCGCTTGCCCCATCCCGCGCCGTGGATACGGCAGGCTGGCCCCATGACGGCGACCGACGGAACGCACGGGGGCGACGGGTGGGCGGCGGTGGTCCGGCGGCGGACCGGACTGGGCCGGCTGCTCCCCCTGGGCGAACCGGCGGACGGGGCCTGGATCTCGGAACGGGCCGCGGTCGCGGTGCTGCGGGAGGCGGCGGTCGGGCCGGCGCCCGCGCCGGTGCTCGGGGAGCTGCGGATCCGCGCGGCCGGCCCGGACCCCGTCCCGGCGCCGGGCGTCTGGCCGCCGGGCGCGTGGCCGCCGGGCCCGCTGCGGATGGCGGGGACCATGTCGGCGTTCTCGGGTCGGCCGCTGCCGGCCGCGGCCGGTGCGCTGCGTACGGCACTCCTCGCGTCGGCCGACCGGGATCTGGGGCTGGCGGTGTCCGGAGTGGACCTGCGGGTGACGGAACTGCTGGACGCGCCTCCCCGGCGGCGCCCGCCCGCACCGGTCGAGGTCTGCCCGGCCGAGCCCGAGGGAGCGGTGGGCGCCGCCGCCGCGGGGACGCCCGGTGTCGCCACGCTGACCCGGGTGCTGGGGGACGCCGTGCACACGGCCCCGGGGCGGGTGCGGATGGAGCTGGCGACGGAGCCGGGTCATCGCGTGCTCGACGTGGTGCGGGCGGTGCGGGAGGCGGTGGCGGGCGCGGTGCCGGGACGGCCGGCGGTGGCCGTGCTGGTGACGGCGGTGGCGGCGCGCGGCGGCTGCCGGGGCACGCCCGGCGCACCTCGTCCGGACCCTGCCGGGCCGCTCCGCGCTCCCCTCCGCCGGTCACCGGCGCGCCCCGGCCGGGAGTTCCCCTGAGAGCCGTCCACCGGCGCCCATGCGTCCGGGCGGCGGGGCACCGGGGTAAGACGCGATGGGGCGACGGCCCCGGTGGCCGACGTGCGGTCCCGTCCGTCCGGCGGCCGGGCTCCGGCGGTCAGCCGGTCGGGCCGGTCAGTCGGGTCGGTCGGTCGGGCCGGTCAGTCGGTGATGCCCGCCAGGTCGCGCAGGCGGCGGGCCTGCGCGGCTCGTTCGGCGGCGCGCTGCTCCTCGTACCCCCGGTGGACCGCACCGCCCAGCAGCGCCTTGGTCTCCACCACCGCGTCGCGCGGGGCGGCCAGCAGCGCGCCGGCCAGGTCCCGTGCGGCGGCGTCCAGCTCACCGGCCGGGACCACCAGGTTGGCGAGGCCGATGCGTTCGGCCTCCTCGGCGTGCACGAAGCGGCCCGTGGCACAGATCTCGAGCGCGCGGGCGTACCCCACCAGGTGCACCAAGGGGTGCGTGCCGGTGAGGTCGGGGACCAGGCCCAGGCTGGTCTCCCGCATGGCGAACTGCGCGTCCTCGGCGGCGATCCGCAGATCGCAGGCGAGGGCGAGCTGGAAGCCGGCCCCGATGGCGTGCCCCTGGACGGCCGCGATGGACACGATGTCGTTGCGGCGCCACCAGGTGAACGCCTCCTGGTATTCGGCGATGGTCGCGTCGAGTTCGGCGTCCGAGCCGCGCGCCATGTCGAGGAAGGACGGCTCGCCGTCGAACCCCTCGGGCGTGAACGCCTGGCGGTCGAGGCCCGCGGAGAAGGACTTGCCCTCGCCGCGGAGCACGACGACCCGGACCGTGCCGGGCAGTGCCCGCCCGGCCTCCGCCAACGCCCGCCACAGAGCGGGGGACTGGGCGTTGCGCTTGGCCGGATGGGCGAGGGTCACCGTGGCGACCGCGTCGTCGACGGTGAGTCGTACGCCGTCCTTGTCGAGCACGGAGTCGGGCGAGGTCATGGGAGCCTCCGGATCGTCAGTCAGCGGGCCGAGCGTGTCGAACCAAGTGACTGAACAGTAACCACCCGATCAAGAGCACGATCGACCGGGTGGCCACCATCGGAACCGGTGAGCTCCGGGACGGGTCCGGACGGCCTTGTCCGCGATCTGTCCCGTCCACCGAAGCCCTCAGAGCCTGTCGGGAGACCTCTGACCGGGCGGCCGAAGGTCACCCGACAGGCCCTCAGGCCGCGGTGGCCTTCTTGCCTCGTGTCGCGCCGCCGCGTCCGCGCAGCGTGACTCCGGACTCGCTGAGCATCCGGTGGACGAATCCGTAGGAGCGGCCGGTCTCCTCGGCCAACGCCCGGATGCTCGCACCGGAGTCGTACTTCTTCTTCAGGTCTGCCGCGAGCTTGTCGCGCGCGGCGCCGGTCACCCGGCTGCCCTTCTTCAGAGTCTCGGCCACCCGTGCCTCCTCATGGGAAGTGCGCTCTGGACTCTCATGATCACCCCTCGGGGGCCTCCTGGCCACCCATTCGACAAGGTCCGCGCAACCGGATCCCCGGCCGATCGGCGGCCCGACCCGTTCGGAATCCCCTGTTCCGTCGGGCTCGGGAGGCGGATCGGGGCGGGCCCGGAACGGAACGTCCTGGTCAGGGCCACGCGGGGGGCGCACCCGCCGAACGGGTGGGCCCGGCGGCCGTCTGCCGGGGGACGCCGACGCGGTACGAGACGCACTCACACAGATGACGGATCACACATGAGCCGAATGATCCATACGGGTGCGTCAGAGAGCTGGCCGGAGGCGGCCCGGACAGCGGCCGCGGGGCGGCCGGACCGGGTCAGGCCAGGGCGACCAGGTCCTGGTAGTCCGCTCCCCACAGGTCCTCGACCCCGTCCGGAAGCAGGATGATCCGCTCCGGCTGGAGGGCCTCGACCGCGCCCTCGTCGTGCGTGACGAGGACGACGGCGCCCTTGTAGGTGCGCAGCGCGCCGAGGATCTCCTCGCGGCTGGCCGGGTCGAGGTTGTTGGTCGGCTCGTCCAGGAGCAGCACGTTGGCGGAGGAGACCACCAGGGTCGCCAGCGCGAGGCGGGTCTTCTCGCCGCCGGAGAGCACGCCGGCGGGCTTGTCGACGTCGTCGCCGGAGAAGAGGAACGAGCCGAGGGTCTTGCGGACGTCGACGAGGTCCAGGTCGGGCGCGGCCGAACGCATGTTCTCCAGGACCGTGCGGTCCGGGTCGAGGGTCTCGTGCTCCTGGGCGTAGTAGCCGAGCTTGAGCCCGTGGCCCTCGACGACCCGGCCGGTGTCGGGCTTCTCGGCGCCGCCGAGGAGGCGCAGCAGCGTGGTCTTGCCCGCGCCGTTGAGGCCGAGGATGACGACCCGGGAGCCCTTGTCGATGGCGAGATTCACATCGGTGAAGATCTCCAGGGAGCCGTACGACTTGGACAGGCCCTCCGCCATCAGCGGGGTCCTGCCGCAGGGCGCGGGCTCGGGGAAGCGCAGCTTGGCGACCTTGTCGGCGACCCGGACGGCCTCCAGCCCGGACAGCAGCCGCTCGGCGCGCTTGGCCATGTTCTGCGCGGCGACGGTCTTGGTGGCCTTGGCGCGCATCTTGTCGGCCTGCGAGTTGAGGGCCGCGGCCTTCTTCTCGGCGTTCTGCCGCTCGCGCTTGCGGCGCTTCTCGTCAGCCTCGCGCTGCTGCTGGTAGAGCTTCCAGCCCATGTTGTAGACGTCGATCTGCGAGCGGTTGGCGTCGAGGTAGAAGACCTTGTTGACGACCGTATCGACGAGCTCGACGTCGTGGGAGATGACGATGAAGCCGCCGCGGTAAGTCTTGAGGTAGTCGCGCAGCCAGACGATCGAGTCGGCGTCGAGGTGGTTGGTCGGCTCGTCGAGCAGCAGGATGTCGGCGTCCGAGAACAGGATGCGGGCCAGCTCCACGCGTCGGCGCTGACCACCGGAGAGCGTGTGGAGCGGCTGTCCCAGCACCCGGTCGGGGAGGCTGAGCGCGGCGGCGATGGTGGCGGCCTCGGCCTCGGCGGCGTATCCGCCCTTGGTGAGGAACTCCGTCTCCAGGCGCTCGTACTTCTTCATCGCCTTCTCGCGGGTGGCGCCCTTGCCGTTCGCCATCCGGTCCTCGTTCTCGCGCATCTTGCGGAGGATCTCGTCGAGGCCGCGGGCGGAGAGGATGCGGTCGCGGGCGAGCACGTCGAGGTCGCCGGTGCGCGGGTCCTGCGGGAGGTAGCCGACCTCGCCGGAGCGGGTGATGGTGCCGCCGGCCGGGGCTCCCTCGCCCGCGAGGCACTTGGTGAGGGTGGTCTTGCCCGCTCCGTTGCGGCCGACGAGGCCGATGCGGTCGCCCTTGGCGATGCGGAAGGAAGCGGACTCGATGAGGATGCGGGCGCCGGCGCGCAGCTCGATGCCGGAAGCGGTGATCACGGGTAAGACTCCAGGGCGGTCTGGGCGGCGGACGGGTGACTTACGGACTCACGACTCGACGCCGCTAATGCACAAGGAGAATTGCCATGCGGCTCATTCTACTGGCGGTGTGCAACTGGTTTTCCGCGCCCGCCGGGGCCGGGCCGCTCCGCCTCGTGGCCCCGTTGGTCATTCGCGGGTGATCTCGCCAATACTCTGCGGAGGCGGTCGGAGCACACGACCGGAACGGAGGGTGACTTCACATGCAGTTCGACGACGACGCCGATCTGGACACGTCCGAGGTCGAGGACGTGCGCGGCAGCCGCATCCCGGGGGGCGCAGCCACCGTGGGGGGCGGCGTCGTCGGCCTCATCGCGCTGCTGGTGGGGCTGTTCCTCGGCATCGGCCCCGACCAGCTCGGGCTGACGTCCGGCGACTCGGGGACGACGGCGTCCGCGTCCTCGGCGGCGCAGGTGCAGCAGTCCTGCCGGACCGGGCGGGACGCGAACACCAGGGACGACTGCCGGATGGTCGCGGTGGTCAACAGCGTGCAGGACTTCTGGCGGCAGGAGTTCCAGAGGCAGGGCGAGCGGTACAGCGACGCTCCGACGAAGCTGTTCACCGACCGGGTGAACACCGCGTGCGGCTCCGCGACCTCGGCGGTGGGGCCGTTCTACTGCCCGGGCGACCGGAAGGTCTATCTGGACCTGGGCTTCTTCGAGGAGCTGCGGTCGAAGTTCGGCGCCGACGGCGGCCCGTTCGCCCAGGCGTACGTCGCCGCCCACGAGTACGGGCACCATGTGCAGAACCTGACGGGGACGCTGGGCCGGGCGCACGACGGGCGCACCGGCGCGGACAGCAACTCGGTCCGGGTGGAGCTGCAGGCGGACTGCTACGCCGGGGTCTGGGCGCACCACGCGACGAGCACGCCCGACGAGCGGACCGGACGGCCGCTGATCACGTCGCTCACGCAGGCGGACATCCGGGAGGGGCTCGACGCGGCGGCGGCGGTCGGCGACGACCGGATCCAGGAGAAGTTCCAGGGGCGGGTCTCCCCGGAGGCCTGGACACACGGCTCGTCGGCGCAGCGGCAGCAGTGGTTCACCACGGGGTACCGCAGCGGCTCCATGGCGGCCTGCGACACCTTCCGCTGAGCGACGGCGGCTCCGGCCGGGGGACGCGCCGTCCGGCGTGACGCCCCCGGCCCGTGACGACGGAGGGCCGGACCCGCCCGGGGCGGGTCCGGCCCTCCGTGCGTGCGGTGCGTGTCACACGCCGCCGGTGTGCACCTGGAACGCGGCCCGGCGCACCGCCTTGGCCAGGGCGGGGTCCGGGTGCGCGGCGGCCAGGGCCACCAGGACCTGCACGGTGCGCGGGTGGCCGATGGCGCGGACCTCGTCGAGGAGGGCGGGCACGGTGCCCTGGACGGCCGAGTCGAGGTGGCGGACCAGGAGCCCGGTCTCGCCGTGGTCCGCGACGGCCGCCGCGGTGTCGACCCAGAGCCAGGTGGCCTCCTCCCGGCTGAGGACGTCCTGGGCCTCCTCGGGGTCGGCGCCCTCGTACTCGGCCAGCCACAGCAGCGCGTAGGGGCGCAGCGAGACGTCGTCGAGGACGGAGCGTACCTCGGGCTCGGCGGGTGCGCCGACGACGCGGAGCGCCTCGAAGGCGAGCCCGCGCAGCAGGGCGTCCTCGCCCCGGGCGACGGCGAGGAGTTCCGCGACGGCGGTGCCGACGGTGCGGGCGGCGAGCCAGGCCCGGTACTCGTCGCGGGCGGGGCCGGGGGTGAGCCGGGCGCAGCCGTGGAGCATGTCGGCGGCGGACTGCTCGATGTTGCCCGCCGGGCTCTGGGCGGCGACGCAGATCTGTTCCAGCTTGACCCAGACCGCCCAGTTGCCCAGCGGCGTGAGCGTGGCGTGTCCGGCGTCGAGGGTGAGCGCGCCGACCGCGGCGAGCCCTTCCAGGGCCCAGTCGAGGAGACGGGCGACCAGGGCGGACGGGTGTGCGGCGGGGATCGGCCCGGCCGGTTCGGGCGACGGCCCGTACGGCACCTCGCAGCGCTCCTCGTGGAGCTCCGCGACCCGCTGTTCGAGCAGGTCGAGGAGGGCGGGCACGGCGACCGGGCCGGCCGAGAGCTGGAGCAGCGAGAGCACCTGGGGCACGGCCTCGACGGCCTCGGCGACCGCGGTGGGCTCGACGTCGCCGGGGGCCGGGTGGACGAGCGACCAGGCGTCGAACAGCGCCACCCAGCCGCGCAGCACGGCGGAGTCGTCGCGGTCCCAGGCGCGCAGCCGCCAGCCGGGGCGGACGGTGTCGCCGTGGAGTTCGACGAGTCCGGCGAGGCGGGCCCGGTCCCAGCCGGAGCGCACCTGGGCCGGGGAGAGTTCCAGGGCCGCGGCGGCCCCTTCGAGCGCCAGGGCGGCCGGCGGCGGCGCGCCCGGGATCGCGCCGTCGGCCGCCCAGCGGGCGATCCGTACGGCGTCGGCGAGGACCGTCCTGGCCTGGCGGGCCAGTTCGGCCCGGGGCGGGGTGCCCTCCGGGGGGCGGGGAGCCGGCCTGGTGCGCCGGGTGGTCACGGCCTTTCGAGCGGTGGCGATGGGTCGCTGGCGGACAAGTCGGAGCCTGGAGTCGCGCGGGGTACGGGACGTCACGAAGAGCAGTCTTGCCCCTGACGGCCCGAAAGCCCAAACGGAACCCGAATTCCCGGTGGACGGGGCGCCGGGCGGGGCGCGGCGCCAATCGGCCGATCCCCGCTCATCGGGTCACATCAGGGGCGTGAGGAAGCGGCGCAGGGTCTCCTCGTAATGGTCCGGGTCGGCGTTCCACATGGCCGCATGCGGAGCCTGGGGCACGGTGTGCAGGGCGATCAGTTCGGGGCGGCGGGCGGCGAGTTCGCGGGACGGGCCCCAGGGGGCCAGGGTGTCGTCCGGGCCGTGGAAGATCAGGGTCGGGGCGCGCAGCCCGGTGGCGAGGGACGGGTCCAGGAGGCGGGCGCCGTGCAGCCCGGTCATGCCCTGGGCGGCGCGGACGGCGAGCGGCAGCAGCGGGGCGGGGACGCCCCGGGCGGCGGCCAGGGCGCGCAGCGTGGTGGCCCAGTCCAGGACCGGGGAGTCGAGGACGAGGCCGGCGACGCGGTCGCGCAGCGCGGATCCGACGGCGGCGTGCAGGGCCATGGAGGCGCCGGTGGACCAGCCGTACAGGACGACCTTCTCGGCCCCGTACCGCACGGCGAAGCGGATCGCCGCGTCCAGGTCGCGCCATTCGGATTCGCCGAGGCGGGAGAGGCCGTCCGGGGAGCGCGGCGCCCCGGCGTCCCCCCGGTAGGCCAGGTCGAGGACGGGCAGGCGCAGTCCGTGCAGCAGCCCCATGACGTTCAGGGGGTGTTCCCGGGTGGTGCCGAGGCCGTGCACGGTGATGACCCAGGTGTCGCGGGGACCGGGCAGGAACCAGGCCGGCAGGGCCCCGAGTTCGCCGGGGATCTCGACCTCCTCGTGGCCGAGGCCGAGCACCGAGGGGTCTCCGCTGTGCAGCTGGGGCGTGATCCGGACCCGGGCCCCGGTCTCCAGCGTGCCCCGGTCCACCCGTTCCAGTCGGCGGACGACGGTGTCGGGGGCGTGGCGGACGTGCTCGGCCACCGGTCCGACGACGGCGTGGACGTCGTCGCCCACCAGGGCGTACGTGCCGGGCCGCAGGGCGGTCAGGGAGCGGGTCAGGGTGACCCGGCCGGGCGCGGTGGCGTGCACGGTGAGGGCCCGGTCGGCGGGGAGCGGTCGTCCGGACGGAGCCCGGAGGGCGGCGCCGCCGGCGTGCCGGCCCGCCGCGACCGACGCCGCGCCGAGTCCGAGGATCGTGGTGACGGCTGCTGCCGTGACTGTTGCCGGGCGCACCGCTCCAGTGTCCTGGGGCGGGTCGCGCTCTGCCACCGGACGGGTCCGTCCGGTGTCCCGGCGGCGGCGCGGGAGCCCGGCCCGGCCGGTGGGCCGGGCGGAACGGGAACCGGGCGGCGGGGACCGGCCGGAGCGAGGACCGGAACGGGCGGGTCCGCGCCCGCCGTGGCGGAATCACGGGCCGAGGGGCGGAGCCGCCCCGCCGCTGCGGGGCCTTGGGCCGTGTGCCGGCCTTGGGCCGCGTGGCGGCCGTGTGCCGGGTCCGCCGTGGCGGGATCACAGGCCGTAAGGCGGGGCCGTATGGCGGGGCCGCCCGCCCCGCGGGGCCGCAGTCCGCGGCGCGCCCGTCCGTCGTGGCCGGTCAGCGGCGTTGTCCGTATCCCTTCAGCGCCTCCCGCACCTCGTCCAGCTGGGCCGGGGTGAGCAGGCTCGGGGAGCGCCCGGGCACGGAGTTCGCGGTGAGCCAGAGCCGGCAGAGCCATTCCAGCTGCGCGGTCCGGTCGTACGCCTCGTCGAGGCCGGCGCCGTACGTCACGGTGCCGTGGTTCCGGAGCAGGCAGCCGGTGCGGTCGCGCAGGGCGGCGAGCATGTTCCCGGCCAGCTCCTCGGTCCCGTAGCGCGCGTAGGCCGCGACCCGGACGGGGCCGCCGAGCACGGCGGCGGCGTAGTGGACCGGCGGGACCTCGGTGACCAGGGTGGAGACGGCCGTGGCGTGCACCGCGTGGGTGTGCACCACGGCCCCCGCTCCGGTGTTCCGGTACACCGCGAGGTGGAGCGGGAGTTCGCTGGTGGGGGCCAGTACGCCGAGGACGCGGTTGCCGTCCAGGTCGACGCCGACCACGTCCTTCGGGCCGAGCCGGTCGTACGGCACGCCGCTCGGGGTGACCAGGACCGTGTCGCCGAGCCGGGCCGACACGTTCCCCGAGGTTCCGACGACGAGGCCGTCGGCGGCCGTTCTACGGGCGGTGGCGACGACGGCTCCCCAGGCCCGTTCGATCGCGTCCCGTTGCTGATCGCTCATGCGGCGATCCTGTCAGCCCGCCGGGCGCGCGTACACATATCCGGCCGAGGGAAACACGAGGAGTGACGCCGAAGGGCCGGGGGTGCGCGGGGCGGCCGGGACACGCCCGGGGACGCCGCACGGGGACACCGTGACGCCCCGTCCAGTTCATCTCCCGTTCACTCAGGTTGCCTACCGTCCACCTGCCACTGACGCCGAACGATTGCCTGGGTAAATGGAACACATCACGCTGCTCCTCGCGATTGTGATCGTGACAGCCCTAGTGTTCGATTTCACGAACGGTTTCCATGACACCGCCAACGCGATGGCGACCACCATCTCCACCGGCGCTCTCAGACCGAAGACCGCGGTGGCCATGTCCGCCGTTCTCAACCTCGTCGGGGCGTTCCTGTCCGTGGAGGTCGCCAAGACGATCTCCGGCGGGATCGTCGACGAGGACGGGCTGCGGACGGAGGTCATCTTCGCGGCACTCGTCGGCGCCATCCTGTGGAATCTGCTGACCTGGCTGGTCGGACTGCCGTCCAGCTCCTCGCACGCCCTGTTCGGCGGCCTGATCGGCGCCGCGGTCATGTCGGTCGGCTGGTCCTCGGTCAACGGCGGCACGGTCGTCACCAAGGTGCTGATCCCCGCGGTCGCCGCCCCGGTCGTCGCCGGTCTGGCGGCGCTGCTGGCCACCCGGCTGACCTACCGGATCGGCGGGGGCATCCGCGACGAGGCCCAGGAGAAGGCCGCCGCCAAGGGCTACCGCGCCGGTCAGATCGCCTCGGCCGGGCTGGTCTCGCTGGCCCACGGCACCAACGACGCGCAGAAGACCATGGGCATCATCACCCTGGCCCTGGTCACCGGCGGGGTGCTGCACCCCGGCGCCAACCCGCCGGTCTGGGTCATCGTCTCCGCCGGCACGGCCATCGCGCTCGGCACCTACCTGGGCGGCTGGCGCATCATCCGCACCATGGGCAGCGGGCTCACCGACCTCAGGCCGCCGCAGGGCTTCGCCGCCCAGACCAGCGCGGCCACGGTCATCCTGGCCTCCTCGCACCTCGGTTTCTCCCTCTCCACCACCCAGTCCTGCTCCGGCGCGGTGATGGGCGCGGGCCTGGGCCGCCAGGGCGGCGTGGTCCGCTGGTCCACCGCCACCCGGATGTTCGTCGCCTGGGGTCTGACCCTGCCGGCCGCGGGTCTGGTCGGCGCGGGCGCGGAGTTCCTCACCAAGCAGGGCACCTGGGGCGTCGTGGTCGTCGCGGCGCTGCTGGTCGCGGGCTCCGGAGCGATCTGGGTGGTGTCGCGCCGCAAGCCGGTCGGCCACGGCGACGTCGCGCCGGCCGCCGCGCCGGTGGAGGGCGCCGCCGAACCCGCCGGGGTCGTCACCACGGCCATCGCCGCCGTCAGCCCGCCGCCCACCGTCGCGGCCACCGCGACCGCCGTCACCGCCGTGACCCCCGTGACCGCCGCCGCGCAGGACCTCATGACCACCCTTCCGGCCCCGGTCCCGACGGTCCCCGCCCAGGACCCGGCGCGCCCCGCCCCCGTCCAGCCGGTGTGAGGACGCGGCCCGGGCCGTTCGCGCCGGGCCGCCCCCGGCCCTCCCTCGCCCGGTCCGCGCGGACCGTCCCGGATCGCGCGGACCGTCCCGGACCTCGCAGACCGTTTAAGGAATCAGCATGAAGATCGACTGGGCGGCCCTCGGGTCCGTCTTCGGTGTGTCCCTCGTCGTCACCGTCGCACTGGTGGGCTTCTTCAGCCTGGGCGTGGTGGGGCTGGCCAGGCAGTCGGAACCGGCGGCCCAGGGCGGCTCCGGCGGTTCCCGGGCGCTGGCTCGCGCGGGCGCGTACGCCTGTTTCGCGCTGTGCGCGGCGGCGGTCGCGTACGGGATCTATCTGATCGTCGCCTGAGCCCCTCCCCGCCGCCCCTCCGGGCGCGCCACCGCTCCCCCTCCGGGCCCCTCCCCGCTCGACGTTCGGGCCCCTCCCGCGCTCCCGTCCCCGCGCCCCCGTCACGGGCCGGACGCGCCTCGTGCGTCCGGCCCTTCGGCGTGCCCCGGAGCCGGTGTGGGTCTCAGCACACTGCGCCGCCGCAGGTCAACGGCAAGTTGACGGGGCTTCTCGGAGCGTGGTGGACTGCCGGAGCCATTTACGGCGACAGCAGAGGAAGCCGGTGCGAATCCGGCGCGGTCCCGCCACTGTCACCGGGGAGCGGTCCCCCACACCGGGAAGTCACGGCACGCGCGAGCGGGCTGGAAGGCCGGGGGTCACCGCGGATCCGGGAGCCAGGAGACTCTCGTCGCCGGTCACGTCGAACCAGGGCGCGGACCCTGAGTGAGGACATGTCGCCATGCCTGGCAGCCGTGCGTCCCTTGCCGGGGGGCTCTCGCCGAGAGCCGCCCGTACGAACGTCCTCCGAGGCGCGACGGCCGGCTGAGCCATGCGGGCCGATCGCATCTTCGCGTACGGCGCCACGGCCGGACTGATCGGCGACCTGCTGCTCGGTGACCCCCGCAGGGGGCACCCGGTGGCCGCCTTCGGGCGGGCCGCGGCGGGCGTCGAGCGCCGTCTGTGGCGCGACCACCGCGGGTGGGGCGCGCTGCACACCCTCGTCTGCGCCGGCGGCGCCGCGGGCGGTGCCGCGCTGCTCTCCCATGCCGTCCGCCGCAGCCCCGCCGCCTCCGTCGCGCTGACCGCGGCCGCCACCTGGACCGTGCTCGGCGGCGCCTCGCTGGGGCGGGAGGCGCGCGCCATCGGCGGCGCCCTGGCCGCCGGGGACGTCGAACTCGCCCGGGAGCGGCTGCCGCATCTGTGCGGGCGCGACCCGCAGGCCCTCGACGGGCCGGGCATCGCCCGCGCGGTGGTGGAGTCCGTCGCCGAGAACACCTCGGACGCCGTGGTCGGCGCCCTGGTGTGGGGGGCGCTGGCCGGGGTGCCCGGGCTGGTCGGCTTCCGGGCCGTGAACACCCTGGACGCGATGGTCGGCCACAAGTCGCCCCGCCACCTCCGCTACGGCTGGGCCTCGGCCCGCCTCGACGACGTCGCGGGCGGGCCGGGCGCGCGGCTGACCGCTCTGCTCGCCGCGGCGGCGGGCGGCCGTCCGCGCGCGGCGGTACGGGCCTGGCGGGCCGACGCGGCGAAGCATCCGAGCCCCAACGCGGGCCCGGTGGAGGCGGCGTTCGCGGGCGCGCTGGGGGTGCGTCTCGGCGGGACGCTGGCGTACGGCGGCCGGGTCGAGCACCGTCCCGTCCTCAACGGGGCGGCGGGCCGGGCCGTGGAGACCGGGGACGTCGAGCGCGCGGTGCGGCTGTCGCGCCGGGTCGGCGTGCTGGCCCTCGGCGTGTGCGTGGCCGGACGGCTGGGCGCCTCCCTCGCGGTCCGGCGGTTCGCGGACGGACGAGGCGGGGGCGTGCCGGGCGCGGGCACGCGGGGCGTGCTCGCGGGCGCGACGGGCGCCGGCGTACGAACCCCGGGCGCGGGCGCACGCGTCGCCGGCGTGCGGGCCGGAAGCACGGGCGACGCCGCGCGGGCCGCGGGGCTCCCGTTCGCGGCGCGGCTGATCGTGGGACGGAGACGGACATGAGCGGCGGACTGCTGGTCGCCGGGACCACCTCGGACGCGGGCAAGAGCGTCGTCACGGCCGGCATCTGCCGCTGGCTCGTGCGCCGGGGCGTGAAGGCGGCGCCCTTCAAGGCGCAGAACATGTCGCTGAACTCCTATGTCACCCGGGACGGCGCCGAGATCGGCCGCGCCCAGGCCATGCAGGCGGCGGCGGCCCGGGTGGAGCCGTCGGCGCTGATGAACCCGGTGCTGCTCAAGCCCGGCGGGGACCGTTCCAGCCAGGTCGTCCTGATGGGCAGGCCGGTGGGCGAGATGAGCGCGCGCGGCTACCACGGCGGCCGTCAGGAGGCCCTGTTCGGCACGGTCGTGGACTGCCTGGAGCGGCTCCGGAGCACGTACGACGCGGTGATCTGCGAGGGGGCGGGGAGCCCGGCCGAGATCAATCTGCGGCGCACGGACATCGTGAACATGGGCGTCGCGCGGGCGGCACGCTTCCCGGTGGTGGTGGTCGGGGACATCGACCGGGGCGGCGTGTTCGCGTCGTTCTTCGGCACCACGGCCCTGCTCTCCGCCGAGGACCAGGCGCTGGTCGCGGGCTATCTGGTGAACAAGTTCCGCGGCGACGTGTCGCTGCTGGAGCCGGGGCTCGACATGCTGCGCGAGGTCACCGGCCGCCCCACGTACGGGGTGCTGCCCTTCGCGCACGGCCTCGGCATCGACGAGGAGGACGGGCTGAGGGTCTCGCTGCGCGGCGCCGTGCGCGAGTCGGCGGTGGCGCCGCCGCACGGCGAGGACGTGCTGCGGGTCGCGGTGTGCGCCGTGCCGTTGATGTCGAACTTCACCGACGTGGACGCGCTGGCCGCCGAACCGGGCGTGGTCGTCCGGTTCGTGGACCGCGCCGAGGAGCTGACCGACGCCGACCTGGTCGTGGTGCCGGGCACCCGGGGCACGGTCGGGGCGCTCGCCTGGCTGCGCGAGCGCGGGCTCGCCGACGCCCTGGCCCGGCGCGCCGCCGAGGGCCGGCCGGTCCTCGGGATCTGCGGCGGCTACCAGGTCCTCGGCGAGCGCGTCGAGGACGAGGTCGAGTCGCGCGCCGGACGGGTCGACGGGCTCGGGCTGCTGCCGGTGCGCGTCCGGTTCGAACGCGAGAAGACCCTGGCCCGGCCCGTCGGGGAGGCGCTGGGCGCGCCGGTCGAGGGGTACGAGATCCACCACGGCGTCGCGGATGTGCGCGGCGGCGAGCCGTTCTTCACCGACGGCCGGGGGCGCGCCCTGGACGGCTGCCGGACCGGCTCCGTGTGGGGCACCCACTGGCACGGCTCGCTGGAGAGCGACGCGTTCCGCCGCCGCTTCCTGGCCGAGGTCGCCCGGGCCGCCGGACGCCGCTTCGTCCCCGCCCCCGACACCTGTTTCGCCGGGCTGCGCGAGGAGCAGCTCGACCGGCTCGGCGACCTCATCGAAGAACACGCGGACACCGACGCGCTGCTCCGGCTCATCGAGTCGGGCGCGCCGTCCGGACTTCCCTTCATCGCCCCCGGAGCACCTGGAGCACGCGCATGACCGTCCCCACGAGCACCGTGCTGTTGCTGTCGACCGCCGACACGGACCTCCTCGCCGCCCGCGCCTCCGGCGCGCCGTACCGGATCGGGAACCCCACCCGCGTCGACGTCCACGAGGAGCTGCCCGCGCTGATCGAGGGCTCCTCCGTCGCCGTCGTACGGCTGCTCGGCGGCAAGCGCGCCTGGGAGGACGGCCTGGCCGTGCTCAGGGCGTCCGGCATTCCGACCGTGCTGCTGGGCGGCGAGAGCGTGCCGGACGCGGAGCTGATGGCGGAGTCCTCGGCGCCCGCCGGGGTCGTCGCGGAGGCGCTGCGCTACCTGGTGGAGGGCGGTCCGGGGAACCTCGTGGAGCTGTCCCGCTTCCTCTCCGACACGGTGCTGCTGACCGGTCACGGTTTCGCGGAGCCGCAGCGGATGCCGGAGTGGGGGGTGCGCGGCGACCGGGAGTTCGCCGAGGGCCGCCCGACCGTGGGGGTGCTGTTCTACCGGGCGCACGAGCTGTCCGGGAACACCTCGTTCGTGGACGTGCTGTGCGACGCGATCGAGGCGCGCGGCGCCAACGCCCTGCCGGTGTACTGCGGTTCGCTGCGCGGCGCGGACGCCGGTCTGTACGAGCTGCTGGGCCGGGCGGACGCCCTGGTCGCCACGGTCCTGGCGGCGGGCGGCACGCGCGCCTCGGACGCCTCGGCGGGTGGGGACGACGAGGCGTGGGACATCGGCGCGCTGGCGGAGCTGAACATTCCGGTGCTCCAGGGCCTGTGCCTGACCTCGTCGCGCGCGGCGTGGGAGGCGTCGGACGCCGCGCTGTCCCCGATGGACGCGGCGATGCAGGTGGCGATCCCCGAGTTCGACGGCCGGCTGATCACGGTGCCGTTCTCCTTCAAGGAGCAGGGCCCGGACGACGTGCCGGTGTACCGGGCCGACCCGGAGCGCGCCGCGCGCGTCGCCGGGATCGCGGTGCGGCACGCCGTGCTGCGGCACAGGGCGAACGCCGAGAAGAAGCTCGCGCTGGTCTTCACCGCCTACCCCACCAAGCACTCCCGGGTCGGCAACGCGGTCGGCCTGGACACGCCCGCGTCGGCGGTGCGGGTCCTGGACGCCCTGCGGGAGGCCGGTTACGCGGTCGACGGCTACCCGGACAACGGCGACGAGCTGATCCACCGCCTCATCGAGGCCGGCGGTCACGACGTGGAGTGGCTGACCGAGGAGCAGCTCGCCGCCGCCCCCGCCCGGGTGCCGCTGGCCGACTACCGGGCCTGGTTCGAGAAGCTGGACCCGGGGCTGCGGGACTCGATGCTGGAGCACTGGGGCGAGCCGCCGGGCTCGCTGTACGTGGACGGCGACGAGATCGTCCTCGCCTCGCTGCGGTTCGGGAACGTGGTGGTGCTGATCCAGCCGCCGCGCGGCTTCGGGGAGAACCCGATCGCGATCTACCACGACCCGGACATGCCGCCGTCGCACCACTACATGGCGACGTACCGCTGGCTGGAGAACTCGTTCGGCGCGGACGCCGTCGTGCACATGGGCAAGCACGGCACGATGGAGTGGCTGCCGGGCAAGGGCCTGGGCCTGTCCGCGGGCTGCGGCCCGGACGCGGTGCTGGGCGAGCTCCCGCTGGTGTACCCGTTCATCGTCAACGACCCCGGTGAGGGCACCCAGGCCAAGCGGCGCGGGCACGCCACGGTGGTGGACCATCTGGTGCCGCCGATGGCGCGCGCCGACACCTACGGCGACCTGGCCAAGCTGGAGCAGCTGCTCGACGAGTACGCGCTGGTCAGCGATCTGGACCCGGCGAAGGCCCCGGCCGTGCGGGCGCAGATCTGGACGCTGGTGAAGGCCGCCGAGCTCCACCACGACCTGCATGTGGACGAGCAGCCGGACGACGACGCGTTCGACGAGTTCGTCATGCACATCGACGGCTATCTCTGCGAGATCAAGGACGTGCAGATCCGCGACGGCCTGCACGTCCTGGGCGGCGGCCCGGTCGGCGAGCCGCGGGTCAACCTGGTGCTGGCGGTGCTGCGCGCCTCGCAGGTGTGGGGCGGCACGGCGAACGCGCTGCCGGGGCTGCGGGCCTCGATCGCCGCCCACTTCGGGCTGAGCGAGAAGGAGCTGCTGGCCGAGCCGGGCGCCCCGGTGAAGGTGCCGGCGGAGCTGACCGACCTGGTCGACGGCCCGGCGCGCACCGGCGCGGACGCGATCGACCTGCTGGAGCTGCTGTGCCGCCGCCTCGCGGAGGGCATGGAGGAGCGCGGCTGGGACGTGACGGGCGCGGCCGGCCTGGTGCGGGAGGTGCTGGGCCGCGAACTCCCGGACGCGGTCGCCGTGCTGGGCTTCGCCTGCGAGGAGGTCGTGCCCCGGCTGGCCCGGACCACGGACGAGATCGGTCACATCCTGCGGGCGCTGGACGGCGGTTTCGTCCCGGCGGGCCCGTCCGGCTCGCCGACGCGCGGTCTGGTCAACGTGCTGCCGACCGGCCGCAACTTCTACTCGGTGGACCCGAAGGCGATTCCGTCCCGGCTGAGCTGGGAGGTCGGGCAGTCGCTGGCGGACTCGCTGATCGCCCGCTATCTCGCGGACACGGGCGGCTACCCGAAGTCGGTGGGCCTGACCGTGTGGGGCACCTCCGCGATGCGGACCCAGGGCGACGACATCGCGGAGATCCTGGCGCTGCTGGGCTGCCGCCCGGTGTGGGACGACGCCTCGCGCCGGGTCACCGGCTTCGAGGTGGTGCCGCTCGCCGAACTGGGGCGTCCGCGCGTCGACGTGACGGTGCGGATCTCCGGGTTCTTCCGGGACGCGTTCCCGCACGTGGTGGGGCTGATCGACGACGCAGTGCGGGCGGTGGCGGAGCTGGACGAGCCGGCCGAGTCCAACTACGTGCGGGCGCACGCCGACGAGGACACCGCGGTCCACGGCGACCGGCGCCGTGCCACGGCCCGGGTCTTCGGCTCGAAGCCGGGGGCGTACGGGGCGGGCCTGCTGCCGCTGATCGACGCCCGGAACTGGCGCTCGGACGCCGACCTGGCCGAGGTGTACGCGGTGTGGGGCGGCTACGCGTACGGGCGCGGCCTCGACGGCCGGGCGGCGCGCGGCGACATGGAGACGGCGTTCCGGCGGATCGCGGTGGCGGCGAAGAACGTCGACACCCGCGAGCACGACCTGGTCGACGCCGACGACTACTTCCAGTACCACGGCGGCATGGTCGCGATGGTGCGGCATCTGACCGGTGAGTCGCCCGAGGCGTACGTCGGCGACAGCGCCACCCCGGACCAGGTGCGGACGCGGACGCTGGGCGAGGAGACGCACCGGGTGTTCCGGGCGCGGGTGGTGAACCCGCGCTGGATGGCGGCGATGCGGCGCCACGGCTACAAGGGCGCCTTCGAGATGGCCGCGACCGTGGACTACCTCTTCGGGTACGACGCCACGGCCGGGGTCGTCGACGACTGGATGTACGAGAAGCTGTCGGCCGAGTACGTCTTCGACGAGACCAACCGCGACTTCATGAAGAAGTCCAACCCCTGGGCGCTGCGCGGGATCTCGGAGCGGCTGCTGGAGGCGGCCGAGCGCGGGCTGTGGGCGGAGCCGGACGCGGCGACGCTGGAGCGGCTGCGGGCCACGTATCTGGAGCTCGAAGGCGATCTGGAGGGCGACGAGTGAACGCCCGAGGGCTCGTCCCCCCGCTGCCGGGGGCAGTGACGTCATCCCGTTCACCCAAGGAGGCATCGTGAACACGCCGTACCCCTTCACCGCCCTCGTCGGGCAGGACGATCTGCGGCTCGGTCTGCTGCTGAACGCGGTCTCGCCCGCGGTCGGCGGTGTGCTGGTGCGCGGCGAGAAGGGCACCGCCAAGTCCACCGCCGTGCGGGCGCTCGCCGCGCTGATGCCCGAGGTCCGGGTGGTTTCCGGCTGCCGGTTCTCCTGCGACCCCGCGGCGCCCGACCCGTCGTGCCCGGACGGCCCGCACGAGGCCGGTTCCGGTGCGTCGCGCGCCGCCCGGACGGTGGAGCTGCCGGTCGGCGCGTCCGAGGACCGGCTGGTCGGCGCGCTCGACATCGAGCGGGCGCTGTCCGAGGGCGTGAAGGCGTTCGAGCCGGGGCTGCTGGCCGACGCCCATCGCGGAATCCTGTACGTCGACGAGGTCAACCTGCTCCACGACCACCTCGTGGACCTGCTGCTGGACGCGGCGGCCATGGGCGCCTCGTACGTGGAGCGCGAGGGCGTCTCGGTCCGGCACGCCGCCCGGTTCCTGCTCGTCGGCACGATGAACCCCGAGGAGGGCGAGCTGCGGCCGCAGTTGCTGGACCGGTTCGGGCTGACCGTCGAGGTCGCCGCGTCCCGGGACACCGACCAGCGGGTCGAGGTGGTGCGCCGGCGTCTCGCGTACGACGCGGATCCGGCCGCCTTCGCCGCCGAGTGGGCCGGCGAGGAAGCCGCGCTGCGGGCGCGGATCGCCGCCGCGCGGGCGCTGCTGCCCGAGGTCCGTCTGGGTGACGGGGCGCTGCGGCAGATCGCCGCGACCTGCGCCGCGTTCGAGGTGGACGGGATGCGCGCGGACATCGTGATGGCGCGGACCGCGACCGCGCTGGCCGCCTGGGCGGGGCGCACGGACGTGCTGGCCGAGGACGTGCGGCAGGCCGCCCTGCTCGCGCTCCCGCACCGCCGCAGGCGCAACCCGTTCGACGCGCCGGGCCTGGACGAGGACAAGCTCGACGAGGCGCTGGAGCAGCACGGCGGCGAGGACGACGACCCGGACCCGGACGGCCCCGACGGCGGCGGCCGGCCCCCGCGGGGCGACGGCCCGGACACTCCGCCGCGCTCCGACGGGGAGGCCGGTGACACGCCCGCCCCCGCCGTTCCCGAGCAGGGCGGCGAGCAGGAGCCGGGGCGGTCGTCCGGCGGCGGTGAGCGGCAGCCGGCCCGGGCCGCCGAGCCGTTCCGCACGAAGACGCTGAGCGTGCCCGGGCTGGGCGAGGGCGCGGCGGGGCGGCGCTCCCGGGCGCGCACCGAGCACGGGCGCACCACCGGCGCGCGGCGTCCGCGGGGCGCGCTGACCAAGCTGCATCTGGCGGCGACCGTGCGGGCCGCGGCCCCGCACCAGCGGGCGCGCGGCCGGTCGGGGCCGGGGCTGGTGGTGCGGCGGGACGATCTGCGGCAGGCGACCCGGGAGGGGCGCGAGGGCAACCTGGTGCTGTTCGTGGTGGACGCCTCGGGGTCGATGGCCGCCCGGCAGCGGATGGGCGCGGTGAAGGGCGCGGTGCTGTCGCTGCTGCTGGACGCGTACCAGCGGCGGGACAAGGTCGGGCTGGTCACCTTCCGGGGGCGGGACGCCGAGGTGGCGCTGCCGCCGACCTCGTCGGTGGACGCGGCGGCGGCGCGGCTGGAGGCCCTGCCGACCGGCGGGCGCACCCCGGTCGCGGCCGGGCTGCTGAAGGCCCATGAGGTGCTGCGGGTGGAGCGGCTGCGCGATCCGTCGCGGCGTCCGCTGCTGGTCGTGGTGACCGACGGCCGGGCGACGGGCGGGCCGGAGCCGGTGGCGCTGGCGTCGCGGGCGGCCCGGCTGCACGCGGCGGAGGGCACCGCCTCCGTCGTGGTGGACTGCGAGTCGGGGCCGGTGCGGCTGGGGCTCGCGGCGGGTCTCGCCCGTGATCTGGGCTCGGTCGCCGTCACGCTCGACGAGCTGCGGGCCGACTCGATCGCGGGTCTGGTCAAGGACGTCCGGGGAACCGACAGGAGGGCGGCGTGATGCCGAAGGGACAGCCGGTGAGCGTGCCGGACGACGGGCTCACCACCCGTCAGCGCCGCAACCGTCCGCTGCTGGTGGTGCACACCGGCATCGGGAAGGGGAAGTCGACGGCGGCCTTCGGCCTGGCGCTGCGCGCCTGGAATCAGGGCTGGCCGATCGGGGTCTTCCAGTTCGTCAAGTCGGCGAAATGGAAGGTCGGCGAGGAGAACGCGCTGAGGGTCCTCGGCGCCAGCGGCGAGGGCGGCTCCGTCGCCTGGCACAAGATGGGCGAGGGCTGGTCGTGGGTGCAGCGCGACCGGCAGCTGAACAACGAGGAGGCGGCCCGCGAGGGCTGGGAGCAGGTCAAGCGCGATCTGGCGGCCGAGACGTACCGGCTGTACGTGCTCGACGAGTTCGCGTATCCGATGCACTGGGGCTGGGTCGACACCGCCGAGGTGGTCGAGGTGCTGCGGAGCCGTCCCGGCGCCCAGCACGTCGTCGTCACCGGCCGCAACGCGCCGCCGGAGCTGGTGGACGCCGCCGATCTGGTGACCGACATGTCGAAGGTCAAGCACCCGATGGACGCGGGTCAGAAGGGCCAGCGGGGCATCGAGTGGTGAGTGCGGTGAGCGAACGATGAGCGGGCTCCGGTGAACGTTCCGCGTCTGGTGATCGCCGCGCCCGCGTCGGGCAGCGGCAAGACGACCGTGGCCACGGGGCTGATGGCGGCCTTCGCGGGCCGGGGTCTGGCGGTGTCCCCGCACAAGGTGGGGCCCGACTACATCGACCCCGGCTACCACTCCCTGGCCGCGGGCCGGCCGGGCCGCAACCTCGACGCGTACCTGTGCGGTCCGGAGCTGGTGGCGCCGCTGTTCGCGCACGGGGCGCGCGGCTGCGACCTGGCGGTCGTCGAGGGCGTGATGGGCCTGTACGACGGGGCCGCCGGGAGCGGCGAGCTGGCGTCGACCGCGCACGTGGCGAAGCTGCTGCGGGCGCCGGTGGTGCTGGTCGTCGACGCCTCGTCGCAGTCGCGGTCGGTGGCGGCGCTGGTGCACGGCTTCGCGTCCTGGGATCCGGGGACCCGGATCGGCGGGGTGATCCTCAACAAGGTCGGCTCGCGGCGGCACGAGGCGCTGCTGCGGGAGGCGCTGGACGAGTCGGGCGTGCCGGTGCTGGGCGTGCTGCGGCGCGCGGAGCCGGTGGCGGTGCCGTCGCGGCATCTGGGCCTGGTGCCGGTGGCCGAGCGGCGGCGCGACGCGCTGGACGCGGTCGCGGCGATGGCGGACCGGGTGCGCGCGGGCTGCGACCTGGACGCGCTGCTGGCACTGGCCCGGTCCGCGCCGGCGGTGCCGGGCGAGGCGTGGGACCCGGCGGCGGCGGTGGACGCCTGCGGCGGGCCCGTCGCGGGTTCGCCGCGGGTCGCCGTGGCGGCCGGGGCCGCGTTCACGTTCTCGTACGCCGAGCACGCCGAGCTGCTCGCCGCGGCCGGGGCGCGGGTGGCGCCGTTCGACCCGCTGCGGGACGAGGCGCTGCCCGAGGGCGTCCGGGGGCTGGTGATCGGCGGGGGCTTCCCGGAGGTGTACGCCGCGGAGCTGTCCGCCAACGCGGCGCTGCGCGGGGCCGTCGCCGCGCTGGCGGAGTCCGGGGCTCCGGTGGCCGCCGAGTGCGCGGGGCTGCTGTATCTGGCGCGTTCGCTCGACGGCCTGCCGATGTGCGGGCTGCTGGACGCCGAGGCGCGGATGACCGAACGGCTGACGCTGGGCTACCGGGAGGCGGTGGCGGTCTCCGACGGCGTGCTCGCCGCGCCCGGGACCCGGGTGCGGGGGCACGAGTTCCACCGGACGGTGCTGGAACCGGCCGCCGGGCCCGCCCCGGCGTGGGGGCTGCACCAGCCGGAGCGGCGGGTGGAGGGGTTCGTGCGGCGGGGTGTGCACGCGAGCTATCTGCATACGCACTGGGCTTCCGTGCCCACTGCGGCCCGACGATTCGTTGAGAGGTGCGAGGGATGAACCAGGGTCACGGGACGAGCAGGCTGACCGGCGTCGGGGTGGGCCCCGGCGATCCGGAGCTGGTGACCGTCAAGGGCGTGAACGCGCTGCGGGACGCGGCGGTCGTCGTGGTGCCGGTGATGGACACCGGCGAGCGGGGACGGGCCGAGGCCACCGTGCTGCACTACGTGCCGGCGGAGAAGGTCGTGCGCGTGGTGTTCGCGCTCAACGAGCGGAGCGACCGGGCGCGCCGGGAGGCGGCGTGGGACGCGGCGGGCGGGCGCGTCGCGGAGCTGCTGCGCGCGCACGGCTCCGTGGCGTTCGCGACGATCGGCGACCCCAACGTGTACTCGACGTTCACCTATCTCGCCCAGACGATCGGCGCGCTGCTGCCGGGGACGGTCGTGGAGACGGTGCCGGGGATCACCGCCATGCAGGACCTGGCCGCCCGTGGCGGGGCGGTGCTGACGGAGGGCACCGAGCCGCTGACGCTGGTGCCGGTGACGGCGGGCGCGGCGGTGCTGAAGCGGGCCCTGGAGGGCCCGGGGACGGTCGTCGCGTACAAGTTCGGCCGGCTGGCCGGGGAGGTGGCCGCGGCGCTGCGGGAGACCGGGCGGATCGAGGACGCGGTGTGGGGTTCGGCGCTGGGGCTGCCCGAGGAGTCGATCCGGCCGGCGGCGGAGCTGGACGAGGGGCCGTTGCCGTATCTGTCGACGCTGATCGCGCCCGCGCGGCGCGACGGCGGGCGCGGCGGGAAGCTGTGAGGCGGCCGGGTCCGGTGCGGTGGTCAGCCCGCGACGGCTACCACCAGCCAGATGAAGCCCACCCCGGCCACCGTGCACAGCAGGGTGGAGCGGGCCGGGTGCGCGTGGTGCGCCTCGGGCAGGATCTCGGCCGCCGCCAGGTAGAGCAGCGCGCCGCCGAAGAAGCCGAGGTACCCGCCGAGCGGTTCCTCCGGAAGGGTGAACACCAGGGTCGTGGCCGCGCCGACGAGCGGCGCCACGGCGTCCGCGACCAGCATGAGCACGGCTCGGCGGCGGGCGTTCCCGTACAGGCGGGTGATCGTGTAGGTGTTGAAGCCGTCGGCGAAGTCGTGGCTGATCACGGCGAGGGCGACGGCCGCCCCCATGCCCGCGCCGACCTGGAACGCCGCGCCCAGCGCGACGCCGTCCATCAGGCTGTGGCCGACCATCGCCGCCGCCGCGGTGAGCCCGAACTCCGGCACCCGTCCCTCGTCCGCGCCGTGGGCCGCCCGGCGCACCGCGAGCAGACGCTCCCCCAGGTGGGCGACGAGGAAGCCGCCCACGAACAGCAGCAGGGCCACGGGGACGCCGAAGACCGGTGTGCCCGCGGCCTCGACGGCCTCCGGCAGCAGGTCCAGGCCGACCACGCCGAGCATCAGCCCGCCGGCGAAGCCGAGCACCAGGTGGCGGCGGTCGGTGACGCGACGGGCGACCCAGCCGCCCGTCAGGGTCATCAGGAACGCGCCCAGCGCCACGAACACCGCCATGCGCTCTTGCTAGCCGACTGATCCACGGGCGCGCATCTCGGCGGGCCGTCCGCCCGCCGTGCCCGGCCGCCCGGCTCCCCCGGCGGGCCGGACCCGTCGCCGTCCCGTCCCGTTCCCCGCCGTCCCGTCTCCCGTTCCCCGCCGGCTCGTCGATCGTTCTCCCCCACACACCCCCGCACGCCGCGTTTCCCGAAAGGACCCCCTCCCATGTCCGAAGCAGCCGACACGGCCGGCCCGGCCGCCGCCCCCGCCCGAGGCCGAGTGACGTTCGTCGGGGCCGGCCCCGGCGCCGCCGACCTGCTGACGTTCCGGGCGGCGCGGGCCATCGCGGAGGCCGACGTCGTCATCTGGGCGGCGAGCCTGGTGCAGGAGGAGGTCCTGGACCACGCCCGGGAGGGCGCGGAGATCCTGGACTCGGCGCAGATGTCGCTGGAGCAGGTCGTCGCCGTGTACGCACGCGCCGCCGCCGAGGGGCTGAGAGTGGCCCGCGTCCACTCCGGGGACCCGTCGCTGTGGGGCGGCACGCAGGAGCAGATCGACCGGTGCGCCGAGCTGGGCGTGGCGGTCGAGATCGTGCCCGGGGTGTCGTCGTTCTCGGCGGTCGCGGCGATCGCGCGGCGGGAGCTGACGATCCCGGAGATCGCGCAGTCCGTGATCCTGACCCGGCTGGGCGGCGGCAAGACGCCGATGCCGCCGGGCGAGGAGGTGCGGGAGTTCGCCCGGCACGGCACCACCATGGCGGTGTTCCTGTCGGCGGCCCGGTCCGGTCAGCTCGCCCAGGAACTGCTGGAGGGCGGCTACCCGACGTCCACGCCGGTGGTGATCGCGTACCAGGCGACCTGGCCGGAGGAACTGGTCCTGCGCTGCACGGTCGGGACCCTGGAGGAGACCGTCAAGGAGCACAAGCTCTGGAAGCACACCCTCTTCCTCGTCGGCCCGGCGCTGTCGGCCTCGGGCACGCGTTCGCACCTCTACCACCCGGGGCACTTCCACGGCTTCCGCAAGGCCGACAGGGCGGCGCGGGCCGAGCTGCGCGCCCGGCGGTCCGAGGCGTGAGCGGCGCTCGCGGTACGGGGGCCGGCGCTCCGGTCCCCGCTCCGGGCACGCGGACGACCGCGCCGGTCCGGGTCTTCGGCACGGGCACGGGCGCGCCGCTCGGCCCCGAGGCCCGGGAGGCGCTGGCCTCGGCCACGCTGGTGGTCGGCGCCCGCCGCCATCTGGAGGCCGCGTACCCGGCCGGATCCGACGAGAACGCCGGGGACGCCGCACGGTCCGGGGCCGCCGAGGCCGCCGGACGGGCCGGGGGCGTCGGAGACGCCGCGCGGGCCGGGCGGGCCGGGGGGCCCGAGCGGATCGTGCTCGGGCCGCTGGCGCCCGCGCTGGACCGGATCGCGGAGCATCTGGCCCGGGGCGGGGCGCGGGTGGTCGTGCTGGCCTCCGGCGATCCGGGGTTCTTCGGGATCGTCCGGGCGCTGGCGGAGCGGTTCGGGCCGGAGGCGCTCGATGTGCGCCCGGGCGCCCCGTCCGTCGCGGTCGCGTTCGCCCGGCTCGGGCTGACCTGGGACGACGCGGTCGTGGTCAGCGCGCACGGCCGCGATCCGCGGACCGCGGTGAACGCCTGTCTGGCGCATCCGAAGGTGGCCGTGCTGACCGGGCCCGGCGCCGGGCCCGGTCAGCTGGCGGCCGGGCTGGTCCGGGGCGCCGGCGGGCGCACCCTGGTCGTCGCGACGGCGCTGGGCGACCCGCTGCGGGAGCGCGTCGAGCGGCTCTCCCCCGCCGAGGCGGCGGCCCGCGCCTGGCCGGACCCGGTGAGCGTGGTGCTGTGCCTGGACGAGTCCCGGGTGCTGTCCCCGGCGCGGACCGTGGCCGGACCGCCGGCCCCGCCGGGCCGCTGGGCGCTGGCGGAGGCGGAGTTCGAGCACCGCGACTCGATGATCACCAAGTTCGAGGTGCGGGCCCTGGCGCTGGCCCGGCTGGGGCCGCGCACCGGCGACCTGGTGTGGGACGTCGGAGCCGGTTCCGGCTCGGTGGCGGTGGAGTGCGCCCGGCTCGGCGCCGCCGCCGTCGCCGTGGAGAAGACCCCGGACGGGGTCGGGCGGATCCGGGCGAACGCGTCCGCGCACGGGGTGTACGTCGACGTGGTGCACGGCTCGGCCCCGGCCGCGCTCGACGGGCTGGCCGATCCGGACGCGGTGTTCGTCGGCGGCGGCGGGCGCGAACTGCCCGCCGTCGTCACGGAGTGCGCCCGGCGTGCGCGGCGCACGGTGGTGGTGGCGCTGGCGGCCCTGGACCGGGTGCCGCCGGTGCGCGCGGCGCTGGCCGCCGCCGGGCTGGAGCCCGAGGGGGTGCTGCTGCAGTCCTCGCGGCTGGCCCCGCTGCCCGGTGACGTGACCCGGCTCGCCGCGGCCAACCCGGTCTTTCTGCTGTGGGGCGTCCGCCCCGCGGCCCAGGCAGGCGCGCGTGCGGACATGGCTGCCGCACGTGTCGGCGCAAGTGAAGGAGCGACCCAGTGATCGGCCTGATTTCCGCGACGGCGGCGGGTGCCGCCGCCCGCGACCGGCTGGCCGCGGCCTGGCCCGGCCGGACCGTGGTCTACGAGGGCCCGGTGCGCGAGGCCGTGCCCCGGGCGTTCGCCGAGTGCGAGCAGTTGGTGTGCTTCCTGGCGACGGGGGCCGTGGTGCGGCTGCTGGCGCCGCTGCTGTCGGACAAGTCCGCGGACCCGGGCGTCGTCTGCGTCGACGAGGCGGGGCGTCACGCGGTGGCCCTGCTCGGCGGGCACGCCGGCGGGGCGAACGCGCTGGCCGAGGCGGTCGGGGAGGTGCTGGGCGCGGCCCCGGTCGTGACGACCGCGACGGACGCGGCCGGGCTGCCGGGCCTGGACATGCTGGGCCTTCCGGTGGAGGGCGATGTGGCCAGCGTGTCCCGGGCGATGCTCGACGGGGCGCCGGTGGAGCTGCGGGCCGACGCGGTGTGGCCGCTGCCCGCGCTGCCGCCGAACGTGGCCCCCGGCGCGCCGGACGGGGAGGACCCGGCGGGCGCGGCGGTGCTGCACGTCACCGACCGGGTCGTGGAGCTCGGGCCGGGCCGGGCCGCGGTGCGGCCCGCGTCGCTCGTGGTCGGGGTCGGCGCGTCCAGGGGTGCGTCGGAGGACGAGATCACGGGGCTGGTCCACGACGCCCTGCGCGAGGCCGGGCTCTCGCCGCTCGGCGTCGCCGCGCTGGCGACGGTGGACGCGAAGGCGGACGAGCCGGGGATCGTCGCCGCCGCCGCGCGGCTCGGCGTCCCGCTGCGGACGTATCCGGCCGAGGCGCTGGCCCGGGTCGAGGTGCCCAACCCGTCCGGGGCGCCGCTGGCCGCCGTCGGGACGCCGTCCGTCGCGGAGGCCGCCGCGCTCGCCTCGGGCGGCGAACTCCTCGTGCCGAAGCGGAAGTCGGCGCCCGAGGGGCGGGCGGCGATGGCGACGTGCGCGGTGGTGCGCCGGGCCCCGCGCGGGCGGCTGGCGGTGGTCGGCCTCGGGCCGGGCGCGCGCGATCTGCTGACGCCCCGGGCCCGGGAGGAGCTGCGGCGGGCCTCGGTGCTGGTCGGGCTCGACCAGTACGTCGACCAGATCAGGGACCTGCTGCGGCCGGGCGCCACGATCCTGGAGTCGGGGCTCGGCGCCGAGGAGGAGCGGGCCCGCACCGCGGTCGCCCGGGCACGCGAGGGGCACGCGGTGGCGCTGATCGGCAGCGGTGACGCGGGCGTGTACGCGATGGCGTCGCCCGCGCTCGCCGAGGCCGGCGACGACATCGACGTGGTCGGGGTGCCGGGGGTGACGGCGGCGTTGGCCGCCGCCGCGATCCTGGGCGCCCCGCTGGGCCACGACCATGTCTCGATCAGCCTCTCGGACCTGCACACGCCGTGGGAGGTCATCGAGCGCCGGGTGCGGGCCGCGGCCGGGGCCGACCTCGTCGTGACGTTCTACAACCCGCGCAGCCGGGGCCGCGACTGGCAGCTGCCGAAGGCCCTGGCGATCCTGGCGGAGCACCGGGATCCGGCCACCCCGGTCGGGATCGTGCGCAACGCCTCCCGCCCGGACGAGAGCGCCCGGGTGACCTCGCTGGCCGCCCTGGACCCGGCGACCGTGGACATGATGACGGTGGTGACGGTCGGCAACACGGCCACCCGGGAGGTCGCCGGCCGCATGGTGACGCCCCGCGGCTACCGCTGGCAGTCGTCCGCCGGGCCCCGGGGAGGCGCGGAGTGAACCGCCCCGAGGGAACGACGCCCCGGCCGCGCCCCGGCGCCGGCCCACAGCGGCCCGCGCACGAAACCGGCGGCCCCGGCGCGCCGGACCGCCCCTGGGAGCGGACCGTCCACCCCATCGAGCGGGAGTCCTACCGGCGGCTCCGGGCCCGCCTGGACACCTCGCGCTTCCCGCCGCTGACCCGGGCGGTCGTGGAGCGGGTGATCCACTCCGCGGCGGACCTGGCGTACGCGACGGACCTGGTCTGCGACGAGGCGGAGCTGACCGCGGCCCACGCGGCGCTGCACACCGGGGCGCCGGTCGTGACCGACGTGGAGATGGTCGCGGCGGGCATCACCCGGCGCGAGACCGTGTGCCGGCTGCGGGAGGCCAGGTCCGCCCCCGGGCTGACGCGTTCGGCGCACGCGGTCCGGCTCGCGTACGAGCAGGTCGGTCCCGGCGCGATCTGGGTGATCGGCAACGCGCCCACCGCGCTGGAGGAGCTGCTCGTCCTGGACGCCGCGCCCGCGCTCGTCATCGGGCTGCCGGTCGGGTTCGTCGGCGCGACCGAGTCCAAGGCGGCGCTGCGCGAGAGCGGTCTGCCCGCCGTGAGCAACGTGTCCGAGAAGGGCGGTTCGGCCGTCGCGGCCGCCGCGCTCAACGCCCTGCTGTACCACCCGTTCCCCGCTGCGGGAACCCCCGCTCCCCCTGCCGTGAGAACCCTCGCGCAATCCCCCACGACCCCTGAGGAGAACTCGTGACCACCCCCGCCACCCCGGCCTCCCGGCCCGCTCTGCTCGTCGCCGGCCACGGCACCAGGGACGACGGCGGAGCCGCCGCGTTCCGCGACTTCGTGACCGAGCTGGGCCGCCGTCACCCCGGGCTGCCGGTGGCCGGCGGCTTCATCGAGCTGTCCCCGCCGCCGCTGGGCGACGCCGTGACGGAGCTGGTGGACAGCGGTGTCCGGCGGTTCGCCGCGGTGCCGCTGATGCTGGTCTCGGCCGGTCACGCCAAGGGGGACATCCCGGCGGCGCTGGCCCGTGAGAAGGAGCGCCACCCGGGCATCTCGTACACCTACGGACGTCCGCTGGGCCCGCACCCGGAGCTGCTGAAGGTGCTGGAGCGCCGGGTGGACGAGGTGCTGGACGGCGTCGACCGCTCGGAGGTGACGGTGCTGCTGGTGGGGCGCGGTTCCACCGACCCGGACGCCAACGCCGAGGTGTTCAAGGCGGCCCGGCTGTTCTGGGAGGGCCGGGGCTACGCGGGGGTGGAGACGGCGTTCGTCTCGCTCGCGGCGCCGGACGTGCCGTCCGGTCTCGACCGTTGCGTGAAGCTGGGTGCCCGGCGCATAGTCGTTCTGCCGTACTTCCTCTTCACCGGGGTGCTGCCGGACCGGGTCCGGCGGCAGACCGAGGAGTGGGCCGCCGCCCACCCGGAGCCGGACGTCCGTTCCGCCGAGGTCATCGGTGCGGCCGAGGAACTGTACGACCTGGTGATGGAGCGTTACGGGGAGGCGGTCGAGGGCGATCTGCGGATGAACTGCGACTCCTGCGTGTACCGGATCGCGCTGCCGGGCTTCGAGGACAAGGTGGGGCTGCCACAGCAGCCGCACTTCCACCCCGATGACGACGGCCACCACCATCACCACCATGGCGGTCATGCACACTCCCACTGAAAGTCCCGACGCGACAGGCGCGGGCACGCACGATCTGCGGCACCACGGTGACGCGGAGGTACGGGGACGGGGCCGGGATCTGACCGATCTCGCCGTCAACGTACGGGCGGACACTCCCCCGGCCTGGCTGCGGGAGCGGATCACCGCGTCGCTGGGCTCGCTCGCCGCCTACCCGGACGGTCGTCCGGCGCGGGCGGCGGTCGCGGCCCGGCACGGGCTGCCGCCCGAACGGGTCCTGCTGACGGCGGGCGCGGCGGAGGCGTTCGTGCTGATCGCGCGGGCGTTGCCGGCCCGCCGCCCGGTCGTGGTCCATCCGCAGTTCACCGAGCCGGAGGCGGCGTTGCGCGCGGCCGGGCACGAGGTGCGGCGGGTGCTGCTGCGGGCCGGGGAGGGTTTCCGGCTGGACCCGGCGGCGGTGCCAAAGGACTCGGATCTGGTGGTGGTCGGCAATCCGACCAACCCCACCTCGGTCCTGCACCCGGCGTCCGTGCTGGAGCGACTGGCGCGTCCCGGGCGGACGCTGGTGGTCGACGAGGCGTTCATGGACGCGGTGCCGGGCGAACGCGAGGCGCTGTGCGGGCGGACGGACGTGCCCGGGCTGGTGGTGCTGCGCAGTCTCACCAAGACCTGGGGACTCGCGGGGCTGCGGATCGGCTATGCGCTGTCCGACCCGGAGACGGTCCGCGTGCTGGAGGAGGCGCAGCCGTTGTGGCCGGTGTCCTCGCCGGCGCTGGCGGCGGCCGAGGCGTGCGTGGAGCCGCGGGCCCTGGCCGAGGCGGCCGAGGCGGCGGAGCGGATCGCGGTGGACCGGGCCCATCTGGTGGCCGGGCTGCGGGAGTTCACGGAGATCACGGTGGCGGAGCCGGCCGAGGGCCCGTTCGTGCTGATGCGCCTGGAACGGGCCGCGGAGGTCCGGGAACGGTTGCGGCTGCTGGGATTCGCGGTGCGGCGCGGGGACACGTTCCCGGGGCTGGGGCCGGAGTGGCTGCGGCTGGCCGTGCGCGGCCGGGCGACGACCAACTGCTTCCTCCAGTCGCTCGACCAGGCGTTGCAGTCGCTGTCGACCGTCGCGCGCTGAGAGGGGCCGGCGCGAGGGGAGTCGCGAGCCGGGCGCCCGTGGTGTCGGCCCCTCTGAGCCCCGGCCGCATGGGCGAAGCCGCCTTCCCCGCCGGGACCCCGGGGCCGGTGGACCACCGGCCCCGGGACCGCTTCGGGGCGGGGTCAGCTCCGGGCGCGGCGCCTGGCCAGGACCGTCGCCCCGGCGCCCGCGCCCAGCAGCACCACGGCGCCGCCCGCGAGGTACGGCGTGGCGGAACTGCCGCCGGTCTCCGCGAGGTTCGAGCCGTCCGGGGCGTGGCCGGTGCCGGTCTGGGGCTTCACGTCGCCGCCGGTGGCGCCCCCGTTCCCGGTGGAGCCGCCGTGGCTCGCGCCGCCGTCGCCGGAGCCGCCGTTCCCGGAGGAGCCGGTCGAACCGCCGTTGTCCGAGCCGCCGGTGCCTGAGCCGCCGGTCGACCCACCGTTCCCGGAGCCGCCGTTGGACCCGCCGCCGCTCGAACCGCCGTTCCCGGCACCGCCGTCGTCCCCGCCGCCCTTCGGGGTCTCGCAGGTCGCCTCGACGAGGGTGACCTCGCCCTCCACCTCGGCGACGTTCAGCTTGAGCGGGTTGACGGAGACCTTCAGCCGCAGCGCGGTCGCCGCGGCGGTGCGCGTGGTGGTGTGGGTCTTCGACAGGTCGAGGCTCACCTCGCCCACCGCGGGCACCTCGATGCGCGTGCTCCCGCCCGCGCTGAGGTCGATCCGCTTGCCCAGGATCGTCACATGGCCCAGCACGTTCGAC
Source organism: Streptomyces tyrfis (assembly GCF_037034285.1). NCBI lineage: Bacteria > Bacillati > Actinomycetota > Actinomycetes > Kitasatosporales > Streptomycetaceae > Streptomyces > Streptomyces tyrfis. The sequence goes on along the minus strand of NZ_JBAGJZ010000015.1, from coordinate 93,129 downwards.
TCCGCGACCGGCTTCCTGCCGACCTCGCAGACCGCCTTGGACGTGACCTTCTCGACCTCGATCAGCGGCAGCGCGGGCAGTCCCGGCACATGGACCCGGGCCTTCGCCAGGTTGCTGTAGCCCTCGGCGCGGTTCTTGTCGACGGTCGCGTCCGAGGTGGCCACGTCGGCGCTGAGCACGCTGACCGGCCGGCCGCCGTCCACCCCGTCCAGCCGCACGCTGAGCGCGGTCTGCTTGGCGTCGGCCGGCGCCTGCACCTCGTTGAGCGTGGCCTTGAGCGGCACGTCGATCGCCTTGTTCAGAAGTGAGACGTCGAGCGCGGTGCGGAGCACGACCGCGCCCGCCTTCCCGTCGCCGGTGGGCGCGATGGTCGCGGGTGCGGCCTGCGCCGGGGTCGCGGCCAGCAGGGCGACCGGAGCGGCGGCGACCGCCAGGGCGGCCAGGCGGAAGGTGTTGCTGTTCAAGATGGTGGAACCCCCACAAGAGACTTGGAGCCGCCGGCACCGCCCAATGGGGGACATCGCGGGCACCGGCGGCCTCGACCCCGACAGCTTTACGCACGGAGGGTGAACTGGCAGACATCTGAGGCCAGTTCACCCCAAAGGGGGGTTTTCGCGCCTGTATTCGATTATCTCGGTACGCGCGTTCCTCGGAGTCACCCGATCCGCCGAGCGCGGACGGCGCGCGGGCCGACCGCGCCGAGCCACGCACAGAAATGTTCCAACGAGACGACGGGAACCCGGTAACTGCCCGTCAACACCGCGCACCGCGTGGGCGGACGGCCCCGGGATCCGCCCGTCGGCCCGGTCTCAGCCGATCACGCGCCCGTTCAGCACGACCCGCCGCGGCGCGGCCAGCACCCGCACGTCCGCCCGCGGGTCCTCGTCGTACACCACCAGGTCCGCCGGGGCGCCCTCCTCCAGCCCCGGCCGGCCGAGCCACTCGCGCGCGCCCCAGGTGCTCGCGGAGAGCGCGGCCAGCGGCGGGATGCCGGCCTTCACCAGTTCGGCGACCTCGTCCGCCACCAGCCCGTGGGCGAGCACCCCGCCCGCGTCGGTGCCGGTGAAGACCGGGATCCCGGCGTCGTACGCGGCGCGCACGGTGTCGTACCGGCGCTCGTGCAGCCGCCGCATGTGGGCGGACCAGCGCGGGAACTTGGCCTCGCCGCCCGCCGCGAGCGAGGGGAAGGTGGCGATGTTCACCAGAGTGGGGACGATCGCGACCCCGCGCTCCGCGAAGAGCGGGATGGTGTCCTCGGTGAGCCCGGTGGCGTGCTCGACACAGTCGATCCCGGCCTCGACGAGATCGCGCAGCGACTCCTCCGCGAAGCAGTGCGCGGTGACCCGGGCGCCCAGCCGGTGCGCCTCGGCGATGGCCGCCTCGACCGCCCCCCGGGGCCAGCAGGCGGTCAGGTCGCCCACCTCCCGGTCGATCCAGTCGCCGACTAGCTTGACCCAGCCGTCGCCCCGGCGCGCCTCCTGGGCGACGTAGGCGACGAGGTCCTCCGGCTCGATCTCGTGGGCGTAGTTCCGGGTGTACCTGCGCGGCCTGGCGATGTGCCGCCCGGCCCGGATGATCTTCGGCAGGTCCTCGCGGCCGTCGATCCACCGGGTGTCGGCGGGCGAGCCCGCGTCCCGCAGCAGCAGCGCCCCCGCCTCCCGGTCGTCGACGGCCTGCTTCTCGCTGGTCGCGGCGTCCACCGCGCCGTGGAGGTCGAGCCCGACGTGGCAGTGCGCGTCGACCAGTCCGGGCAGCGCCCAGCCGGCGACGGTCACCGCCTCGTCGGCGCCGGCCGGCCGCTCGTGGACGATCCGCCCGTCGACGGCCCAGAGTTCGTCCCGGACCTCGTCGGGTCCGACGAGCACCCGCCCCTTCACATGCAGCACCCGCGGTGCTCTGCGCTCACTCATGGCAGCACTGTACGAGGCCCCTTCCGGCGCCCTCGGTACGCTTCGGGGGAAGCCCCGTCCGTCCACGGCACCGCCGCGCACGGCCCCCGACCCGAAGAGAGCAGCACCGTGACGCACCCGTTCCTCGACCTCGCCCCGCTGACCGCCGCGCGCTTCGCGGCCATCGAGCGGCGCGTGGCCGATCTCCTCGCCACCGAGCAGGACGTCGTCATCACGCAGGGCGAGGCGCTGCTCCCGCTCGAAGGCTGCATCCGGGGCGCCGCCCGGCCCGGCTCGACGGCGCTGAACGTCGTCACCGGCCCGTACGGGCAGACCTTCGGGAACTGGCTGCGGGACTGCGGCGCCGACGTCGTGGACCTGGCGGTCCCGTTCCACACCGCGGTCACCGCCGAGCAGGTCGCGCGGGCGCTGGAGGAGCACCCGGAGATCGACTTCGTCTCCCTGGTGCACGCGGAGGCGGCGACGGGCAACACCAATCCGGTCGCCGAGATCGGCGAGGCGGTCCGCGCGCACGGGGCGCTGTTCATGCTGGACGCCGTCGCCTCGGTGGGCGCGGAGCCGCTGCTGCCGGACGCGTGGGGCGTCGACCTCTGCGTGATCGGCGCGCAGAAGGCGATGGGCGGCCCCGCCGGGGTGTCGGCGGTCTCCGTGAGCGCACGCGCCTGGGAGCGGATCGCCGCCAACCCGCGGGCCCCGCGCCACTCGTACCTCTCGCTCCTGGACTGGAAGGAGCGCTGGATCGACGGCGGCCGCAAGGCGCTGCTGCACGCCCCCGCCCAGCTGGAGATGCTGGCCCTGGAGGCGTGCGTGGACCGGATCGAGAGCGAGGGCCTGGACGCGCTGATGGCGCGGCACGCCTCGGCCGCCGCGGCCACCCGGGCGGGCGCGGTTGCGCTCGGCGGCGGGCTGTCGCCGTACGTCCACGAGGCGAAGGACGCGGCGCCGGTCGCGACCACCCTGCGCGTCCCCGAGGGGACGGACGCGACGGATCTGGTCGCGCGGGCGCTCGCGGCCGACCCCTCGCTGCCGCTGATCGCGGGCGGGGGCGCGCTGTCCAAGGAGATGATCCGGGTCAATCACTACGGTGTGGACGCGACGCGGGGCGCGGTGCAGTCCTCGCTCGCGGCCCTGGGGGCGGCGTTGGCCGACACGGGCCGGCAGGTCGACTTCGAAACTGCCCGCAAGGCCGTCTCGGAAACCTGGCCGAACGCATAAATCCGCACCGGTCCCACAAAATTCCATAAATGCGGGGAGCTGCTTTGTCCAAGGCAGCTCCCCGCATTCTTCTGCCCGCTTTCCCCAAGCCTAAACACCCGGGTTCCGAAGAAGCCGTCCGGTCCGCGATCCACACAATTCCGTTGCGCGATCCGAGAGTTACGACCTTGTGACCGACTCCACATCGCGACCGTTATGCCGGATAAAAGACCCCCAAAACGGGGGAAATCGCCGCCCGGTCGCGCCAGTGCGCGCGCCCGCGTGATAACACAACGGATCTCTCCACCCAACCCCTTGCGTCGATGCAATCCGGGAATTTGCTGGGTAAATTCAATTCGCATGACCGCCGCACCAGCAGATTTTGCACGTGCCCGAAGCGAATTCATCATCGACACCCCACGAGTGGAGGACGGGGCCGCGATCTGGCGCATCGCCCGCGACTCCGAGGTCCTGGACCTCAACTCCTCGTACAGCTACCTGCTGTGGTGCCGTGACTTCGCCGCCACCTCCGTGGTCGCCCGTGACGAGACCGGGGAACCCGTCGCCTTCGTGACGGGCTATCTACGCCAGGACCGGCCCGGGACCCTCGTGGTCTGGCAGGTGGCCGTCGGCCGCGACCACCGCGGCTCCGGACTGGCGGGGCGGCTGCTGGACGCGCTGACCTCGCGGGTCGCCGGCGCACGGGGGCTGTCCTCGGTCGAGACGACCGTCACCCCGGACAACACCGCGTCGGACCGGCTGTTCGCCTCCTACGCCCGGCGCCACGCGGTCGCCCTGGAGCGCGAGGTGCTCTTCGAGGGCGAGCTGTTCCCCGAGGGGGCGCACGCGCCCGAAGTCCTGTACCGCATGGGCCCGTTCCCCGCCTGACCCGCGCGCCCCACGGCCGCGCCCGTCCGCCCCGCCCGGCGTGCGCCCCTCGGCCCGCCCCGGCCGCGCCGCCCGGCGCCGGGCCCGGCGGCCCGCCCGACACCTCACCCGACGTCATCCGTCACCCCCTTGAGCAGGAGACCCCCTGTGACCATCACCCCGCCCGCACTGAGTGTCTTCGAGACCCTGGAGTCGGAGGTACGGAGCTACTGCCGCGGCTGGCCCGCGGTCTTCGACCGCGCGCAGGGCTGCCGTCTGACCGACGAGGACGGCCACGAGTACCTCGACTTCTTCGCCGGTGCGGGATCCCTCAACTACGGCCACAACAACCCGGTGCTGAAACGGGCGTTGATCGACTACATCGAGCGCGACGGGATCACCCACGGCCTCGACATGGCGACCACCGCGAAACGCGCCTTCCTGGAGTCCTTCCAGAACAACGTGCTGCGCCCGCGCGACCTCCCGTACAAGGTGATGTTCCCCGGCCCGACCGGCACCAACGCGGTCGAGGCGGCGCTGAAGCTGGCCCGCAAGGTGAAGGGGCGCGAGTCGGTCGTCTCGTTCACCAACGCCTTCCACGGCATGTCGCTGGGGTCGCTGGCCGTCACCGGCAACGCGTTCAAGCGGGCCGGGGCCGGCATCCCGCTGGTGCACGGGACCCCGATGCCGTTCGACAACTACCTCGACGGCCGGGTGCCCGACTTCCTCTGGTTCGAGCGGCTCCTGGAGGACCAGGGGTCGGGGCTCAACCAGCCCGCCGCCGTGATCGTCGAGACGGTGCAGGGCGAGGGCGGCATCAACGTGGCGCGCCCCGAGTGGCTGCGGGCCCTCGCCGACCTGTGCCGCCGCCGCGACATGCTGCTGATCGTCGACGACATCCAGATGGGGTGCGGGCGCACGGGCGCGTTCTTCTCGTTCGAGGAGGCCGGCATCACGCCCGACATCGTCACCCTGTCGAAGTCCATCAGCGGCTACGGACTGCCCATGTCGCTCTGCCTGTTCCGTCCGGAGCTGGACATCTGGGGACCGGGCGAGCACAACGGCACCTTCCGCGGCAACAACCCGGCCTTCGTCACGGCCGCCGCCGCGCTGGACGCCTACTGGGCGGACGGCCAGACGGAGAAGCAGACCCTGGCCCGGGGCGAGCAGGTCGAACAGGCGCTCCTGGCGATCTGCGACGAACACGCCCGGCTCGGGGCCCGGTTCCGGGGCCGCGGCCTGGTCTGGGGGGTGGAGTTCGCCGACCCGGCGCGCGCCACCGCCGTCTGCGCCCGCGCCTTCGAACTGGGCCTCCTGGTGGAGACCTCCGGTCCGCGGAGCGAGGTGGTGAAGCTGCTGCCGCCGCTGACCGTCACCCCCGAGGAACTGGACGAGGGCCTGCGCACGCTGGCCCGCGCGATCCGCGAGACGGCCTGACCCCCGGGCCGGTCAGCCCACCCTTTCCGTCCCTTTCCGCCCCTTTCCGTCCCTGCCCACCGGCCGACGGTCCCCCAGTCCATCCGTCCATCCGTCCAGTCCGTCCCCCGAAGAAGAACAACGCACAGAGAAAGGCGACCGAACCACCGTGATCGTCCGATCCTTCAGCGACATAGAGAACACCGACCGGCATGTGAGGGCCGCTTCCGGCACCTGGGAGAGCAAGCGCATCGTACTGGCGCGGGAGAAGGTCGGCTTCTCGCTCCACGAGACCACGATGTACGCGGGCACCGAGACGTCCATGTGGTACGCGAACCACATCGAGGCCGTGCTGTGCGTCGAGGGCGAGGCCGAGCTCACCAACGACGAGACCGGCGAGAAGCACTGGATCACCCCCGGCACGATGTACCTGCTGGACGGGCACGAGCGCCACACCATGCGCCCGAAGACCGACTTCCGCTGCGTCTGCGTCTTCAACCCGCCGGTCACCGGACGGGAGGAGCACGACGAGAACGGCGTCTACCCGCTGCTGACGGAGGAGGGCTGAACCCATGACCACCGACACCCGTACGGACGCCGCCGGCGCGCGCGTCGACCCGTACCCCACGCGCGGCGCCGCCGAGACGGTCACCCCGCGCCAGGACCCGGTCGTCTGGTCCGCGCCCGGCGCCCCCGGACCGGTCGCGGCGCAGGACCTGCGGGGCTTCGAACGCGACGGCTTCCTCACCGTGGACCAGCTGATCACCCCGGACGAGGTCGCGGCGTACCGGGCCGAGCTGGACCGGCTGGTCGACGACCCGGCGGTCCAGGACGACGAGCGCTCGATCGTCGAGCCGAAGTCGCGGAAGGTCCGGTCGGTCTTCGAGGTCCACCGGATCAGCGAGGTCTTCGCCCGGCTGGTGACCGACGAACGCGTGGTGGGCCGGGCCCGCCAGATCCTGGGCTCGGACGTGTACGTCCACCAGTCCCGGATCAACGTGAAGCCGGGCTTCGGCGCCTCGGGCTTCTACTGGCACTCGGACTTCGAGACGTGGCACGCCGAGGACGGGATGCCGCGCATGCGGGCGGTGTCCGTGTCGATCGCGCTGACCGAGAACCACGACACCAACGGCGGGCTGATGATCATGCCCGGTTCGCACACGTCGTTCCTCGGCTGCGCCGGCGCGACCCCGGAGGACAACTACAAGCGGTCGCTGCGGATGCAGGAGGCCGGCACCCCGTCCGACGAGGCGCTGACGAGGCTGGCCGACCGGCACGGCATCAGGCTCTTCACGGGCCCGGCGGGTTCCGCGACCTGGTTCGACTGCAACTGCATGCACGGCTCGGGCGACAACATCACCCCGTATCCGCGCAGCAATGTCTTCATCGTCTTCAACAGCGTGGAGAACGCCGCCGAGGAGCCGTTCGCGGCGCCGGCGCGGCGTCCGGAGTTCATCGGCGCCCGGGACTTCACCCCGGTGCGCTGACACCCGGCGGGGGGCGGGGCCGACGGGGCGGGGCGGATGTCCGCCTCGCCCGCCGGCCCCGCCCCGTGTCCGCGTTCCCGGCCTCACGCGTTCCGGGGCACCCCAGCTCATCAAGTTTGACTACTCACTCCCGGAGGCATATCTTCCCCGGTAGTCAAATTTGATGAATTGATGAGCCCGACCTGAGAACGCGAGGAGTTCTTGTGATCCAGCTGCCCGACACCGGATACGTCCCCACGGCCGAGGACCGCGCGAGCCTGGACGCCTGGTTCGCCGAGTACGACGCGCGCAGCGCCCGGCGCGACATCGAGCGCATGGCGGATCTGGCCGTGTTCCCGCTCAACCTCGTGAGCGACGACGCGGCGGGCGACGGCCGTTCGGCGCAGTGGACCCGTGAGCGGTTCGTCGGGACGATGACGGCGGTGATGGGCGCGGGGGACGAGGACATCGCCTTCGAGTCCGTCCGGACCCCCGTCTTCGTCTCCCCCTCCCTGGCAGTGGTCTTCTCGGACTCGGCCATGACGGCGCAGGGCCGGACCCGACGCCTGCGCTACGCCGACGTCCTGATCCGGCGGAACGGGGAGTGGGCGTTCCAGACCATGATCCAGAGCGGCTGGGGGGACAACCTCTGACGGACGCGGGGCGGGCCCGCGCACGGCGTCCGCGGCCCGCGTCCGTCGCTCCGGACCGCGTCCCGACTCGGTGGACCGCGAAGGGCGTCGGCGGTGAGAGTGGGTCCATGACCTCACTCGTGCGTCACATCACGATCGACTGCGCCGACGCCTACGGACTGGCCCGCTTCTGGTCCGCGGTGCTCGACGCCCCGCTGCCCGGCGACGACGCCCCCGGCGATCCCGAGGTGCTCGTCGCCACGCCGGGGGCCTCGCTGCTGTTCATCCGGGTGCCCGAGCCGAAGCGCGTCAAGAACCGGCTGCATCTGGACCTCCAGCCGCGGGACCGCACCCGCGACCAGGAGGTGGAGCGGCTGCTCGGACTGGGCGCCCGCCTCGTCGCCGACCACCGCGGGCCGGACGGCACCGGCTGGGCGACCCTCGCCGACCCCAACACCTCTGACTACCAGTTCTAAGAGCACCCGCAGGTCAAGCCCAACGACAGAGCACCGCACGGCAGTTGCCGAACGGGGCGTTTTGCTGTCTGTGCCCGTCTACGGGGCGTGTAGTGCGTCCTCGGGGGTCGGGCCCGCGCCAAGTGCAACGGCGTGATCGGGGCACGCGTAGAGCATCGTCCCGGGGCCGCTGGTGCTCTGAATCCAACGCACGGGGATCGGGGCGCGGGTCACCGTGTGGCAGCCGACGCAGAGGGCGACGTGTCCGGTGGGAACTTCCGGGAACAGTTCCTCGGCGGTCATGCCGACACCCCCACCGCAGCGAACGCGGACGTGGGGAAAGGTGCTCCCTCGTAGGCGTAGGGGTAGTCCCGTCCGTCCGCCGCAGCTTCTACCGCGCGCCACCGCTCCGGTATGGCCAGTAGCTCTAGTGTCCGTTCGGCCTTGCGCTCCGCTTCCCGCGCAAGGAGCCACGGGCCTACGCGGTGGAACCACGGGGACGGGATCGACCGGGCGGGGACGTGCACGGGAATCGGTGTGGTGGGGCCGCAGATGACGCGGGGCGGGTTCGTCGGCTCGGTGGCATGCACGGGGACGGCTCGGCGTCTTCCTCGGGCGGGAAGGAGTATCCGCAACATCCACAGCAGTGCGCGAGGGCGAGCACCAGGACGCGCAGTAGCCCCGCCCGCGTGCGCCACGGGGCAGCACGCGGACGGGGCCGGTATGGCTGTGCGGTCGGTCAGTGTGGCGCAGAAGTGGACGCGCGCAGATCAGCGAGACGTCGCTGATACATCGGCCCGACGGCGTGTGCGCCCCTGGCCTCGCTCGGCGTTGCCTGTTCGACCAGGTGATGGGAGACCGCCTTGAGGTGAGCGGCCCAAGCAATCACGTGCTGTTGAGCCGTCCGCCCGCATTCCTGCGGTTCACCAGGGAGACACAGCGGGAGTTCCGGCCCGAGCTTGTTGGCCGCGTGCCGGACGTATCGAGCGATGGTGAGCCATTCGTCCTCGGTCCGCTGGATGGCGTTGCCGTCCTCCTCCCACCCCCATGGACCGAAGTCGTCCCCGTGATCGTCCATCTGTGTGCTCCCTTGCATTCAGCGGGCTAAGGGCTGTCCCGTAACCCGTGGTGGATCAGCGTGCGGCGTCGGATGTGGTGCACCGCAAGGTGGAGGGGCGCCCGCATACGGGACGTATGCGGGCGTTCCGACAACGCCGCGAGGCGCCGCAGCTGTCGTCGCACGCCCGCCATGGATTACGGGACAGCCCTTAGGCGGCGATCGTAGCGGCGGTGCCCGCTTCCTTGGGGTCGCAGTGCCCGACCGAGGGAACGCACGGACCACAGGGACCGCACATGGGTAGGAACTGCGGAGGAGTGCACGACTGGACACCATCCCCGTGAACCGCTGCGATCTCGGCCGCAACCTCGGTCATCTGCGCGCCGCCCCAGATATCGGAAATCGGCTTTTCCAGCACATTGCCGAGGGTCAGGAATCGACCGAGGACGCACGGCCACACGTCGCCGGTCGGGCCGATGGCACACTTCTCGTGGGCGCAGTGCCCGCACAGATCAGCGATGGTCGGCGCTGCGCCATTGCTCGCACGGCCGAACGCACGCGTCCGGTCACCGCCAACCGTTCCGACACCGAGCGCCGTAAGGTCCTGTGCGGCTTCCTGTACCCGCTGACCGGCCTGCACGGCGACGACTCCGCCGCGCAGCGGGATGCCGAGTTCCAGCGCCGTCTGGACATTGGCGCGAGTCTTCCTGTGCGATCCGCGCAGCTGCGTCACCTGGTCGTGTTCCTCGGCCGTGTCCGAGTAGTACGACGTAGCCAGCTTCACGCCGTACTCCGCGAACGTGTCCCACAGTTCCGGACGGATGTGGGTCATGTTCGAGAACACTTCGATCCCGAGGCCCCGCCCGTGGGCGTGCTTGATCAGCGCGGGCAGGCTCGGATAGAGCGTCGGCTCACCCCCGATGAACTGAACGTCCAGGGTGCCCATGTCGGCAAGCTGGTCAATTACGTTCAACCAGCCCTGCACGGTCATGGTGCCGTGTGTGCCCTTGGGCCCACTGTCCGCATAGCAGTGATCACAGAACTCGTTGCAGAGTCCCGTGATCTCAAGCCAAGCGAATAAGAGACGGTTTCCGGCAGTGCTCATTGCATCTCCTTGCGACCGTTGGTTTGTGGTGCCCCGCCCCTGCCGAGATTTCGAATGCGTGGGGGAACGAATTCGGATGCGTTCGGCAGGGGCGGGAGTTCAAAGGCGGCCAGTAGCGGCCAGCGTGGGAATCGCAGTTGTCAGAGCGGCGACGATGAAGACGAACACGGAACCATCCAAACCGGCGTACGCACCTCACTCGGCTTCCCTCAGCGGCACGCAGTTGGGGCAGTCGTCGTGACGCTGGTTCGGCGGGTGCGTCGGGCCAGGCAGGTGGATCACGCCGGAACCGCTGACCGCTCCGCCGTACTGCGACCCCCGCGTCGGAGTGGCGGTCACTGGTGAGCTTCCGCGAGATGCCGGCTCAGCCGCACGTTGCAGTCACTCACACGGCTGCCGTCACCGTTGGCCTTGGCGTGGTCGCGGTCCATGGCGACCTTGTCGCAGTGCGCGCATCCCGGTACCGGCCGCGGGTCTCCCTCCAGCCTCAGCGGGAGGTTTACGGGGTTCCCCATGACCGTCTGTGCGTGCTTCTCCATGCCCGGACCCTCCTTGCGGTGCTATCCCTCGCGGTGGTGGTGCTCGCACTAGGCAACCGCTCGACCACGCACAGCGGTACCGTTGGGAAGAGGGCAGGAGTTAAGAGCGTTAAGCGGTGAGAGCGCGGGAGTTGAGGCCAGTGACGATACGAAAGCCGAACGCCGGACTTGAGCGGCTGTACCGCGAGAGCGGGTGGACCCTGCGGCAGTTCGCCCAAGAGGTCAACCGCATCGGGACCGAACGCGGAACCCCTCTCAAGTATCAACAGCCGTCAGTTCACCAGTGGTTGAGCGGTCACCTACCGAGAGAAACTGTTCGGCCGCTGATTCTGGAAGCACTCGCCCGGAGACTGCTCCGTCCCATCACGCACGCCGATGCAGGATTCCCGTCACCCCCGGAAGAGTCCAATAGTCACCCGACTACCGCTGAAGGGCTGGTAGACCTCGGGAGGCAAGACATGGACCCCTCACGTCGTAGCGTCCTGAGTGCGGGGCTATTCTCCGTGGCCCTTACCGTCCCTGGGTGGCCGGATGTCGTGGGGCGCATGGAAGCGGTTCAATCGGGAAAAACCCAACGCATAGGGATGGCCGACGTAAACATGGTCATCGCCATGACAGAGCGCGTTTCTGACTTGGACGACCAATTCGGAGGTCGACACGCCCGCCCGATGGCGGCGGCATTCCTCGTGAATACGGTAGCCCCCTACCTTCGAGCCGACGCAACAGAAGAAGTCCGCAAGGCGATGATGTCAGCGGCTTCCGATCTCTGCTATCTCACCGGATATATGGCGGTGGACGAGGGGATCCATGGCCTGGCGCAACAGTATTACCTGAAAGCGCTAGAGCTAGCAGGTGCCTCGGAAGACCATCTCACGTATTGCACAACTCTACGAGGAATGAGCGTTCAGGCAGTTGATCTACGCCACGGGAAGACTGCGATGCGTCTTGCTGACGCAGCCGCGTCTGCATCTCCGCAGGCTGGTCCTCGAATGCGCGCCTTTCTGGCGGGGCAGCAAGCGCACGCCTCCGCGCAGCTTGGCGAGCGCACAAAGGCGCTTATGTATCTGCGAGAGGCCGAAGTGGCAATGGAAAAGGCCGAATCCCAAACCAAGACGTGCGGCTCGTACAACCCGTCTTCTCTCACCTATCACGCCGGGCAGGTTCGGTACGAACTGGGTGACATTCGGGGATCAATCAAAGACCTAGAGGAATCCGACAAGCTGCGGCATAGCTCGTTCAAGAGGAACCGGATTCGTTACCTATCCATGCTTGCTGAACGTCAGCTAGAAGTCGGCCACCTCGAAAGCGCGTGTGCCACATGGGCCAAGGTCGTGGAAATTTACCCCGACGTTCAATCGGGACAGTGCGATAAGGCCATGTCAACGATGCAGGCCCGGATTCGGCCCTATCTCAAGAATCAGGCTGCCGGGAGTCTCTACGAGCGCGCACGCCTCGTCACCCCGCCATCGGTTGCGGTCTGAGCGTAAAGCAAGAGAGCCCCCGCACCCATCATTCATTAGCGAACGATGCGCACGGGGTGAGTGTTTCTGTTAGGTCGGGTCGCAGTCTCCTCCGCGAAAATGCCACAATGAGCCAGGCGAGTTTTTAGCCTCCCGCCCGCTCAATCTCGGGAGGAGAGGGGAGTACCCCCCTGGTCAGAACGGCGGGCGCTCGTTCGCCTCGCGCCGTGACCGAGCCTCAGCAGCAAAACCGCCAGGCTGATGCCGTGCGGTCTCGCGGTTGTGACATGCGACGCACAGCGGACGCAGATGCTTCGCAGCATCAGGATTCAACTCGCCTCGAGCGACCAACGCCCGCCGAGACACTGGGAAATGGTCCGCGACGTTCGCCGCTCGACCGCACAGCACGCACCAAGGGTTCGCGTACAGGTACGCACGCCGAACGCGTTGCCACCAGGTCGAGTAGACCGCGCCACCACGAGAGGCACGATCGGCGTTCGCTTCCCTGGCGCGCTGAGGGCAGCGACCACCCGAGGGGGTCAGTTCGGGGCACCCGGGGACAGAGCACGGGGGTCGGGGTTTTCGGGGCACAGGGGGTCACCTCTGGTACGGGGGTTGATCTTTCATCGCTTTCATGAGGTTCCACGCGGGCAGCCCTTGCTATGGCACCCCTCGAATAGGGCTCAATGTCTCTATGCCTTACAAGACAGATGCACGGCGCCTCGCGTTCGAAATCCGCTGCGGTGGAGTCCACTTGACCGTCAAACGCGTCCCCGGATGGCTGGTGGCAGCACTCGCCGCGACCACAGGTAGTGGGCTCGCTGCGTGGTTCACGTCGCGGTGAATCTCGCACCGGCTGAGCCTCAGCGCGCATCCAAGAGGATCTCTGACGGGTTTGACGGGGTCCGTTCCGCCACAGCAATGACGAGGCCGCGCCCTGTGCGATCTCATCGAGCCATGCCGAACAACACCAAGCGCCCCTCGTTCTTCGGTGGTGGACTGTGCGCCGACTCAGCGTGTACCCGGATATCTGTGGCCAAGGCCGAGGGCGGTGCGTCCGCCGCTCTACCTCGCTCCAGAACCGCTCCATCCGCTCCATCCGCTCCATCCGCTCCATGGTCTTGGTGTGTGGCCGCGTGGTGTGATCGGCTCACCAGCCGAGGACGTATGGGAGGTTTCAACCCCTTCAATCAAGGTTGATTGACGTCACTCTGTGTAATCACTCTGGGTGCACTTCTGTCGCCGGATGGTTGCGGTACCTGCCTCTGAGCTGGTCTTTCACGACTTCTCACGTTTGCGGCCTCGCTTCACGCACTTTCACGCCCTTGATGGGTGCTGTGACCCACCTGACCCCGATGGGATGTAGCTATGTCGAACAAGAAGAACCCTCCGCCACCGGCATTTGAACTCCGTTGCAGGGGTCTGCACTTAACCGTTGAAAACCTTCCCCGATGGAAGGTCTCCCGATGGGCCCTCACGGTGGTCGTCGCGAGTGCGGGCAGCGTGCTCGCCGCATGGTTCACGTCCCGCTAAGCGTCCGCGGGGAAGTCGCCCAAGCACCAGTCGCACCAGGCCGAGCCCTGTTCCTGTACTCGCCGCCGGAACCTCGCAGCAGCGTCCCGGCGGTTCGCCCGTCGTCGTCCCCGTGCCCGCCGAGAGCCGGACGTTCGGACGCCCCTCGTACGCCCCGTGATGAGCCTTGCAGCGGCCCCGATGGGTCGCGGGCTCCGTGCAGTCGATACAGCGCGTGTGCGACCCCCTGGTGGTCGTAGTCGTTGCGTGCCCGCCGCCGGACTCGAACCGGGGAACTCTGCGGATTGCGTACGGATCTCCCGCGAGGGGGCCGGTACCGCGCACCTCTAGCCGTTGGGTTAGCGGGCTTGGTCGTCGTCCTGGCGCTCGTACACGACTCCGGACGACACGGGGACCGCACTGCGCCCACCCCCGTTCGGCGCCCTGGTCAAGGGCGGATACGTGCGGGCGGGTGCGGTCCCCGCGCTCTGCCTCACGACCACTGCGGCCACCCCGTGAGGGTGCGTGCTGCACGGGCAGAGCTGGTGAGAGAGAGCGGGGCACTCGGACCGCCGGATTCCCATGCCGACACTCCAGAACGTCTAGTTCCGTGTGTTGGGAGACCCCGAGGGCAACGAGCTGTGCGTCGAGCGGAGCGCGGCGGAGCGGGCGGCGCCCGTCGGCGCCCGGGCACGGGTCACCGCGGACGACGTGACCACCGCGGTCCGTCTCGCGGTCGACGCGCTCCGGAACGTTTCCGCCGACGACTGGCGGGCGCCGGCCGGGTCGTTGGAGTGGAGCCGCTGGGAGACCGCGGAGCACCTGGGCGACGATCTCTTCGCCTACGCGGTCCAGTTGGGCCCGCGGCGGCCGCCCCTGGACGCGAACGTGCTGTACCGCTGGACCGCCGACCGCGAGGGCGGCCCGGCGAACGCGGTCTTCGCCGATGCGGCGGCCGGACCGGCGGGGCTGCTGAGCACCCTGGAGGCGAGCGGTGCGCTGCTCGCGGCGATGGCGCGGACGGCCTCCCCCGACGTCCGCGCGTACCACCCCTGCGGCAACTCCGATCCGGAGGGCTTCGCCGCCATGGGCGTGGTGGAGACGCTGGTGCACGTGTACGACATCACGGCGGGCACGGGCGTGCCCTGGACGCCGCCCGCCGATCTCTGCGACCGGGTCCTGGCCCGGCTGTTCCCGGACGCGCCGCAGGACGCCGACCGGTGGGCCGTGCTGCTCTGGGCCACCGGCCGCGGCGAGCTGCCGGGCCGCCCCCGGCTCGGCGACTGGCGGTGGTACGGCGAGCCGCCGGCGGAGTCCGGCCGGGAGTAGCGGGGTCCGCTCCGGCGGCCGGACCGGGGCACCGGCCCCGCGCACCGCGGCGCCCCTCCCGCCCGGGGCTCAGGACCGTTCGTCGCCCAGCGCCGGGTAGTCGACGTACCCCTCGGCGCCCCCGCCGAAGAAGGTCGACGGGTCGGGGGCGTTGAACGGGCCGCCCGCCCTCAGCCGGGCGGGCAGGTCCGGGTTGGCGATGAACAGCGCGCCGTACGCGAGGACGTCGGCCACTCCCTCGTCCACCAGCGTGAGGGCGTCCGGGCCGGTCGGCCCGTCCGTGTGGGCGCTCAGGAGGAGGACGCCGGAGAACTCCTTGCGCAGCGCGAGGGTCAGCTCGCGCATCTCCACCGCTTCCAGGACGTGCAGGTAGGCGAGACCGAGCGGGTCGATCTCCCGCACCAGTGCCGTGTACGCGGCGTCCGGCGCGGGCTCGTCGATGTCGTTGTACGGGTTCCCGGGCGAGATGCGCAGCCCGGTCCGCTCCGCGCCGATCTCGGCGGCGACGGCCCCGACCACTTCGACGGCGAAGCGGATGCGGGCCTCGTCGGAGCCTCCCCACTCGTCGGTGCGCCGGTTGGCGTTGGGCGCGAGGAACTGGTGGATGAGGTAGCCGTTGGCGCCGTGCAGCTCGACTCCGTCGAAGCCGGCGTCGATCGCGTTGCGGGCCGCCGAGGCGAAGTCCGCGACGGTCTGCCGGACTTCGTCGCCGGTCAGCTCGCGCGGGGTGGTGAAGTCCTTCATCCCGGTCCCGGCGAAGAGCTGCCCGGCGGGCCTGACCGCCGAGGCGCTGACCGGGGTGAGGCCGTCCGGCAGCAGGTCGGGGTGACCGATCCGGCCCGCGTGCATGAGCTGGGCGAAGATCCGGCCGCCCGCCGCGTGCACCGCGTCGGTGACCTCGCGCCAGGACGCGACCTGCTCGGCGCTGTGCAGCCCCGGGGTGTCGGGGTAGCCCTGGCCCACCACCGACGGCTGGACGCCCTCCGTGATGATCAGGCCCGCCGAGGCGCGCTGGGCGTAGTACTCGACGGCGAGATCCGTGGCGGTGCCGCCCTCGCCGGCCCGGCTGCGGGTCATCGGGGCCATGGCGATCCGGTTGGCGAGCCGGATGCCGGGCAGGTCGATCGGGTCGAACGCGGTGGTCATGAGGACTCCCAGAGGATATATGGTCGGCCAACTATTCCCTGACCGCGTCACCCTACCCCACACGCTTGGTCGGCCAACATAAGGCGGGGTGAAGGTAGTGTTCGCTGGAGGAAGCGCCCGGATCCCCTCTCCCGGTCCGCACACCGGGCCGGACGGGGCCGGCACCACCCCGAGGAGTCCCGATGAAGGCCGAACCCGGCTGTACCGAACCGTCGAGCGCCGCCGTCGGCGGCCCCGTCAGCCACGCCTTCGCACGGGTCGCCCGGCTGCACCGGACCACCGCGGGCAGGCTGCTGAAGGGGCTCGGGCTCTACCCCGGCCAGGAGTTCCTGATGATGCACCTGTGGGAGGCGGGTCCGGCACGCCAGTCGGAGCTGATCAGGGTCATGGACCTGGACCCCTCCACCGTCACCAAGATGCTCCAGCGCCTGGAGCAGGCCGGGCACGTCCGCCGCTCCCCCGACCCGGACGACCGCCGGGCCGTTCTGGTCGAGGCCACCGAGGCGAGCTGCGCGCTGCACACCGCCGTCGAGCGGGCCTGGACGGATCTGGAGGAGCGCACCCTGACCGGCCTCGCCCCGGCCGAGCGCGAGGAGCTGGCCCGGCTGCTCGCCAAGGTCGAGGAGAACCTCTGCGGGGAGGCCGGGGACTGCCGTCCCGACCCCCGCTGACCCCCGCCCCGCGCCGGCCGCTCAGCGCGCGAGCACGTCCAGGGCCCGGTCCACGTCACCCTCCGTGTTGTAGAGGTGGAAGGCCGCGCGCAGGCTCCCCGCCCGCTCCGAGACCACCACCCCGGCCCGCGCCAGCTCCGCCGCCCGTACGCCGAGTCCGGGCACGGCCACGATGGCCGACTCCCCCGGCGCCGCCCGGAGCCCCAGCCCGGCGAGCCCCTCCCGGAAGCGGGCCGCGAGCCCGGTGGCGTGGGCGTGGAGGGCGTCGGCGCCGACCTCGCCCAGCAGCGCGAGGGAGTGCCGGGCCCCGTGGTACGAGAGGAAGGACAGCGGTTCGTCGTAGCGGCGGGCACTGTCCGAGAGCCGCCCGACCGGGCCGTACGTACTGTCCCAGGGGTCGTCGGAGGCGGCCCAGGAGGCGAAGACGGACGGCAGGGTGCGCTGCGCCTCCTCGGTGACGGTGAGGAACGACGTGCCCCGTGGGCCGAGCAGGAACTTGAAGCCGCCGGTGACGGTGTAGTCGAACGCTCCGGCGTCCACCGCCAGCCACCCGGCCGACTGGGTGGTGTCGAGCAGGGTCCCGGCTCCGTGGGCGGCCGCCGCCTCCCGTACCGCGTCGAGGTCCGCGACCCGCCCGTCGGAGGACTGCACGGAGGAGAACGCGACGAGCGCGGTCCCGGGCCGTACCGCGTCGGCCAGCGCCTCCAGCGGCACATATCGCACCTTCAGGTCGCCGCGGACCGCGAACGGGCTGACGACCGAGCTGAACTCCCCCTCGGGGGACACGACTTCGGTGCCCGCCGGCAGCGAGGCCGCGATCAGCCCGACATGCGCCGCCACCGAACCGCCGACGGCGACCCGGTCGGCGTCGACCCCGGCGAGACGGGCGAAACCGGCCCGGGCCGCCTCCACCGCCTCGAAGTCGCCGGAGCCCGCCCTGCTCCCGGTGGCGAGTTCGTCGGCGAGTTCCTTCACGGCCTCCGCCGCGCGGCGGGGCAGCAGCCCGCGACTGGCGGTGTCGAGGTACGTGGTCTCCGGCGCGAACTGGTCCTTCACCACACGGGCGAGCGATGTCGTCTCCATGCGTCCTAGCGTGGAGCCCGCCTGTTCCCCCGTCAATCACCGGCCCCCGCCGTCACCCGCCCCCGAGCCGGCCCCGCCGTCGCCCGCCGACCGCGGTGGCTCAGGCCCCGCCGCCGTCGCCGGTCCGCGGGACCGCGCAGGCCCCGTCGGCGTCGCACGCCTCGGCGTCGCCGCCGAGCGCGGTCAACGGCCGGTCCTTCCAGGCCTGTTCGAGCGCCTGGGCGAAGACCTCGGCGGGCTGGCCGCCGGAGATCCCGTACCGCCGGTCGATCACGAAGAACGGCACCGCGTTGGCGCCCAGCTCGGACGCCTCCCGCTCGTCGGCCCGCACCTCATCGGCGTACGCCCGCGGGTCGGCCAGCACGGCGCGCGCCTCCTCGGCGTCGAGTCCGGCCTCGGCGGCCAGCTCGACCAGCACGTCGCCGTCGTAGACGGAACGCTCCTCGGCGAAGTTCGCCCGGTAGGCGACGGTCAGCAGCTCCTCCTGCCGGCCACGCGCCTTGGCCAGGTGGAGCAGCCGGTGGATGTCGAAGGTGTTGCCGTGGTCGCGGCCCTCGGTGAGGTAGCCGAGCCCTTCGGCCCGCGCGTTGGCGGCCACGTTCGCCTCCATGGCCCGCACCTCTTCCGGGGTGCGTCCGTACTTCCTCGCCAGCATGTCGACCACCTGCACGGTGTCGCCCTTGGCGTGCCCGGGATCGAGCTCGAAGGACCGGTGCACGACCTCCACCTCGTCACGGTGGCCGAAGGCCGCCAGGCCCTTCTCGAAGCGTGCCTTTCCTATGTAGCACCACGGGCAGGCGATGTCGCTCCAGATCTCGACGCGCATGTCTCTTCTTCTCTCCGGGATCAGGGGTCCGGTGGCCGGTGTCCGACGGTTCCGCGATCCGGACCCGGGCCTCGGGACCCGGGCCGGACGGCGCGGGGCACTCCCCCGCGCACCGGAACGAACACCGCGCCGCACTCCCCCATTCCCGGCGCGAACGCGTGACCGCGCCCGAGGCGGGCACGACGCGCCGCCGGCGATCCGCCCGGCGCCCGTCCGGACGCGGATCGCGTTCTCGCGGGCCGACGGGGCGGGGGCGGTCCGGGGAAACCCAAGTCACGCCGCGGCAACGGCCGTTCGACGCCCGGGACCGTCCACCGTGATGGCCTGCGTGATCGATGGGACTTCTGATCGCGAAGACCATGGCGGCACGAGTGCGTCCGGCGGACGTGGACCTCGACGCCTTCGCCTCGGTGGTCGGGGCGGTCCTCGACGAGGTGCGAGTCGGCTGAGGGCTGTCGCCTCGGTGCCCCGTGCGCCGGCCGACCCGCGGCGTGTCCCCGGGGATACCGGCCTCCGCGGCCTCGCCCCCGCCCCGCTGCCCGGGCGCGCTTCGCGCGCCACGCGGCGGGCGCCCGACCGGCGTCACGCGCGGCGGCCGTCCACGCGGCGGGGCAGGGCCAGTGGGTTGGCCTCGCGGAGTTCCGGCGGAAGGAGGGCGTCGGGGACCGACTGGTACGCGAGGGGGCGCAGCCAGCGTTCGATCGCGGTGGCGCCGACCGAGGTCGAGGGGGAGGTGGTGGCCGGGTAGGGGCCGCCGTGGTGCTGGGCCGGGGCGACGGCGACGCCGGTCGGCCAGCCGTTGACGAGGATCCGTCCGGCGAGCGGGGTGAGGGCGGCGAGCAGGCCGGGGGCGTCGGGGTCCGGGCCGTCGGCGGCGATGTGGAGCGTGGCGGTGAGGTTGCCGGGGAGGCGGGAGAGGACGGCGTCGATCTCGTCGCCGGAGGTGTGGCGGGCGACGACCGTGAACGGGCCGAAGCACTCCTCCAGGAGCGCGTCGTGCGGCCCGTCCTCGGCGAGGAGGCGCGCGTGCCGCGTGGGCGGCGCGGAC
Source organism: Streptomyces tyrfis (assembly GCF_037034285.1). Taxonomy (NCBI): domain Bacteria; kingdom Bacillati; phylum Actinomycetota; class Actinomycetes; order Kitasatosporales; family Streptomycetaceae; genus Streptomyces; species Streptomyces tyrfis. The sequence goes on along the minus strand of NZ_JBAGJZ010000015.1, from coordinate 73,413 downwards.
GGCGCGGTCGACCTCCTCGGGGGTGGCTTCCGCCGCGACCCGCTCGCGCGGTTCGCCGGTGCGGGGGTCGAGGCTCAGGACGGGTGCCGCCACCATGGCTCCTTCCGTTCCGCCGCCGTGCCTCGGGGGCATGTCCGGCATTCCGAACAAGGTTCCCGATCACGAGTGTGGCGCGACTGTATGTGCGGGCGTTCGGGGTTGGCAAGGAGTCGTGGCCGGCGGGCTGGAAGGGGCGGCGGGCACGGCTCGCCGGCAGAGCTGCGGATCGCGGTGGCGCTGCGGATCACGGTTGACGAGAAGGGCCGGGCCTCATGGACGGCGCGCTGCCGGAGCGTGTGCCGGTGGTACGGCCCGGCGGCGGCCGACGGCGGCGGGGGGCCGGGGCGACCATGAGGAATCGGTGAGAATCGGGACGGCCGGGAACGGTGCGTCGCGCCCCGCTCGTCCTTCTCCGGGATGAACAAGACGATCAGGCGGACCTCGGTCTTCTGCCTGCTGCTGGTCCTCGCCCTGCTGGTGCGAGCGACCTGGGTGCAGGCCTACCAGGCACGGGCGCTCGCAGACGACGACCACAACCGACGGAAGACCATGGCGCGGTACGCGCAGCCGCTCGGTGACATCATCGTGGCCGGGAAGCCGGTCACCGGATCGAAGAGGACGGTGAGCGGCGACCTCGCGTACCAGCGCACCTATCCGCAGGGCGCGCTCTACTCGGCCGTCACGGGCTACAGCTCGCAGGCGTACGGCGCCACGCAGCTGGAGGGGATCTACGGTTCCGTGCTCGACGGCACCGACGACCGGCTGAAGAACCCGCTGAACGCGTTGACCGGCGAGCAGGCGGCCCCGGGTGACGTCCTGACCACGATCGACCCCGATGTGCAGAAGGCCGCGTACCGGGCGCTGGGCCATGACAAGGGCGCGGCGGTGGCGATCGATCCGAGGACCGGGCAGATCCTGGGCGTGGTCTCCACCCCGTCCTACGATCCGTCGACGATCAGCGGGACCACGGACGGCGACGCCTGGCGGAAGCTGCTCGACGACAAGGACAAGCCCATGGTCAACCGGGCGCTGCGGCAGCCGCTCGCGCCCGGTTCGACGTTCAAGCTGGTGGTGGCGGCCGCGGCGCTGGAGGACGGGCTGTACCGCTCCGTCGACGAGCCCACGGACAGCCCGAACCCGTACCGTCTGCCCGGCAGCAGCAAGGACCTGGAGAACGAGAGCGCTACCGCCCCCTGCGCGAACGCCAGCCTGCGCACCGCGCTCCGGTACTCCTGCAACAACGTCTTCGGGAAGATCGCCGTCGATCTCGGCCAGGACAAGGTCCGGGCGATGGCGGAGAAGTTCGGCTTCAACGCCGACAAGCTCGATGTGCCGGTGCGCGCGTACAAGAGCGTCTACCCGTCCGGCATGGACAAGGCGCAGACGGCGCTGTCGGGCATCGGGCAGTTCGAGGTGACCGCGACGCCGCTGCAGATGGCGATGGTGTCGGCCGCTCTCGCCAACGGCGGTGAACTGGCCGCGCCGCACATGGTGTCGAAGGTGACGGACGCCGAGGGCGACACCTTGCAGGAGTACGCCGACGGGGACACGAAACGGGTGGTCTCGAAGTCCACCGCCGAGCAGTTGCGCAGCGCGATGGTGACGGTCGTCGAGGAGGGCACCGGCACCAACGCCCGGATCGCCGGGGCCGAGGTCGGCGGCAAGACGGGAACCGCGCAGAACGGCGTGGGCAACAGCAAGACCCCGTACGCCTGGTTCACCGCGTACGCGAAGGACCGGACGAGCGGCAAGGAGGTCGCGGTGGCGGTGGTGGTCGAGGACTCCGGCGCGGCCCGCTCGGAGGTCAGCGGCAACGGCCTGGCCGCGCCCATCGCCCAGAAGATGATGAAGGCGGCGCTGGCACGCTGACGCGCGGCGGGCCGCAGGGCGTTTCGGCCCCGGCCGGCCCCTGCCCCCCCCCGTGCGCCGTCCCCCCGTGCGCCTCCGTGCGCCGTCCTCCGCGTCCCTCCGCGCCGGTGTCCCGCCCGCCGTTTCGGCGCCCCGGTGTTCCGGTGTTCTGGTGTCCCGTGCGCCGGAGCCGGTTCCTCCCGTTTTCGGACCGCCTCTACGGCATCCGCCGTAGAGGCGGTGCCGGAGAGGCGGGCGCGGGCGGCACGGAACCGGGCGTCTTCCCGATGCCTCGCGACCTCCTCACTCGCCACGACCTCCTCACTCGCCGGCCTGGACCCGTCAGCGCAGGTGCGGTTCCGGAGGGTTGTGGTGGGTGCGATGCCGGGTTCGAAATCGGGAGCGGGAGCGGGATCAGGTCCGGGGTCGGGGGCGGACGCGGGGACGGAGCCGGGGCCGGGGGGCGCGGAAGAGGCCGGGGTCCGCGACGGTGCGGGTGCTGCGGGACCGTACGGCGGGGCTGTTCCTGACGGTGGTCGTCGTCTCCGGGTTCTGGACGTCCGCCATGTGGCTCGCGGCCGGGGTCTGGGTGAAGTCGCTCACCGGTTCCGACGGCCTGGCGGCGCTCGCGGTCTTCGCGATGTGGCTGCCGGTGCTGGCCGGCCCCCCGCTCGGGGCGATCGTCGACCGGCTTCCCCGTAAACCGCTGCTGGTCGGGGTGAGCGCGGCGATGGCGGCGCTGCTGGCCACGCTCCTCCTGGTCGACTCGGCGGAGCGGGTCTGGATCCTCTTCGTCGTGCTCGTCCTGTACGGCACGGCCTCGGCGCTGACGGACGCGGCCGAGTCCGCGCTGGTCGCCGGGGGCGTCGACGCCCGCCTGCTGGGCGATTTCAACGGACTGCGGATGACGGCGAACGAGGGCATGAAGCTGCTGGCGCCGCTGGCCGGCGCGGGGCTGTACGCCCAGTTCGGGGGCGCCGCCGTGGCACTGCTGGACACGGCGTCGTTCGCGCTGGCGGCCGGGGTCTGCGCACTGCTGCCGGTACGCGAGCCCGCCGACGAGCGGCGGCCCGGGGGCGGGACCGGCGGGGCGGCGGGACGCGGACGCTGTGGAACTCCCCGGTGCCGCGGCCGCTGGTGCCGACGGGGGCCGCGACCATGCTGTGCGCGGGGCTCAACGGGGCGGCGGTCTACGCCCTCGTCGACGACGTCCTCGGGCGCTCCCCCGCCTACGCCGGGGTGCTCTACGCGGCGCAGGGGGCCGGGTCCGTCGCCATCGGGCTGCTGGCCGGCCCGTTGCTGAGGCGGCTGCCGGAGCGGGTCTTCACGGCGGCCGGGATCGCGCTGTTCGCGGTGGCCTCGGGGGTGCGGGGGCTGCCGTACGACTCGGTGGCGCTGGTGGCGAGCGCGGCCATCGGGCTCGGGCTGCCGTGCGTCCTGATCGCCGCGATGACGGCGGTGCAGCGGGAGACCCCGGACGCGGTGCTGGGCCGCACCGCCGCGGCCGCCAACACGCTGATGATGGTGCCGAACGCGGTGGCGCTGGCGCTGGGCGCGGGCCTGGTCGCGCTGGTGGACGTCCAGGTGCTGCTGCCGCTGACCGGCGCGGCGGGGCTGCCGGCCCCGGTCCTGCTGCTCGCCGGGCGGCGCGGACGGCCCGCCGACGGCCCCGCCGCCCCGCTCCCCGCACCGCCCTTCTCGCCGCCCTCCTCACCAGCCGAACAGTGACGGGCAGGCGGGCGGAGACTCCGTCCGTGTGAGGGCGCATCAGGGGTACGTCAAGGCGGCCGAAGGTAAGGGAACGGCAAAGCCGGGTCGTTCGTTACCTCCTGCATGACCGCTATGACCCCCGGCTCGAACATCCCCCTCTCCGCCGCCCGTGTGGCGGTGGACGTCTCCGCACCGGTGCGGCTCGACGTTTCGGGCCTGCTGCTCACCGCCTCCGGCAAGGTGCGCTCCGACGACGACTTCATCTTCTACAACCAGCCCGCCGGCCCCGGCGTGACGTATCACTCGGGCGGCGGCACGTCACCGGACGCGATCGTGGTGGACACCGCCGCGATCCCGCCCGGCATCGAGAAGATCGTCGTCACGGCGAGCCCGGACGCGGCGGGGCAGACCTTCCAGGGCATCGAGCCCACGGCGACCGTGCGCGACGCCGACGGCGGCAGCGTGCTGGCCACGTTCACCCCGCCCCGTCTGACGACCGAGACCGCGCTGGTGGTCATGGAGGTCTACCTCCGCAACGGGGCCTGGAAGGTCCGCGCGGTCGGCCAGGGCTACGCGAACGGCCTGGCCGGCATCGCGACGGACTTCGGCGTCTCCGTCGAGGACGAACCCGCGCCCGTGGCGCCGCCCGCGCCGGTCACCGCGCCCGCCCCCGTCGCGCCCCCGACGCCCCCCGCGCCTCCCGTGGATCCGCGGATCGCGGCTCCGCCGGCTCCCGCCGCCCCGCCGGCCGCGCCCGCCGCCCCCGGCCGGATCAATCTGGACAAGGGCCGGGTCAGCCTCCGGAAGAACGAGACGGTGTCCCTGGTCAAGGGCGGCCGACCGCTGCTCTCTCAGGTCAAGATGGGGCTCGGCTGGGAGCCCGCGTACCGCGGCAAGGACATCGACCTGGACGCCTCGGTGATCGCCTACGGTCCCAACCGCGACCACCTGGACAGCTGCTACTTCGGCAAGCTCTCCATTCTGAACGGCGCGATCAAGCACTCCGGCGACAACCTCACGGGCGAGGGCGCCGGGGACGACGAGGTGATCGTCGTCGACCTGGGCCGGCTCCCGGCGGAGGCGACCGGCCTGGTCTTCACAGTCAACTCGTTCACGGGCCAGAAGTTCACCCAAGTCGCCAAGGCGTACTGCCGCCTGGTCGACGGCGCCACGGGCGAGGAGCTGGTCCGCTTCGACCTGACCGGCGCGGAACCGCAGACCGGCGTGATGATGGCGAAGCTGATCAAGCAGTTCTCCGGCGAATGGGAGATGACGGCCCTGGGCGAGTTCGTGAAGTCACGGACCGTCCGCGGCATGGTGAAGCCCGCCGCCCAGGCGCTGTAGCCCGTTCCCGGCGCGCCCCGGTCCCCGGTCCCATGCCGGGCGCCGGGGCCCCCGCGCTCCGCGGCCGGACGCACCAGCCCGAAGCCGCCCGGGCCCGGCCCGTGACGCCCCCGTACGCCACGGTCCCGGGGCCGGGCACGGTCCCGGTACGGCCCCCGCCGCGGGAGCTGCGTGCGGTCATCGCCGATGCGGTGGTGACGCCCAGCGATCCAGTTCGGCGGAACCGACGACGGCACCACACCGGAACGGAATCCGGTGGCGGGGGTCGGTTCCCGCGGCCTTCTTCAACCTGGAGAAACGGGTCCCGCCCGCGCACCTGGGCACGGACAGGACTCTCGGAAAGAACTCACGGCGGCCGCGAGGGTTTACGCGCACACGTCCGCGCGAACGGACGCACACGTGAAGGGGCGTGCGCGTGAAGGGGCGTGCGAACACGGACGGCCCGCACGGACCGAAGGGTCCGCACGCGCCGGGCGGGCCGCAGCCACCGCGCACGCCTCGCGCATCACTGACGGCACATTACTGACACAACATCAGGAACCGGCCCGCGAGCGCGCCTTGAACGCCGCCTTGCGGGCCTCCTTGGCCTTCTTCTTGTCGCTGTGCAGCTGCCCCATCGTTTCGAGGACGTCCGCCGTCGCGGGGTGCTCCACCCGCCAGACCTCGTCGAAGAAACCGTTGTGACGGCTCGCCAGGCCCTCGATGAGGCCCTGGAGCTCGTCCAGTTCGCCATCCGTCTCCAGTTGGGCCGCGATGGTGTCGACGGCGAGCCAGAAGACCATCGACTCCGGCGGCGCGGGCACGTCCGCCGCGCCCAGCTCCACCAGCCAGACCCGGGCGAGGCCGCCCAGCTCGGGGTCGTCCAGCACCGCGCGCACCGCGGGCTCCGCCTCCGCGCCCAGCAGCGAGAGCGCCTGCTGGCAGTGGAGCCGGCGCAGCGGCGCCTCCCGGTCCGCGCCCCGCGCGGCCGCGAGGAGCTCGGCCGCGGCTCCGTCCGTGCCGCGGCGGGCCAGCCACAGTTCGGCCTCCGCGCGGGCGGCGGCCTCCGGGTAGCGGGCGATGCCGCCGAGGAGCGCGTCGGCCCCCTTGTCCGCCAGGTCGCCGATCGCCGGGGCGTCCACCCCGGCGTCCAGCATCCGGGCCCGGATGCCGTACAGGCCCAGCGGGGTCAGCCTCACCATGCCGTACCGGGTGACGTCCTCCTCGTCGGCCCGGGGGTCGGCGTCTTCGCCCTCCTCGACCAGCAGCGCCTCGTCCACCGGCTGGTACTCCACGATCCCGATGGGCTCCAGGATCCGGAACTGGTCGTCGAGACGCATCATCGCCTCGGACACCTGCTCCAGGATGTCGTCGGTGGGTTCGCCCATGTCTTCCGGCACGATCACCGAGGCGGCGAGCACGGGCAGCGGCAGCGGGGCCGTCTCCGCGTCGCCGTCGGCGGCGGTGAGCAGGTACAGGTTGCCGAGGACCCCGTCGAGGAACTCCGCCTCGGCCTCCGGGTCCCAGTCCAGGGCGTCGAAGTCGACCGTGCCGTCCTCGGAGACGAGGTCGGCGAAATCGTCGAAGACGGGGGCGGTGGCGTCCGCGTGCACGGCCTCCAGCCCGTCGAGCCAGATCTCCAGGACGTCCTGCGGCGAGCCCCCGGTGATCAGCGCCAGGTTCTCACCGGCGGCGGCGGTCCCCTCCGCTTCCGGTCCGGCGTCCTCGTCCGGGTCCTCGACGTCGACGAGACCCGTGTCGACGGCGAGCCGCCACGCCTCGCTCGCCTCCGCCGCGCCCTCGTCGTCCGCCGGGAGGCCGAGGTGCTCGGCCGCCGCGGGCAGCTGCGCCTCGACGAGCTCGCCGCCGGCGCCGACCCGGGTCTCCGGGCCGGCCCAGCGCGCGAGCCGGACGGCGCGGGCGAGCAGCGGCGCGGCGAGCGCGTCCCGGGCCAGCTCGGCTTCGATGGGCAGCCGTACGGGCGGCAGGGTGGGGCGCTCTGCGGACATCTGGTGACTCTCCTCGGGCGTACGGTGCGTACCGGGTCGGGCGGCCCAAGCGTAGACGCATTTCGCCCGATGCCGCCCGGTTCCGTCGGCGAACACCGTCCACAGCGGGTCAAGCCCTTGACAACTGCCCGTCGTACGCCGGGGATTGCCCCGCGCCGGGCGCCCGTTCCGCGTCCGGATCCGCCGTCGCCGTCACGCGCCCGCTCCACCGCGTCCGCACCCGTCCCCGCCGCCGTCACGCGCCCGTCACCGGGCCGACGCCGAGCGCGGGCGCGTACCGGTGCACGGCGCCGGCGGCGACCCCCGGGTAGGTCCGTACGCGCTCCCACTGCGGCGTCCGGGACCCGACGCCCCCACCGGGTCCGGCCAGGGCGTCGGCGTGGGCCCGGGCGCTCTCCCATTCGGCGTAGTTGAGCACCCGGGTGCCGTCGACGCTCACGTGGAAGTGGGCGGAGATGCCGCCGGGGGCGAGCGCCGGGTCGGTCGCCAGCGCCTCCAGCACGGTGTCCACCCAGTCCCGCTGCCGGGCCTTGTCCGCCCCCTCGAACCGGACGTCGACGATCACCACGCAGCCCGGCGCCCGCTCGTCGCCGTCCGCCGGCATCAGGGACCGGTACACCTCGAAGGTGTCCAGTCCGAGCCGCCGGATGCCCGGCACGGCGGCGTCGACGTCCGCGTTGCGCTCGTCCCGGCCGTGCCGGAAGAAGTCCTGGTACGCCTGTTCACCACTCCACTGGCTGTAGTGGAACAAGGTCTTTCCGTCCTCACCGGTATGGACGGTGTACGAGAGCAGCCCCGGGTGCGGCCAGTCGCGGCTGTCCCACGCCTGGCGGATCGCCTCGACGGTCCGCCGTTGGCGCTCGGGAGTGCCGACGTCCCAGGTGCTCGCCTTGACCAGTCCGACGTCGTTGCGGGCAGGATCGGGACGGGATTCGAATCGCACACTCATGACGGGTCCTCCTGACCCGGCGCGCCCGCGCGGCGCGCCGCCGACGGCCACACTGCTACGTCAAGCGCGCTTGAGGTCAACGGCGCTCCGCCGCCGGGACCGGCGGCCCCCGTCGAGCCGGGACCGGCGGACGCGTGGAGCCGGCGCCGGGCAGACCCGTGGAACCGCGGAACCGTCCGGCGCGCCCGCCGGAAGACGATCGGAGTACGGCATGCATCCGCATCTCAGGGCGATCACCCGCGAGGAGCATCTGGCGTTCGTCGCGAGCCGCCCCGCCGTGAGCCCCATGCAGGTTCCGTCGTGGGGCGATGTGAAGCCCGGCTGGCGTGCGGAGAGCCTCGGCTGGTTCGAGCCGGACTCCACCGGGCGGGAGCAGCTCGCCGGGGCGGCGCTCGTGCTCCACCGGCCGATCCCCCGGACCCGGCGCACCCTGGCCTATCTGCCGGAGGGGCCCGTCATCGACTGGCACGATCCGGACCTGGGGCGGTGGCTGAGGCCGATGCTGGCGCATCTCAAGGCGCGGGGCGCGTTCACGGTGCGCATGGGCCCGCCGGTGGTCGCCCGGTGCTGGGACGCCGGGACGGTCAAGGAGGCCATCGCCGACCCGGTGGCCCGGCGGCTGCGCGACGTGCCGGCGGACGCGGACGATCCGCGGGCGGCCGCGCTCGTCGACCGGCTGCTCGCGCTGGGCTGGCGGCGGGGCGAGGACGGCGGCGAGGACGGTTTCAGCGCCGGGCAGCCCCGTTACGTCTTCCAGGTGCCGTTCGCCGGGCGGTCGCTGGAGGAGATCCGGGACGGCCTGAACCAGCAGTGGCGGCGCAACATCAGGAAGGCGGAGAAGGCGGGCGTCAAGATTGTCGAGGGCGGCTACGAGGACCTGCCGGTCTTCCACGAGCTGTACCGGGAGACCGCCGGGCGCGACCGCTTCGTCCCCCGTCCGCTCGGCTACTTCCAGCGCATGTGGACCGCGCTGCGCGCCGAGGACCCCGACCGGATGCGGCTCTATCTCGCCCATCACGAGGGCGAGACGCTGGCCGCCGCGACGATGCTGACCGTGGGCGACCACGTCTGGTACTCCTACGGGGCCTCGACCGGCCGCAGGCGCGAGGTCCAGCCCGGCAACGCGATCCAGTGGCGCATGATGAGCGACGCCCATGAGCGGGGGGCGGCCGTCTACGATCTGCGCGGCATCACCGACACCCTGGACGAGGGCGACCATCTGCTGGGGCTGCTGCGCTTCAAGGCCGGCACCGGGGGCCGGGCCGCCGAGTACGTCGGCGAATGGGACTACCCGCTCAACAGGCTGCTGCACCGGGCCTTCACGCTCTACATGTCCCGCCGCTGACGCCCCGGCGCGACCCGGCGCGACCCGGCGCGCGCCCGCCCGCACTCCGGCGCGCGGCCGTGACCGCGCGCCCGCCCCGGCGCGGCCCGGTCCCCGCCCGTGCCCGCCCCCGCATGCTCACGCACCCACCCCGCCTCGGCCCGTCGGACAGGCGTTCGATCAGGTCAGAGCGCGGCCGCATCGCTCCCATGGTTGAGCGTTTCTTACCCTTCACCCCAAGAAGAACTAAGTGGACCTTCACGGTCCCGTTCGCCGACACTGCGGGCATGACAGACCCCACCTCCCCGACGGCGCCCCCGAACCCCGCCGCCCGCCCCGCCCCCTTCGGCCGGGCGCTCTGCGCCATGATCACCCCGTTCACCGCGTCCGGCACGCTGGACCCGGAGGCCGCCGGGCGGCACGCCGCCTCCCTGGTCGCGGCCGGCTGCGACGGCCTGGTGCTCAGCGGCACCACCGGCGAGTCCCCGACCACCACCGACGCCGAGAAGGCCGCGCTGGTGCGGGCCGTCAGGGCGGCGGTCGGGGACGCGGTGCCGGTCGTCGCCGGGGTCGGCGGCCCGGACACCCGGCACACCGTCGCCCTCGCCCGGCAGGCCGAGGAGGCCGGCGCGGACGGCCTGCTGGTGGTGACGCCGTACTACAGCAAGCCGCCGCAGGCCGCCGTCGAGGCGCACTTCCGGCGGGTCGCCGACGCGACCGGCCTGCCGGTGATGCTGTACGACATCCCCGGCCGCACCGGCACCCGCGTCGAGCCGGAGACCATGCTGCGCCTCGCGGAGCACCCGCGCGTGGTCGCCGTGAAGGACTGTTCCTACGACCTGCTCGGCGCGACGAAGGTGATCGGCGCGACCTCGCTGGCGTACTACTCGGGCAGCGAGGAGCTGAACCTGCCGCTGTACGCGATCGGCGCGGCCGGGTACGTCAGCACGGTCGCCAATGTGGCGCCCCGTCAGCTGCGGGCGGTCCTGGACGCGTTCGACGCCGGGGACACCGCCGGGGCCGCCCGGCTCAACGGGCTGACGCTCCCGCTGATCGAGCTGATGATGGCGTCCGGGCTCCCCGGCACGGTCACGGCGAAGGCGCTGCTCGACGCCGGGCCGGTCCGGGAGCCGCTGCAGCCCGCCGGGCGCGCGGCGGCCGACGGGCTGCGGAAGGCGTACGAGGAGCTGCTCGCCGCCGCGGACCGGCGCGGGTGAGAACACCCCCGCCGGGGCCGCGACCGGGCTCCAGGTCCGGGCCGGAACCGGCCTCCGGGCCGGGCTCAGGGCCGTGAGCAGGGTCCGGGCCGTGAGCAGGGTCCGGGCTCAGGGCCGGGCCGGGGCGTCTTCGGAGGCGCCGAAAGTCCCGCCCCCGGCCCGTGACGCCCGGGGCGCGGCTCAGTTGTGGCTGTGCAGGATGTCGTTGAGGCCGTCCCAGACCGCGTTGTTCGGGCGGGCCTCGACGGCGCCGGTGACCGAGTTGCGGCGGAAGAGGATGTTCGAGGCGCCGGACAGCTCGCGGGCCTTGACGATCTGGCCGTCCGGCATCGTGATCCGGGTGCCCGCCGTGACATAGAGCCCGGCCTCGACGACGCACTCGTCGCCGAGCGCGATCCCGACCCCGGCCTCGGCGCCGATCAGGCAGCGCTCGCCGATGACGATGCGCTCCTTGCCACCGCCGGAGAGGGTCCCCATGGTGGAGGCGCCGCCGCCGATGTCGGAGCCGTCGCCGACCACGACGCCCGCGGAGATCCGGCCCTCGACCATAGAGGTGCCCAGGGTGCCCGCGTTGAAGTTGACGAAGCCCTCGTGCATCACGGTGGTGCCGGGGGCCAGGTGCGCGCCCAGCCTGACCCGGTCCGCGTCCGCGATCCGGACGCCCTTCGGGGCGACGTAGTCCGTCATCCGGGGGAACTTGTCGACGGAGGTGACCTGGAGGTGCAGGCCCTCGGCGCGGGCGTTCAGCCGCACCTTCTCCACGTCGTCCACGGCGACCGGGCCGAGCGAGGTCCAGGCGACGTTGGAGAGGAGACCGAAGAGGCCGTCCAGGTTCTGGCCGTGCGGCCGGACCAGGCGGTGCGAGAGCAGGTGCAGGCGCAGGTACGCGTCGTGGGCGTCGAGCGGCTTGTCGTCGAGCGAGGCGATGACCGTGCGCACGGCGACGATCTCGACACCGCGGCGGGCGTCCACGCCGATGGCCCTGGCGGCGCCCTCGCCGAGGAGGCCGACGGCCTGGTCGGGGGTGAGCCGCTCGGTTCCGGCCGGGCCCGGCTCGGCGGTGAGCTCGGGGGCGGGGAACCAGGTGTCGAGGACGGAGCCGTCACCGGCGACGGTGGCGAGGCCGGCGGCGACGGCGCCGGTGGTGCGGGGAGAAGAGGTATCGCTCATGCACGAAACCTAACCGGGCACACGCGATCGGAGCCAACCGGTCTCGCCGGGTGGTCGCGGGCGTGCCCCGCCCGGGCCGCGCCCGTCCGGCCGCCCGCCCCGCCGGGCACGGCGCGGCGCCCGTCCCCGCCGGACGCGCCTGCGGCGACCCCACGGGTTCCCATGGGGAACGGACTGTGGCAGGGTACGGGAAACGGGCCGGGCCGGCCGGACAGGAGGCCCCCGGCTCCGGCGGACCGACGGAGAAGTTCATGCCCCAGCGCACCAGCCTGGCCGACGCCGACTGCGCGATCGCCCAGGCGCTCGACGTGGTCGGCGACTGGTGGACCCTGCTGATCGTGCGTGACACGGCGCGCGGGGTGCACCGCTTCGACGCGCTCCAGGCGGAGCTGGGCGTGTCCCGCAAGGTGCTGGCCGAGCGACTGCGGCTGCTGGTCGACGCGGGCGTGCTGTCCCGCGAGCCGTACCAGGACCGGCCGCCCCGGCACGAGTACCGGCTCACCCGGCGCGGACACGCGCTGCTGCCCGTGCTGATCGCGCTCCAGGACTGGGGCGACACCTGGGTGATGGGAGAGGGCGACGTGACGGCGACGGCCGAGGAGAACTCGAAGGAGGCCGCCCGGGTGCACGCGCTGGTGGGAACGCGCGTGCCCGAGCTGCGCCTGGTGGACCGGGACGGCGAGCCGCGCGACCCGGTCGCCGGGACCCCGTACACCGTCCTGTACTGCTTCCCCGGCGCCTACGCCCGCCGGGACGCCTATCCGCCGGGCTGGGCCGGGATCCCGGGCGCGACCGGCTGCACCCTGGAGTCCTGCGCCTACCGCGACCAGTTGGCCGAGTTCACGGCGGCGGGCGCGACCGTGCACGGGGTGTCCACCCAACGGCCCGACGAACAGCGGGCGTTCGCGGAGGCGGAACGGCTGCGCTTCCCGCTGCTGTCCGACGCCGGACTGGAGCTGGCGGCGGCCCTGCGGCTGCCGACCTTCCGGGCGGCGGGGACCAGCCGGCTGAAGCGGCTGACCCTGGTGGTGGACCGGGAGCGGACGATCCGTGCGGCGCTGTATCCGATCCCGGACGTCGAGGCGAGCGTGCGGGCGGCGCTGGCCGCGGTCCGCCATGCGGACGGCACGGATGCCTGAGGCCGGGCGCCCGACGACGGACGCCTGGCGCCGGGTGCCTGGCGGCGGACGCCGGGGCTTCGGGGCGGCGCGCCGACGGCCCCCGGCGGCCCTTCGGCGCGCCGGCGGCTCCCGGCGCGCTCCGTAGGCGCCGCTCCCGGGCGACGCCCCCGTTCGCCCGGCGCGCCCGCTCAGCCGACGACCCGCCCCAGCATCTCCCGTGCGTACGCCTCGTCGTACGCGCCGCCGGTGAGCAGCGCCTGGAGGCAGATCCCGTCCATGAGCGCGACCAACGCCCGCGCCGTCGCCGGGTCGGTGCGCCGGGAGAGCAGCTCGGCCGCGGCGTCGGTCCATTCGGCGGCGACGGGCCGCAGCGCGGGCCTGCGGAGCGCGGCGAGGTACAGCTCGTACTCCAGCTCGGCCCGCCCCCGCCCCCCGGAGAAGTACTCCCCCAGCAGCCGGGCGAGTTCCCCGGCGAGGTCGGCTTCGGGGTCCGCGAGCACCCGGCTCTCCCGGATGAGCTGGGCGAAGCTCTCGTTCGACCGGCGCAGCGCGGCGATCAGCAGCTCGTCCAGCGAGGCGAAGTGATAGGTCGTCGAGCCCAGCGGCACGTCGGCCTCGGCCGCCACGGAACGGTGACTGAGGCCCGCGATGCCCCTGGCGCCGACGACCCGGATCGCGGCGTCGATGATGCGGTCGCGCCGCTCGGGGTCGTACCGGCGCGTCATCAGTGGGCCCCGCCCAGATTCAGCACCACCACTCCGGCGATGACCAGCGCTATGCCCGCGAGCTTGACCGGACTGCCGGACTCGCCCATGAAGAGGATGCCGATGGCGGCGACCGCGGCGGTGCCGATGCCGGCCCAGATCGCGTAGGCGGTCCCCACCGAGAGGCTCTTCAGCGTCTGGGCGAGCAGCGTGAAGGCGACGAGATAACCCACGACGGTGATCAGTGAGGGCCAGAGGCGGGTGAAGCCCTCGCTGTACTTCATGGCCGTCGTGCCGGCGACCTCCGCCGCGATCGCCGCGGCAAGCAGTCCGTAACCCATGTGTACGAGTGTACGCATCGCCGTTCCTCCGACGGCACGACGACTTCGCGCCAAAGGGGACGCTACGGTGTCCCGACCGGCGTGGACGCCGATGACGGATACGAGACATCACGGAGCTGCGGTGACACAGGATGCGGGGTGGGGCGGCGGAGCCGCGTACGGGACGCCGTACGGGGGGCCGCCGGGCTGGGGTGGCTGGATGCCGCCGCCGAAGCCCGGAGTGATACCCCTGGCGCCTCTGAGGCTGGGAGACATACTCGGGGGCGCCTTCAGCACGCTGGGACGCTACTGGAAGCAGCTGCTCGGGGTCGGCGCGAGCGCGTACGGCGGCACGCTGGTCGCGGTGGCGCTGGCGGCCATGGTCGCCTACTCGGCGGTCGGCGACCATCTGCGCCGGCTGCTCGCCCTCGGCGCCGACGAGGACCCGGCGACGGGCGACCTGGTGCCGGTGCTGTCCGGACTGGGCGTCGTCTGGCTGGTCGGAATGGCCGCGTTCGTGGTCACCACGACCCTGGTATACGCGGCGGTGCCGGTGGTCCTCCAGGAGGCGGTGCTGGGCAGGCCGACGACCTTCTCCGCCGTCTGGCGCCGGGCCTGGTCCCGGGTGCCGGCGCTGATCGGGACGGTGCTCCTCACCTGCCTGATCGCGACGGTCCCGCTCGCGCTCGCGGTGGTCGGCTTCTTCGCCCTCATGATCGGCCTCGCCGTGACGGACGGGTCCAGCGCCCCGCTGTGGGCCGCGCTCGGTCTGCTGGGCGCTCTGGCCACCGCTCCCCTGGCCGCCTGGCTCATGGTGAAGTTCAGCCTGGCCCCCTCGGCCGTGGTCTTCGAGGGGCAGCGCCCGGTGGCGGCGCTGCGCCGTTCGTCGCGGCTGGTGCGCGGCGACTGGTGGCGGGTCTTCGGCATCGGCCTGCTGGGCTTCGCGATGGCCGCGGTGGTGAGCTACATGGTCCAGATGCCGTTCTCCTTCCTCGGCGTCTTCTCCGGCGCCATCGGCGGCAGCACCCTCTCCGACGACCCGAGCCCCGCGGCGGTCGTCCTCGCCATGAGCGGCTATGTGCTGGCGCTGAGCCTGGGGCAGCTGGTCGGCCAGCTCGTCTCCGCGACGTTCCCGCAGCTGGTGCTCGGCCTCCTCTACGTCGACCGGCGCATGCGCGCGGAGAACCTGGGGCCGGCCCTGGCCGAGGCGGCGGCCGTGTCGCCGCCGTACGGCCCGCAGGGTCACTAGGTGTCTGACAAATACCTGCGGCCAAATACCTGCGGCGTCGCGGGGTCCGGCACGCATTTATCAGACACCCCCTGGACCGCGCCCGGGCCGGAACGGACGGGGACGGCGGGAAGGAAAGCGACGGCGGCGGGTACGGACAGGGGCGGCAAGGCCCCGGTCCGAAGGCCCCGCCGTCCCTTCCGTACCCGCCGTTCCGTCAGCCGCCGACGGTGAACCAGACGGCCCGGGACTTCTTCCACTCGTCGTGGTCGAGGTCCTTCGCCTCCGTCCCGTCCCCGTACAGATCGGCCGATCCGCAGTCGGTGATCAGCTGGGCGCGGGCGCCCGGCGCGCCGAGGTCCGGGACGTCGACGACCGCCTCCCAGCCGCCCGGGTCGCCGGTGGGCAGGTCGAGCCGCTTCACCGGCGCGTGCGCGGCGACGCCGTCCCAGCTGTAGAGGGCGTACGGGGCGGAGTTGTCGTCGGCCGCCCAGGAGCCGGCCACGATGAGGTACTGGTCGGCGGCGTTCTTCCGGATGTCACGGATGCTGAGCCCGCCGAGGTCCAGCTCGATCGGCGTGCCGATGACCGCCTTCGCCCCGCTGCCGGCCACCTCGTCGAAGTTGGTGACGGGCACGATCAGGGCCCTGCCGCCCGCCTTCGGCGGCGCCAGCGGGGCCCGGAAGCCGAGGTACGCGGTGCTCGTCGAGCCGGGCGCGAACTCCAGGCCCTCGATGTTGAAGCCGTCGATCTGCTTGGGGACCTGGCCCTCCGCCGTCCCCGCCGCGAAGCCGAACCGGTTGCCGTGCGCCTTGTCCCAGGCCACGAGGTCGTCCCGGAGCCTCTTGTACGAGCCGCCCACCGTCAGCCGGGTATCGGCGCCGGAACCGGTCACCGTCGTGGTGAACACCGTGTTGCGGTCGGCCTTGTACCGGCCGTCCTTGTTGTTGCCGAGCGAACCGGTCCAGTAGACGGTGTTCCCGACCCGGGCCGCGGCCTCGATGTCGATCTCCTTGGACACCCCGAGCGCCGGGCCGACGTCCCAGCTCCTGACCGGCCCACCGGAGGCGTGACGGTCGTACAGACGCAGGGAGTTGGTCTCGTCGTCGGCGACGACCGCGTACCCCCCGCCGACGTCCACGGCGGCCGAGGCGTCCGCGGAACCGGTGAGGTAGCGGGTGACGGTGGCGTCGCGCACGGCGGCCGACGCGGCGTAGTGCAGTGTGGCGGTGGCGGTCCTGCCGCCGAGCCCGGTGACCTTGACGGTGAGGTCGGTGCGGCCGCGGCCGCGGGCGGCGACGGTCAGTTCCCGGGTGGCGCCGGCGCCGGTCACGGTGACGTCGCCGGTGCGGGCGACGGACGACGTGGAGCTGGCGGACGCCGCCACCGTGAGCGCCCCGGCGTCGGCGCCGCTCTGCGCGACGGTGACGGTCACCGCGGGGTCGCCGCTCGCGCCGACGGCCCCGGAGAGGTAGGAGGCCGAGAGCCGGATCGTCGGCGTTCCGTAACTCGCGGCCTCGGCTGGGGCGTTCAGCCCGACGGCGGTCAGCGCGAGAACGGCGCCCGCGGCGGCGGCCGTCCGGCGGTTCCGTAACGAAGACGTGTGCAGCACGGCATGCCTCTCGTCGGTGTGATGTCGCGGGAAGGTTCCGATACCCGTGACAACGCCGGGCGCACACCGGGCGCACGCCGCACGTACGGCGGGTGAAGAGAGGGCCGCGAACGGCGAGCGGGTGAAGAGAGGGCCGCGAACGGCGAACGGCCCCCGGCGGGAACCGGGGGCCGTTCATCACCCGCACGACGGCCGACGGGGCGCGGTGCCGCACCCCGTCGGCCGTGCCGTGCGGGTGTCGTGACGCGGTGGGACCGGACGACGCGGTGGGATCAGACGTTGAAGCCCAGCGCGCGCAGCTGCTCGCGCCCGTCGTCCGTGATCTTGTCCGGACCCCACGGCGGCATCCAGACCCAGTTGATCCGCAGTTCGTTGACGATGCCGTCGGTCGCCGACTTCGCCTGGTCCTCGATGACGTCGGTCAGCGGACAGGCCGCGGACGTCAGCGTCATGTCGAGGGTGGCGATGTTGGAGTCGTCGATGTGGATGCCGTAGATCAGCCCGAGGTTGACGACGTCGATGCCCAGCTCGGGGTCGACGACGTCGTACAGCGCCTCGCGGACCTCCTCCTCGGAGGCCGGCTTGACCGTCGCGGTCTCTTCGGATGTCACCGTGTTCTCGCTCATGCCGTCTTCCCTTCGGACAGCGCCTTCGCCGTCGCGTCCTTCCACGCCATCCAGCTCAGCAGCGCGCATTTCACCCGGGCGGGGTACTTGGAGACGCCGGCGAACGCGACCGCGTCCTCCAGCACCTCCTCCATCGCGTCGTCCGGCTCCAGCTGGCCCTTCGACTGCATCAGCTCCAGGAAGGCCTCCTGGATCTTCTGCGCCTGGCCCAGCTCCTTGCCGACCAGCAGGTCGTTCAGCACGGAGGCGCTGGCCTGGCTGATGGAGCAGCCCTGACCCTCGTACGACACGTCGGCGATGGTCTCGCCGTCGTACTTCACCCGGAGAGTGATCTCGTCGCCGCACGTCGGGTTGACGTGGTGCACCTCGGCGTCGCCGTCCCGCAGGCCACGCCCGTGGGGGTGCTTGTAGTGGTCCAGGATCACTTCCTGGTACATGGAATCAAGCTTCACCAGTCAACCCTCAGCCGCTCGCCCATTATCCGAAAAAGTTCCGTACGTGCTCCAGTCCGTCCACCAGGGCGTCGACCTCGGCGGGCGTGGAGTACAGATAGAACGACGCTCGCGTCGTCGCGGGAATTCCGTACCTCAGGCAGACCGGCCGCGCGCAGTGGTGGCCGACCCGGACCGCGATGCCCTGTTCGTCGAGCACCTGGCCCACGTCGTGCGGGTGGATGTCGCCGAGCGTGAAGGAGATCGTGGCGCCGCGGTCCTCGGCCGTCGCCGGGCCGATGATCCGGAGATCGGGGACCTCCAGCAGCCGCTTCACCGCGTACTCGGTGATCGCCTGCTCATGGCGGTGGATCTTCTCCATGCCGATCGCCGAGAGGTAGTCCACGGCCGCGCCGAGGCCGACGGCCTGGGCGATCGGGGGCGTACCGGCCTCGAACTTGTGCGGCGCGGGGGCGTACGTCGACGAGTGCATCGAGACGGTCTCGATCATCTCGCCGCCGCCGAGGAACGGCGGCAGGTCCTCCAGGAGCTCCTGGCGTCCCCAGAGCACGCCGATGCCGGTCGGACCGACCATCTTGTGCCCGGTGAAGGCCACGAAGTCGGCCTGGAGCGCCTGCACGTCCAGCACCATGTGCGGGGCGGCCTGCGAGGCGTCGATGCAGACCAGCGCGCCGACCTGCTGGGCCCGGCGGACGATCTTCTCGACCGGGTTGACCGTGCCCAGGATGTTCGAGACCAGCGTGAAGGTGACGATCTTCGTCTTCTCGGTGATGATCTCGTCGATGTTCGACAGGTCGAGACGGCCGTCGTCGGTGATGCCGAACCACTTCAGCTTCGCGCCGGTGCGCTGCGCGAGCAGCTGCCAGGGCACGATGTTGGAGTGGTGCTCCATCTCCGTGGTGACGATCTCGGTCTCGCGGTCCACCCGGTAGGGCTCGTCGGCCCAGCCGAGCATGTTGGCCACGAGGTTCAGCGACTCGGAGGCGTTCTTGGTGAAGATCACCTCGTCGCGGCTGGGCGCGTTGATGAACGCGGCGACCTTGTCGCGGGCGCCCTCGTACAGCGCCGTGGCCTCTTCCGCGATCGTGTACACGCCGCGGTGCACATTGGCGTTGTGACGCTCGTAGTACTCGTTGAGGGCGTCGAGGACCTGGCGCGGCTTCTGCGAGGTCGCCGCGCTGTCCAGGTAGACGACCTTCTTCCCGTCGTGGACCGTGCGATCCAGCAGGGGGAAGTCCTTGCGGATCGCCTCGGTGTCGAGGAGGCCCGGCAGCTGTGTCACGCGGAAGCGCCACCCTTCACGTATGCCTCGTAGCCCTCGTTCTCCAGCTTGTCGGCGAGCTCGGCGCCGCCGGACTCGGCAATGCGGCCGTTGGCGAAGACGTGCACGAAGTCGGGCTTGATGTAACGGAGGATCCGCGTGTAGTGCGTGATCAGCAGGGTGCCGACCTCGCCGCTCTCACGGACCCGGTTGACGCCCTCGGAGACGATCCGCAGGGCGTCGACGTCGAGACCGGAGTCGGTCTCGTCGAGGATCGCGACCTTCGGCTTGAGCAGCTCCAGCTGAAGGATCTCGTGGCGCTTCTTCTCACCGCCGGAGAAGCCCTCGTTGACGTTGCGCTCGGCGAACGCCGGGTCCATCTGGAGCCGCTCCATGGCCCCCTTGACCTCCTTCACCCAGGTGCGCAACTTGGGCGCCTCGCCGCGGACGGCGGTGGCGGAGGTACGCAGGAAGTTGGAGACGGAGACGCCGGGGACCTCGACGGGGTACTGCATCGCGAGGAACACGCCGGCGCGGGCGCGCTCGTCGACGGTCATCGCCAGGACGTCCTCGCCGTCCAGGGTCACCGAACCGCCGGTGACGGTGTACTTGGGGTGACCCGCGAGCGAGTACGCGAGGGTGGACTTGCCGGACCCGTTGGGGCCCATGATGGCGTGGGTCTCGCCCTGCTTCACGGTCAGGTCGACGCCCTTGAGGATCTCCTTCGTGGCGTTGTCGGCCTCGACGGTGACGTGCAGGTCGCGGATTTCAAGCGTTGCCATGGGTGACTCAGGACTCCTGGGTGACGGAGACGAGCACATCGTCCCCTTCGATCTTGACGGGGTATACGGGGACGGGGCGCGTCGCGGGAAGGCCGGACGGCTTGCCGGTGCGGAGGTCGAAGCTGGAGCCGTGCAGCCAGCACTCGATCATGCAGTCCTCCACCTCTCCCTCGGACAGCGAGACGTTCGCGTGCGAGCAGATGTCGTTGATCGCGAACACCTCGCCCTCGGTACGGACGACGGACACCGGGACGCCGTCGAGCTCCACCCGCTTCGGGGTGTCCTCCTCCAGCTCGCTCAGCGCGCACACTCTGACGAAGGCCATCAGACGGACGCCTTCAGCTCGGTCTCGATCCGGTCGATCAGCCGGGCCTCGACGTCCGGCAGGCCGATCTGCTGGACGAGCTCCGCGAAGAAGCCGCGCACGACCAGCCGGCGGGCCTCGTCGGCGGGGATGCCGCGCGCCATCAGGTAGAAGAGCTGCTCGTCGTCGAAGCGGCCGGTCGCGGAGGCGTGGCCGGCGCCGACGATCTCGCCGGTCTCGATCTCCAGGTTCGGCACGGAGTCGACGCGCGCGCCGTCCGTGAGGACGAGGTTGCGGTTCATCTCGTAGGTGTCGGTGCCCTCGGCGGCGGCCCGGATCAGGACGTCCCCGATCCACACCGCGTGCGCGTCGTCGCCCTGGAGCGCGCCCTTGTAGGCGGCGTTGGACTTGCAGTGCGGGGTGTTGTGGTCGACCAGCAGGCGGTGCTCCTGGTGC
The DNA here is from genome assembly GCF_037034285.1 of Streptomyces tyrfis. Classification (NCBI taxonomy): domain Bacteria; kingdom Bacillati; phylum Actinomycetota; class Actinomycetes; order Kitasatosporales; family Streptomycetaceae; genus Streptomyces; species Streptomyces tyrfis. The sequence continues at coordinate 52,958 of NZ_JBAGJZ010000015.1, read as the reverse complement.
TGGCCCTCGTCGGTGAAGTACAGGCCGAACAGCTCGGCCTCGCCGCCGGTGCCCGCGTAACTGACGCGCGGGTGGAGGCGGACCAGGTCGCCGCCGAAGGTGACGACGATCGACTTGAACGAGGCGTCCCGGCCGACCAGGGCGTTGTGCTGGCCGGCGTGGACCGCGGTCTCGTCCCAGTCCTGCACGGAGACGACGGTCAGCTTCGCGCCGTCGCCGAGGACGTAGTCCACGTTGGCGGCGAGCACCGCGTCACCGGTGTGGTCGATGACGACGACCGCCTCGGCGAAGGCGCCCAGCTCCACGACCTGGTGGCCGAAGGCGACGCCGCCCTCGCCGTGCACGGCGATGCGGATCGGCTCGGTGAGCACTGCCTCTTCGGGGACCGTGACCACGGACGCCTGCTCGAAGGAGGAGTACGCCTGGGCGGCGACGCGGTCCACCGGGACGCCGGCCCGGCCGAGCCGGGCGTCGTCGCGGCCGACGGTCTCGACGGTGACGCCCTCGGGCGCCTCGACGGCCACCTTCACACCGCCGCCGGTGGCGACGGCCGTGCCGTCGTGCAGTCCGCGCAGCCGGTCCAGCGGCGTGAACCGCCACTCCTCCTCGCGGCCGTGCGGGACCGGGAAGTCCGCGACGTCGAAGGACGGGGGCGCGCTCATGCGCGTGGCGACGGTCGACTCGGCGGCCACCGCGATGGCGCCGGTCGTGGTGGATCCCGCCGGGGCGGGTCCCCCCTGGACCGGAGCCCGTCGGAGGTCCTTGGGGGCGTTCTGAGCCTCAGCCATGGCTGTCGTGGTGCTCGCTTTCTCAGTTCCGAAGTGTCCGGGGATTCGGTCGTCGGGCCGGGTCAGCCGACCGAACCCTCCATCTGCAGCTCGATCAGCCGGTTGAGTTCGAGCGCGTACTCCATCGGCAGTTCCTTGGCGATCGGCTCGACGAAGCCGCGCACGATCATCGCCATCGCCTCGAACTCCGTCATGCCGCGGCTCATCAGGTAGAAGAGCTGGTCCTCGGAGACCTTGGAGACCGTCGCCTCGTGCCCCATCGACACGTCGTCCTCGCGGACGTCGACGTACGGGTAGGTGTCGGAGCGCGAGACCGTGTCGACCAGCAGCGCGTCGCACAGCACGTTGGACTTCGCGCCCGGCGCGCCCTCGCCGATCTCGATCAGACCGCGGTAGGAGGTGCGGCCGCCGCCCCGGGCCACCGACTTGGAGACGATGTTGGAGGAGGTGTTCGGCGCCATGTGCACCATCTTCGCGCCGGCGTCCTGGTGCTGGCCGGTGCCCGCGAAGGCGATGGACAGGGTCTCGCCCTTGGCGTGCTCGCCCATCAGGTAGACCGCCGGGTACTTCATGGTGACCTTGGAGCCGATGTTGCCGTCGACCCACTCCATGGTCGCGCCCTCGTAGGCCACGGCGCGCTTGGTGACCAGGTTGTAGACGTTGTTCGACCAGTTCTGGATCGTCGTGTAGCGGCAGCGGCCGCCCTTCTTCACGATGATCTCGACGACCGCGGAGTGCAGCGAGTCGGAGGAGTAGATCGGGGCGGTGCAGCCCTCGACGTAGTGGACGTACGCGTCCTCGTCGACGATGATCAGCGTCCGCTCGAACTGGCCCATGTTCTCCGTGTTGATGCGGAAGTAGGCCTGGAGCGGGATGTCGACGTGGACGCCCTTGGGCACGTAGATGAACGAGCCGCCGGACCACACGGCCGTGTTCAGCGAGGCGAACTTGTTGTCGCCGACCGGGATGACGGTGCCGAAGTGCTCCTTGAAGAGCTCCGGGTGCTCCTTCAGCGCGGTGTCGGTGTCGAGGAAGATGACGCCCTGCTGCTCCAGGTCCTCGCGGATCTGGTGGTAGACGACCTCGGACTCGTACTGCGCGGCGACGCCGGCGACCAGGCGCTGCTTCTCCGCCTCCGGGATGCCGAGCTTGTCGTAGGTGTTCTTGATGTCCTCGGGCAGGTCCTCCCAGGACTCCGCCTGCTTCTCCGTGGACCGCACGAAGTACTTGATGTTGTCGAAGTCGATGCCCGACAGGTCGGAGCCCCAGGTGGGCATGGGCTTCTTGTCGAAGAGCCTGAGGCCCTTCAGGCGCAGCTTCAGCATCCACTCGGGCTCGTGCTTCTTCGCCGAGATGTCGCGGACGACGGCCTCGGAGAGCCCGCGCTTGGCCGCGGCGCCTGCCTCGTCGGAGTCGGCCCAGCCGAATTCGTACGTGCCCAGACCTTCGAGCTCAGGGTGGGCGGTCTCCGTGGGGAGCGTCATGCGGGGTTCCTCCCGGCCTTGCTTGCGGATGCTGATGGGGTGGTCCGCGGCGCCGTGCGGCCGCTGCGCGGGATGTACGTCGTGCACACCTCGTCGCCGTGGGCGATGGTGGCCAGACGCTGCACATGCGTGCCGAGGAGGCTGGAGAAGAACTCCGTCTCCGCCTCGCACAGCTGCGGATACTGCTCGGCGACATGGGCGACCGGGCAGTGGTGCTGGCACAACTGCTCGCCCCGCCGCGGGCCGGGCGCGCTACGCGCCGTAGCAGCGTACCCGTCGGCGGTCAGAGCCTTCGCCAACGCCTTGGTGCGCGCGCCGGGCTCCGCCGCGTCGATCGCCGCGCGGTACGCCTCGGCCTGGGCCGCGATCCTGGCCCGGGCGAAGGCGGCGACCGCCTCCTCGCCCGAGGTCTCGGCGATCCAGCCCAGGGCGTCCGCGGCGAGCTTGTCGTAGGACTGGTCGAACGCGTCCCGGCCGCAGTCGGTCAGGGCGAACGCCTTGGCCGGGCGGCCGCGCGTCCGCGCCCCGTAGACCCGCTGCTCACGGGCCTCCACGACGCCGTCCGCCGCGAGCGCGTCGAGATGGCGGCGGACCGCGGCCTGGGTGAGGCCGAGGCGTCCGGCCAGCTCGGCGACCGTGGACGGGCCGTGGTCCAGGATGGACCGCGCGACCCGGTTGCGCGTCGAACGCTCACCGGTCGCCAGTTCCTCCTGGGGGGTGCCCCGCTTGGTCTCGCCGTTTTTCACAACGCCATTGTTGCGTAATTCATCCGGCCCTGACAACCACGGTCCGGAACGATCTACGGTGCGCTTCATCACTTAGGGTCACCTAAATTCGAGCGGTCCGGCCCTTTCGGAACCGCCCGGATCCGGCTCTCCGCGCCCGCCCGGCCGGGCCCCCGGCCAGGGCCCCCGCACCGGCGGGCGGCGGCGGGGCGGGCCGTAGACTTACCGGCCATGAAGAGCGAGCCGGTCGTCCGGATCCAAGGGCTGGTGAAGCGGTACGGCCGCAGGACCGCGGTGGACGGTCTCGACCTGAGCGTCCGCGCCGGCACGGTCACCGCCGTCCTCGGCCCCAACGGCGCCGGCAAGACCACCACCGTGGAGACCTGCGAGGGATACCGCCGCCCGGACGAGGGGACGGTGCGGGTCCTCGGCCTGGACCCGGTGGCGGACGCGGCGCGGCTGCGCCCCCGGATCGGCGTGATGCTCCAGTCCGGCGGCGTCTACTCCGGGGCGCGCGCCGAGGAGATGCTCCGCCACATGGCGAAGCTCCACGCGGAACCGCTGGACGTCGACGCCCTGATCGAACGGCTGGGGCTCGGCGGCTGCGGCCGCACCGCCTACCGCCGGCTCTCCGGCGGCCAGCAACAGCGCCTCTCTCTGGCGATGGCCGTCGTGGGCCGCCCCGAGCTGGTCTTCCTGGACGAGCCGACCGCCGGGCTGGACCCGCAGGCCCGCCGCGCGACCTGGGAGCTGGTGCGCGAGCTGCGCGCCGACGGGGTGTCGGTGGTCCTCACCACGCACTTCATGGACGAGGCGGAGGAGCTCGCCGACGACGTCGCCGTCATCGACGCCGGGAAGGTCATCGCCCAGGGCAGCCCCGAGACGCTCTGCCGCGGCGGCGCCGAGAACACCCTGCGGTTCACCGGCCGCCCCGGACTCGATCTGGACTCGCTGCTGAAGGAGCTGCCCGACGGCGCGGAGGCGGCCGAGCCCTCCCCCGGCACGTACCGCATCACCGCCGACGTCGACCCGCAGCTGCTGGCCGCCGTCACCTCCTGGTGCGCGCGGCACGGGGTGATGCCGGACGGCATCTCCGTGCGGCGGCACACCCTGGAGGACGTCTTCCTGGAACTGACCGGCAAGGAGCTGCGCGCATGAGCGCCGGTACGTACGCCCCGCGGCCGGGTGCCGCCCCGCTCCTCCGCATGATCGCCGCGCAGACCGCGCTGGAGACGCGGATGCTGCTGCGCAACGGCGAGCAGCTGCTGCTGACCGTGATCATCCCGGCGCTGCTGCTGGTGCTGTTCAGCGCGGTCGACGTGGTGGACACCGGCGCGGGCAGGTCCGTGGACTTCCTGGCGCCCGGCGTCCTGGCGCTCGCCGTGATGTCCACGGCCTTCACCGGCCAGGCCATCGCCACCGGTTTCGAGCGGCGTTACGGGGTGCTCAAGCGGCTCGGCGCCTCCCCGCTGCCCCGCTGGGCGCTGATGACCGCCAAGACCCTCTCGGTGCTGGTCACCGAGGTGCTCCAGGTGGTGCTCCTGACGGCGATCGCGTTCGCCCTGGGCTGGTCGCCGCACGGCGGTCCGCTCTCCGTGGCGCTGCTGCTGGTGCTCGGCACCGCCGCGTTCTCCGGGCTGGGGCTGCTGATGGCGGGGACGCTGAAGGCGGAGGCCACGCTGGCCGCGGCCAACCTGGTCTTCCTGCTGCTGCTGGTCGGCGGCGGGGTGATCGTGCCGCTGGAGAAGTTCCCGGACGCGGTGCAGTCGGCGCTGGGGCTGCTGCCGATCGCGGCCCTGTCCGACGGGCTGCGCGAGGTCCTCCAGCACGGCGCCTCGATGCCCTGGGGCGACCTCGGCGTGCTGGCGGTGTGGGCGGTGCTCGGGCTCGGCGCGGCGGCGAGGTTCTTCCGCTGGGAGTGAGCCGGCCCGGGGGCCGGGAGCGAGCCGGGACGGCCGCCGGGAGCGGAGCCGGGCGCCGGCTGCCGCGTGCCCCGGAGCGCGGCCGGAGCGGGTGCCCGAGGTGACCTCCCGGCGCCGTCCGGTCACCGTTCCGCCCTACTCGTCCCCCTCGTGAAAGCTTGCACAAGCCGCCGCCTACGATGGTGCGCGTGCCCAAGCTGACCCGAGCCGAAGTCGCTCAAGCCGCGCGGAACCCGCTCCTCTACATCGCCGACCGGTGGACGCCGACGGAGCGCACGGTGCGCCGTGCCGCCCTGTCGGCCGTCATCATGTCCGTGGTCATCGTCGTGACCGGTGGCGCGGTCCGGCTGACCGGCTCCGGCCTCGGCTGCCCGACCTGGCCCAAGTGCACCGAGGACAGCCTCACCGCCACGAGCGAGATGGGCTTCCACGGCGTCGTCGAGTTCGGCAACCGGATGCTGACCTACGTCCTGTGCGCGGCCGTCGGCTGGGCGATCATCGCGGCGCGCTCCGCGAAGCCCTGGCGGCGCAGCCTCACCCGGCTCGGCTGGGCCCAGTTCTGGGTGGTCATGGGCAACGCGGTGCTGGGCGGCATCGTGGTGCTGGTCGGCCTCAACCCGTACACGGTCGCGGCCCACTTCCTGCTCTCCACGGCACTGCTCACGGTCGCGATGCTGACCTGGCAGCGGGTCGGCGAGGGCGACGGGGAGCCCCGGCCGCTGGTGGGCAGGGCGGTGTCCCAGCTGACCTGGCTGCTCACGGCGGCGGCCGGGCTGCTGATCGCGGTCGGCACGGTCGTCACGGGCGCCGGGCGGCACGCGGGCGACTCCAGCGACGTGCACCGCATCCCGATCGACTGGAAGATGATCACGCAGCTCCACGCCGACCTGGCCTGGGTGGTGGTGGCCCTGACCGTCGCCCTCTGGTTCGCGCTGAAGGCGGTGGACGCGCCGGCCGGCCCGCGGCGGCGGGCCCGCGACCTCTTCCTGGTGCTGCTGGCGCAGGGCGTGATCGGTTACGTCCAGTACTTCACGGACACCCCGGAGATCCTGGTCGGCCTGCACATGTTCGGCTCGTGCCTGGTGTGGATCGCGGTGGTGCGGGTGCTGCTGTCGCTGCGCGAGCGCCCGGCGGACGCGCCCGCGGCGCCCCGCCCCGCCGCCGGGCGGCCGGAGCCGGCCGCCGCCGGCTGAGCCGGAGGCCGGAAGGCCCGGAAGACCGGGTGGCCCGGAAGAGGCCCGTGCGGGGCCTCGCGCGCATCGAGAACGCCGGTGCCGGACGGTCCTGTGGAGGATCGTCCGGCACTGGCGTATCGGCGGCCGGAAGCGGCCGCGGCCGTCCGCTCAGGCCCGGCCGGACGGGCCGCCGACCTGGATGCCGGCCATCCGCGTCCACTCGTACGGCCCGGTGCGGACCTTCGCCGCGAGGTCGCCGTCGAAGGACTCGTGCAGGGTGATGCCCGCCTTCCGGACGGCGCTCTCGGCGACCGCGTACGAGGGGGCGACCAGGTCGCCCCAGCGGCCGTCCTCGCCCACCAGGACGATCCGGGCGCCCATCTGCCCGAGGTGGGCGACCTGTCCCTCCGCGCCGCCGTGCGCCTTGGAGAAGGCGCCGATCTGCTTGGCGAGCCTCGCCGCCGTGCGCTCCGCGCGGGCCGCCCGCTTGCCGCTCTCCACCTGGGTCTCAGCCGTCTCTGCCATGGTCAGGATGCTACCGACGGGTAGTCCCACGCGCGACGGGCGGGGCACGTGGCCTGGGCCACGCACCCCGCCCGTCGGCGGGCCGGATCGTCCCGGACTACCTCACGAAGGGGTCCACCGCGACGGCGACGAAGAGCAGCGAGACGTAGGTGATCGACCAGTGGAACAGCCGCATCTCCTTGAGCTTCGCGCCGGTCACCCCGGCCTTGGCCCGGTTGAGCAGCGCGTGCGCCTCCCAGAGCCAGAAGCCGCCGGTCAGCAGCGCCACCGCGGTGTAGAACCAGCCGGTGTAGCCGAGCGGGGTCAGCAGCAGCGAAACGACCACCATCACCCAGCTGTAGACGACGATCTGGCGGGCCACCACCCGGTTCGAGGCGACGACCGGCAGCATCGGGACGCCGACGCGGGCGTAGTCGTCCTTGACCTTCATCGAGAGCGGCCAGTAGTGCGGCGGGGTCCAGAAGAACATCACCGCGAAGAGGATGACGGCGGCCCACGACATGGAGTTGGTCACCGAGGACCAGCCGATGAGGACCGGCATGCAGCCCGCGATGCCGCCCCAGACGATGTTCTGCGCGGTGCGGCGCTTCAGTATCAGCGTGTAGCCCACGACGTAGAACAGCAGCGCGCCCAGGGCCAGCGCCGCCGACAGCCAGTTGACCAGCAGGCCGAACCAGACCGTGGAGACGATCGCGAGGGCGAAGCCGAAGGCCAGGCACTCGCGCGGGCTCACCATGCCGGTGACCAGCGGGCGCTGCGACGTACGGTCCATCAGGGCGTCGATGTCGCGGTCGATGTACATGTTCAGCGCGTTGGCGCCGCCCGCGGAGAGGTATCCGCCGATGGTGGTGGTGAGCACCAGCCACAGATCGGGTACGCCCTGGGCCGCCAGGAACATCACCGGCACGGTGGTGATCAGCAGCAGCTCGATGATCCGAGGCTTGGTCAGCGCCACGAATGCCTTGACACGGGCCCCGAACGGGCGATGGCCCCCTGGGCTGGGAGTCAAGGCGACCCCTGCGGGTCGGGACTCGACGGCCGTCACGCACACCCCTGACAGAGAAATCCCAGCAAGCTCCCGGCGTGAGAACCCGGTAAAGACTTGCGCGAACCAGACCACTGTAGACGTTGGGCACAGGCCGCCCTTCGCGGGGGTGGGCTCGTGTTGAGGTGACGCCCCGGCGGCGAATCACGGCCGGCGACGGCGGCACGAGAGGGCGGGCGGCGCCCTTCGCGGTGACGGAGCGCGACCATCGCGGCGGCGCCCGGGGCCCGGTGACACACCCGCCGGGGGTCCTCGGGCGACGTCGGCCGGGGCGTTCGCCCGGCCCGGCGCCGCACCCGCGGAACACCGCCCTCCGGCATCCGCGCGAACGTGCCGGATCCCGCTCGGCGGAGCGCACGTGAGCGCGGGTCTGCGCTCACCGGAGCAGCGCAGAAGTGAGCCCCCGCGCTCATCCGGGAGGCGAAGTCCACGGACCGCCCGCACCCTGGAAAGCAGCGGAAAACACGCGTTCCGGCAAGGGTAGGCTCGACAACGCCCGGTGCGCTCTCAGTCACCGGTTTACGACAGTGGAGAGGAGCCCTGACTCAGGGTGAGCACCAAGCCGACCACCGCAGATCTCCAGTGGACCGAAGTGGACCAGCGGGCCGTGGACACCGCCCGCGTCCTCGCCGCCGACGCCGTGCAGAAGGTCGGAAACGGCCACCCGGGCACGGCGATGAGCCTGGCTCCCGCCGCGTACACCCTCTTCCAGAAGGTGATGCGGCACGACCCCGCCGACCCGGAGTGGACCGGCCGCGACCGGTTCGTGCTCTCGGCCGGCCACAGCAGCCTGACCCTCTACATCCAGCTCTACCTGGCCGGCTACGGCCTGGAGCTCGACGACCTCAAGTCCTTCCGCACCTGGGGCTCCAGGACCCCGGGCCACCCGGAGTACGGCCACACCGCCGGCGTGGAGACGACCACCGGCCCGCTGGGCCAGGGCGTCGCCAACGCCGTGGGCATGGCGATGGCCGCCCGCTACGAGCGCGGTCTGTTCGACCCGGAGGCGGCCCCCGGGGCCTCCCCGTTCGACCACATGGTCTGGGTCGTGGCGGGCGACGGCTGCCTGCAGGAGGGCATCGCCGCCGAGGCGTCCTCGCTGGCCGGGCACCAGAAGCTCGGCAACCTGGTCGTGCTGTGGGACGACAACCACATCTCCATCGAGGGCGACACCGAGACCGCGGTCTCCGAGGACACCGTCAAGCGGTACGAGGCGTACGGCTGGCATGTGCAGCGCGTCGAGCAGCTGCCCAACGGCGACCTGGACCCGGCGGGCCTGTACCGGGCGCTCCAGGCCGCCAGGGCCGAGACCGGGCGCCCGTCCTTCATCGCCGCCCGCTCGATCATCGCCTGGCCCGCCCCGCACGCCCAGAACACCGAGGCGTCGCACGGCTCGGCGCTGGGCGAGGAGGAGGTCGCCGCCACGAAGAAGGTCCTCGGCTTCGACCCGGAGAAGACCTTCGAGGTCTCCGACGAGGTCATCGCGCACACCCGCGAGGCGCTGGACCGGGGCCGCGAGGCCCGGGCCGAGTGGGAGAAGTCGCTCGCCGCGTGGCGCACCGCCAACCCGGAGCGCGCCGCCGAGTTCGACCGGATCTCCGCCGGCGAGCTGCCCGCGGGCTGGGAGGACCGGCTCCCGGTCTTCGAGCCGGGCAAGAGCGTGGCCACCCGCGCCGCCTCCGGCAAGGTCCTCCAGTCGCTGGGCGAGATCGTCCCGGAGCTGTGGGGCGGCTCCGCCGACCTGGCGGGCTCGAACAACACCACGATCGACAAGACCTCGTCGTTCCTCCCGGCGGGCAACCCGCTGCCCGGCGCCGACCCGTACGGCCGCACGATCCACTTCGGCATCCGCGAGCACGCCATGGCCGCGGCCATGAACGGCATCGCGCTGCACGGCAACACCCGGATCTACGGCGGCACGTTCCTGGTCTTCTCCGACTACATGCGCAACGCCGTGCGGCTGTCCGCGCTGATGCACCTGCCGGTGACGTACGTGTGGACCCACGACTCGATCGGCCTGGGCGAGGACGGCCCGACCCACCAGCCGGTCGAGCACCTGGCCTCGCTGCGCGCCATCCCGGGCCTGAACGTCGTGCGCCCGGCCGACGCCAACGAGACGGCCGTCGCCTGGCGGGAGATCCTGCGCCGCCACACCAAGGAGTTCGGCAAGGGGGCCCCGCACGGCCTGGCGCTGACCCGGCAGGGCGTGCCGACGTACGAGCCGAACGAGGACGCGGCCCGGGGCGGCTACGTGCTGTTCGACGCCGAAGGGCCCGAGGGGCGGAGCACGTCGCCCCAGGTGCTGCTGATCGGCACGGGCTCCGAGGTGCAGCTCGCCGTCGAGGCGCGCGAGGAGCTCCAGGCGGCCGGCGTCCCCACCCGGGTGGTGTCGATGCCGTCCGTCGAGTGGTTCGAGGAGCAGGATCAGGCGTACCGGGACAGTGTCCTGCCGCCGTCCGTGAAGGCCCGGGTCGCGGTCGAGGCCGGCATCGGCCTGACCTGGCACCGGTACGTCGGGGACGCCGGCCGGATCGTCTCGCTGGAGCACTTCGGGGCCTCGGCCGACGCCAAGGTCCTCTTCCGGGAGTTCGGCTTCACCGGCGGGCACGTCGCCGCCGCCGCGCGGGAATCTCTCGCCGCCGCCACGCGCTGACGCCGTTATACGACAAGTAGGAGATGCAATTCTCATGACAGACGCACTCAAGCGCCTCTCCGACGAGGGCGTGGCGATCTGGCTCGACGACCTCTCACGCAAGCGGATCACCTCGGGCAACCTGGCCGAGCTGATCGACGAGCAGCACGTGGTGGGCGTCACGACCAACCCGTCGATCTTCCAGAAGGCGATCTCGCAGGGCGACGGCTACGAGCAGCAGCTGGCCGACCTCGCCTCCCGCAAGGTCACCGTCGACGAGGCCATCCGGATGATCACGACGGCCGACGTGCGGGACGCCGCGGACATCCTGCGCCCGGTCTTCGACGCCACGGACGGTCAGGACGGCCGGGTCTCCATCGAGGTCGACCCGCGTCTGGCCCACCGCACCGCCGCCACCGTCGCCGAGGCCAAGCAGCTGGCCTGGCTGGTGGACCGGCCCAACACACTCATCAAGATCCCTGCGACCAGGGCCGGTCTTCCGGCGATCACCGAGGTCATCGGGAAGGGCATCAGCGTCAACGTCACGCTGATCTTCTCGCTGGAGCGCTACCGCGAGGTCATGGACGCCTACCTGGCGGGGCTGGAGAAGGCGAAGGCCGCGGGCCTGGACCTGTCCAGGATCCACTCGGTGGCCTCGTTCTTCGTGTCCCGGGTGGACACCGAGATCGACCGGCGCCTCGACGAGATCGGCACCGACGAGGCCGAGGCCCTCAAGGGCAAGGCGGCGCTCGCCAACGCCCGGCTCGCCTACCAGGCGTACGAGGAGGTCTTCGGCTCGGAGCGCTGGGCCGCGCTGGACAAGGCGCACGCCAACAAGCAGCGTCCGCTGTGGGCGTCGACCGGCGTCAAGAACCCCGCGTACAAGGACACCCTGTACGTCGACGACCTGGTCGCCCCCGGCACGGTGAACACCATGCCCGAGGCCACCCTGGACGCCACCGCCGACCACGGGCGGATCACCGGCGACACCATCACCGGCGCCTACGAGCAGGCCCGTGCCGAGCTCGACGCCGTGGCGAAGCTGGGGATCTCCTACGACGACGTCGTCCAGCTGCTGGAGGACGAGGGCGTCGAGAAGTTCGAGACGTCCTGGATCGACCTGCTCAACTCGACCGAGGCGGAGCTCAAGCGCCTCGCCCCTTCGGAGGACTGACCACCTTGTCTGGTGTTCCCGGAGCCAACCCGCTTCGTGACCCCCAGGACCGCCGGCTCCCGCGCATCGCGGGGCCGTCGGGCCTGGTGATCTTCGGCGTCACGGGCGATTTGTCCCGTAAAAAGCTGATGCCCGCCGTCTATGACCTGGCCAATCGCGGCCTGCTGCCGCCGGGCTTCTCCCTCATCGGTTTCGCCCGCCGCGAATGGCAGGACGAGGACTTCGCGCAGGAGGTGCACGACGCCGTCAAACAGCATGCCCGCACGCCGTTCCGCGAAGAGGTCTGGCAGCAGCTCAACCAGGGCATGCGCTTCGTCCCGGGCGACTTCGACGACGACGAGGCGTTCGAGACGCTGAAGGCCACGATCCAGGACCTCGACAAGGCACAGGGCACGGGGGGCAACTTCGCCTTCTACCTGTCCGTGCCGCCGAGGTTCTTCCCCAAGGTCGTGCAGCAGCTGAAGAAGCACGGCCTGGCCGACCAGAAGGAGGGCTCCTGGCGGCGCGCCGTCATCGAGAAGCCCTTCGGACACGACCTCACGAGCGCCCAGGAGCTCAACCGGATCGTCCACGAGGTCTTCCCGCCCAACGAGGTCTTCCGGATCGACCACTACCTGGGCAAGGAGACGGTCCAGAACATCCTGGCGCTGCGGTTCGCCAACACCATGTTCGAGCCGGTCTGGAACAGGTCGTACGTCGACCACGTCCAGATCACGATGGCCGAGGACATCGGCATCGGCGGCCGGGCCGGGTACTACGACGGCATCGGCGCCGCCCGTGACGTCATCCAGAACCACCTGCTCCAGCTGCTGGCGCTGACCGCGATGGAGGAGCCCGGCTCCTTCCACCCGAAGGCCCTGGTCGCCGAGAAGCTCAAGGTGCTCGCGGCGGTGGAGCTGCCGGAGGACCTGGGCAAGCACACGGTGCGCGGCCAGTACGCGCACGCCTGGCAGGGCGGCGAGGAGGTCCGCGGCTATCTGGAGGAGGACGGCATCGACCCCGGGTCGACGACCGACACCTTCGCCGCGATCAAGCTGACCATCAACAACCGCCGCTGGGCGGGCGTGCCGTTCTACCTCCGCACCGGGAAGCGGCTGGGCCGCCGGGTCACGGAGATCGCGGTGGTCTTCAAGCGCGCCCCCTATCTGCCCTTCGAGTCCGGGGCGACCGAGGAGCTGGGCGGCAACGCCCTGGTGATCCGGGTCCAGCCGGACGAGGGCGTGACGGTCCGGTTCGGCTCCAAGGTGCCCGGCACCTCGATGGAGGTCCGGGACGTGACGATGGACTTCGCGTACGGCGAGTCCTTCACCGAGTCCAGCCCGGAGGCGTACGAGCGGCTCATCCTCGATGTGCTGCTGGGCGACGCCAACCTCTTCCCCCGGCACCAGGAGGTCGAACTCTCCTGGACCATCCTCGACCCGATCGAGCGGTACTGGGACGAGCACGGCAGGCCCGCGCAGTACCAGGCGGGCACCTGGGGCCCGGCCGAGGCGGACGAGATGCTCGCACGAGACGGACGGAGCTGGCGCCGGCCATGAAGATCGACCTCACCGAAACCACTTCCAGCCAGATCAACCAGGCGCTGGTCTCGGCGCGGCGCGCCATCGGCACCCCGGCGATCGGCATGGTGCTCACCATGGTCATCGTCACCGACGAGGAGAACGCGTACGACGCCCTCAAGTCGGCCGGGGACGCCTCGCGCGAGCACCCCTCGCGGATCATCGCGGTGATCAAGCGGCTCAGCCGTTCGCCGCGCAGCCGCCGGGACGCCCGGCTCGACGCCGAGGTGCGGGTCGGCTCCGACGCGGGCACCGGCGAGACGGTCGTGCTGCGCCTCCACGGCGAACTGGCCAACCACGCCCAGTCGGTGGTCCTGCCGCTGCTGCTGCCGGACGCCCCGGTCGTGGTCTGGTGGCCGCAGGACGCGCCCGCCGAGCCGTCGAAGGACCCGCTGGGCGCGCTGGCGCAGCGCCGGATCACGGACGCCTACGCGGCCGAGCATCCCTGCGACGAGCTCTCGCTGCGCGCCCGGTCGTACGCCCCCGGCGACACCGACCTGTCCTGGACCCGCGTGACGCCCTGGCGTTCGATGCTGGCGGCCGCGCTCGACCAGCAGCACGTCGAGGTCGTCTCGGCGACGGTCGAGGGCGAGTCGGAGAACCCGAGCTGCGAACTGCTGGCCATGTGGCTGGCGGACCGGCTGAAGGTCCCGGTCGAGCGCACCCTGTCCGACGGGCCGGGGCTGACGGCCGTGCGGATGGAGACCAAGGGCGGCGTCATCGTCCTGGACCGGCCGGACGGTTCGCTGGCCACGCTCTCGATGCAGAGCCAGCCGGACCGCGCGGTGGCGCTCAAGCGCCGGGACACCGCCGAGCTGCTCGCCGAGGAGCTGCGGCGGCTGGACCCGGACAACACCTACGAGGCGACGGTGAAGTTCGGCGTCGAGAAGCTCGGCTCGCGGCCGGCGCCCGAGCGGGACGCCCCGGAGCAGGCGGCCCCGAAGCAGGACGATCCGAAGCAGGAGGCCCCGGCCCCCGCGAAGAAGGCCGCGGTCAAGTCGCCGGCCAAGAAGGCGGCGTCGAAGTGAGTGCCCCTCAACTCGTCGTGCACCGCGACAAGGAGCTGATGGCACGGGCGGCCGCGGCGCGGCTGATCACCAAGGTGGTGGACGCCCAGTCCGCGCGGGGTCATGCCTCGGTGGTGCTCACCGGCGGGCGCAACGGCAACGGCCTGCTGGCCGCCCTCGCCGAGGCGCCCGCCCGGGACGCGGTCGACTGGTCGCGGCTCGACCTGTGGTGGGGGGACGAGCGGTTCCTGCCGGAGGGCGACCCGGAGCGCAACGTCACGCAGGCCCGCGAGGCGCTGCTGGACTCGGTGCCGCTGGACCCGGCGCGGGTGCACGCCATGCCCGCGTCGGACGGCCCGTGGGGCCATGACGCCGACGCGGCGGCGGCCGCCTACGCGGCCGAGCTGGCCGCGGCCGCCGGTCCGGAGGACCACGGCCCGGTGCCGGTGTTCGACGTGCTGATGCTGGGCGTCGGCCCGGACACGCATGTCGCGTCGCTCTTCCCGGAGCTGCCCGCGGTACGGGAGACCGAGCGCACCGTCGTCGGTGTGCACGGCGCGCCCAAGCCGCCGCCCACCCGGATCTCGCTGACCCTGCCCGCGATCCGGGCGGCGCGCGAGGTGTGGCTGCTCGCCGCGGGCGAGGACAAGGCGGAGGCGGCGGAGATCGCGCTCTCGGGCGCCGGGGAGATCCAGGCCCCGGCGGCCGGCGCGTACGGCCGCGCCCGGACGCTGTGGCTGCTGGACGCGGCGGCGGCCTCGCGGCTGCCGCGCGCCCTGTATCCGCCCGCCTCGTCCTGAGCGGGCCGGTCCGACGGCCGCGGGCCCGGTTCGCTCCTCGGAGCGGCCGGGCCCGCAGCCGTCACGGGCCGGCGCCGGCGGCATGGCGGGCCCGGGCTCGTGCCGACGGGCCGCCCGGGGCACGGGCCTCGGCCCGTTTCCCGTCCGGTCCTCCGCGTCGCTCTCCGCCCGGCGCCGCACGCCTCACGGGCCCCCGTCACGGCCCTCGCCGCGGGGCGTCCCCGCGAGGCTTCCCCGCGCCTCAGTCGGTCTGACCGGTGCGCTCCAGGAAGGGCTCCAGCAGGCCGGGGACGGCCCGGGCGGCGAAGTCGAGGCCCTCGCTCGCGTCCGTGTCGTGCGCCGTGTACGCGCCCGCCCCGGCGGCCGTCGTCGCGGTGACGCTGAGCACCCCGGACCGCCGCTGGAAGTACGTCTGCCGAACCGTCCAGCCGATGACGCCGGCCCGCTCCAGCGCCGCCGTGGAGCGTCTGACCGGGCCGGAGCGGACCACCAGGTAGTCGCCGCTGAGGGCGTGCCCCAGGGCCCGGTAGGAGCCCCGGGCGAGGAGCAGGCCGACCGGCAGCCCCACGACCGCGCAGGCGAGCGCGCACCACAGCAGCACGGGCGTCAGGAGGACGCCCAGGACGACCAGGACGAGCACCGGGACGGCGACCGCCCACAGCGCCCGGCGCAGCCGCCGTCCCCGGGCCGCCGGGGGATGCCCGGTCAACGGCGCGCCGGTCGGGGAGACGGCCTCGCGCAGGACGCCGGCGGCCACCGCGTCGGCCACCGGCCGGGGCGCGACGGGCAGCAGAGTGTTGTGGTCGCCGTGCTGCTCGTCGTCGCCCTTGGCGAGCCCGGTGGTGATCGCGTCGACCCGGGCGGCGCCGAACAGCCGCACGCCGAGGGGCTCGACGAGGTCGACGCCGCGCAGCCGGCGCTCCTCGATGGAGACGGAGCGGGAGGTCAGCAGGCCGCGCCGGACCCGCAGGGTGCCGCCCGGCTCGCGCTCCAGCCGGTAGTTCCACCACATCTCGACCCACAGACCGAGCGCGCCGACGACACCGGCGGCCAGCACCGCCAGCGCGAGGATCCCGATCACGGCGGGCAGCGCGGTGTCCCGGAACCGGTCGCCGACCCAGTCGATGACCTTTCCCTGCGCCCCGAACCAGTCGCTGACCTGCATCACCGCACCGCCCGCCGCGCCGCCGAGCGCCGGGGCGACGAACGACACCGGCGCGTAGCGGATCCAGCGCGGGTCGAGCACGGCGAGCTCGCCCTCGCGGTGCGGGCCGGGGACCGCGGCGACGCCGCGTTCCAGCAGCTCGCGGCGGAGCCGTTCGCCCTCCTGTCTGGAGACCGGGTCCAGCTCCAGGGTGGACTCGCCGGAGTGCTCGCCGGTGCCGATGCGGACGGTGACCAGGCCGAGGACGCGTTGCAGCAGATGGGCGGTGAGGTCGACGCTGCGGACCCGCTCCAGGGGCAGCGAGCGCCGCTTGAGCAGGAGCAGCCCCGAGTGGAGTTCGACCCGCTCGGCGCCGATCCGGTAGCGGGTGCGGCGCCACCGCACGTAGTCGCCGGCCGCGGCGCAGCCGATCAGCACGAGCGCACCGGCCAGCACGCAGACCGCGGCGGCCGGGAGACCGATCCGCCCGGCCAGGCCGAGCCCGGCGGGCACGGCCGCGCCGGCCGCCACACCGGCCGTGAGCAGCGCGCTGACCAGGACCGTGCGCCGGTCGAGCCGTCGCCATCCGGTGGCCGCCGTGACCGCTCCGTCGACCGCGGCCGGGCCGTCCGCGTGACCCGCCGCGACCGGCGGAACGCCCGCCTCCGAGGTCATGTGGCGTCCCCGGGGGTGTCCTGGGTGATCCGGGTGAGCCGTTCCGCCAGCTCGGCCGCGAGCTCGTGGCCCAGGCCGCTGATCCGTACCGCGCCCCGGGACGAGGCGGTGGTCACCGTGACGGTCGCGAGCCGGTAGAGCTGCTCCAGCGGCCCGCGCACCGTGTCCACGGTCTGGATGCGGGACATCGGGGCGATCCGCCACTCCTGCCGCAGCAGGCCGGTCCTGACGTACACCGCCTCGTCGGTGACCTCCCAGCGGTGGGTGCGGTACCACCAGAGGGGGACGAGGACGGCGCAGCCTGCGCCGAGGACCGCGAGGACCGCCGCGGGCAGCAGCAGCCAGAATCTGGCCGGCTCGATGAGCGCCCCCAGCACGGCCAGGACCACCACCGGCGCCCCGGTCAGCAGCAGCCATTGGGCCCGCCACCAGCCGACCGCCCGCGGGTCCAGAGTGTTGTTCGGCGGTCTCAGCCGCACCGTCCGTTCCCCCCTGTCCATCCGGCTCAACGCCCCCTGCGGGCGCGGTACGCCTCGACGAGCGCCGCGGTGGAGCCGTCCAGCCGCTCGCCGCCCTCGCCGCCGGTGAGCACCGGCTCGATCCTCCTGGCGAGGACCTTGCCGAGCTCGACGCCCCACTGGTCGAAGGAGTCGATGTTCCAGACGGCCCCCTGGACGAAGACCTTGTGCTCGTACAGCGCGATGAGCTGGCCCAGGACGGACGGGGTCAGCCGGTCGGCGAGGATCGTCGTCGTCGGGTGGTTGCCCCGGAAGGTCTTGTGCGGCACCAGCTCCTCCGCGACGCCCTCGGCGCGGACCTCGTCCGGCGTCCTGCCGAAGGCCAGGGCCTGGGTCTGGGCGAAGAAGTTGGCCATCAGCAGGTCGTGCTGGGCGGCCAGGCGGGGCGGGAGTTCGGCGACCGGCTCGGCGAAGCCGATGAAGTCCGCCGGGATGATCTTGGTGCCCTGGTGGATCAGCTGGTAGTAGGCGTGCTGCCCGTTGGTGCCCGGGGTGCCCCAGACGACCGGTCCGGTCTGCCAGTCGACGGGGCGGCCGTCCCGGTCGACGGACTTGCCGTTGGACTCCATGTCCAGCTGCTGGAGATACGCGGTGAACTTGGACAGATAGTGGCTGTACGGCAGCACCGCGTGGGACTGTGCGTCGAAGAACGCGCCGTACCAGACGCCCAGCAGGCCCAGCAGCAGCGGGGCGTTGGCCTCGGCGGGGGCGGTGCGGAAGTGCTCGTCGACGAGGTGGAAGCCGTCGAGCATCTCGCGGAACCGGTCCGGGCCGATCGCGATCATCAGGGAGAGCCCGATGGCGGAGTCGTACGAGTAGCGGCCGCCGACCCAGTCCCAGAACTCGAACATGTTGGCGGTGTCGATGCCGAACTCCGCGACCTTCCCGGCGTTGGTCGACAGCGCCACGAAGTGCTTGGCGACCGCCTCCTGACCGGCGTCCAGGCCCGTCAGCAGCCAGTCGCGGGCGGAGGTGGCGTTGGTGACGGTCTCGATCGTGGTGAAGGTCTTCGACGCGATGACGAAGAGCGTCTCGGCGGGGTCGAGATCGCGCACCGCCTCGTGGAGGTCGGAGCCGTCGACGTTGGACACGAAGCGGACGGTGAGCGAGCGGTCGGTGAAGGAGCGCAGCACCTCGTAGGCCATGGCGGGGCCGAGGTCGGAGCCGCCGATGCCGACGTTGACCACGTTCCTGATGCGCCTGCCGGTGTGGCCGGTCCACTCCCCCGACCTGACGCGTTCGGAGAACGCCGCCATCTTGTCGAGCACGGCGTGCACGCCCGGCACCACGTTCTCGCCGTCGACCTCGATCACCGCGTCGCGCGGGGCGCGCAGGGCCGTGTGCAGCACGGCGCGGTCCTCGGTGGTGTTGATCTTCTCGCCGCGGAACATCGCGTCCCGCAGCTCCGCCACCCCGGTGGCGTCCGCGAGGCCGCGCAGCAGCCGCAGCGTCTCGTCGGTGACCAGGTGCTTGGAGTAGTCGATGTACAGATCACCGACCCGGAGCGTGTACCCGGTACCGCGCCGCGGGTCGTCCGCGAAGAGCTGCCGCAGATGCGTCGCCCCGAGCTGCTCGCGGTGCCGGCCCAGAGCCGACCACTCGGGGGTCTGGTCGAGCCTGGTTCGGTGTGGTGTGTTCATCCCGGATATCAGCCCACTTCTTCTCGTGCTTGCAGATGCCCCGCCGGCTCTCCAACCTAATTGATCGGAGGGGACGGCGAGGCTGCGAAGAGGTGCGGCACCGGTGAATGCACTCCGGCCGGGCCCGTCTGGGTGCCCGGCCGGTCCACGGCGCTCGGCCGGGTGGGGAAAACGGCTAGATCTCGCCCCGGAGCTTCGCCAGGGCCTCGGCGAGGATGGCCTCGCCGTCCGCGTCGCTGCGCCGTTCGCGGACGTATGCCAGGTGCGTCTTGTACGGCTCGGTGCGCGGCGGGTCGGGCGGGCAGTCCCGGTCCTGGCCGGCCGGGAAACCGCAGCGGGGGCAGTCCCACGTCTCCGGTACCTGTGCGTCACTGGCGAAGCTCGGCCGCGTCTCGTGCCCGTTCGAGCACCAGAAGGAGATGCGGAGACGCGGTGCGGACTCGCCCCGCTCGGCCTCGCCCATCGGCCCCGCCCCGACCCGGCTCCCCCGGATCGCGTTGCCACTTGCCACGGTCGTAACTCCCCTGCGTGATGGTGCTCGAAGATGCCCCAGTCTACGTAAGGCCCAACGCGCGTCCAGTGAAAGGAGTTACACCCTCACCGGGATTCGCTCACGACGCGTCAGTCCAGCTTGATCAGCAGACCGAGCACGACGATGCACGCGAACCAGAGCAGCCCCACGACCACCGTGATGCGGTCGAGGTTGCGCTCGGCGACCGAGGACCCGCCCACGGACGACTGCATGCCGCCGCCGAACATGTCGGAGAGGCCGCCGCCCTTTCCCTTGTGCATCAGCACCAGCAGCATCAGCAGCAGGCTGAAGACGATCAGGGCGATCTCGAACCCCAAAATCACGGCTGGTCCCTACTTTCCGGAATTCTCTGGACTGTATTGCGAGGAACGGGGGCCGGAAGGCTGCGCCCTCCCGGCCCCCGCAAGGGTACGACGGATCCGTGCTACCGCATACTCACTGGTCGCGGAAGCGGACGATCTTGACGAACTCGTCGGCGTCGAGCGAGGCGCCGCCGACCAGTGCCCCGTCCACGTCGGGCTTCGACATGATCTCCGCGACGTTCCCGGACTTCACGGAGCCGCCGTACTGGATGCGGACCTTGTCGGCCAGCTCCCGGGAGTAGAGCTCGGCGAGGCGTCCGCGGATCGCCGCGCACACCTCCTGGGCGTCGTCGGCGCCGCAGACCTTGCCGGTGCCGATCGCCCAGACCGGCTCGTAGGCGATCACGACCGACTCGGCCTGCTCGGCGGGCAGGTCCTTGAGACCGCCGTCGACCTGGGCGAGGGTGTGCGCGACGTGGTTGCCCGCCTCGCGGACCTCCAGCTCCTCGCCGACGCAGAGGATCGGGGTCAGGCCGTGCTTGTAGGCGGCCTTCACCTTGCTGTTGCAGAGCTCGTCGGTCTCGCCGTGGTACTGGCGGCGCTCGCTGTGCCCGACGGCGACATAGGTGCACTTCAGCTTGGCGAGCATCGGGCCGGAGATCTCCCCGGTGTACGCGCCGGAGTCGTGCGCCGAGATGTCCTGGGCGCCGTACTTGATCCGCAGCTTGTCGCCGTCGACCAGGGTCTGCACGGAGCGCAGGTCGGTGAAGGGCGCCAGCACGGCGACCTCGACGGCGTCGTAGTCCTTGTCGGCCAGCGCGAAGGCGAGCTTCTGGACGTGGGCGATGGCCTCCAGGTGGTTGAGGTTCATCTTCCAGTTGCCCGCCATCAGCGGGGTGCGGCCGGGGGAAGCGGGTGCGGTCATGAGAGCTCAGTCCTCCAGTGCGGCGAGGCCGGGAAGCGTCTTGCCCTCGAGGTATTCGAGGCTGGCGCCGCCACCGGTCGAGATGTGTCCGAATGCGTTTTCGTCGAAGCCCAGGGTGCGGACGGCCGCGGCGGAGTCGCCGCCGCCCACCACGCTGAAGCCCGGGGAGTCGACGAGGGCCTGGGCCACGGCCCGGGTGCCCTCGGCGTAGTCGGGGTGCTCGAAGACACCCATGGGACCGTTCCAGAAGACGGTGGCCGCGTCGGCGAGCTTCGCCGCGTACAGCGCGTTGGTCTCCGGACCGTTGTCCAGGCCCATGAACCCGGCCGGGATCGCGTCCGCGGCCACGGTGCGGTGCTCGGTCGGGGCCTTCGTCGCGAGGTCCGGGAACCGCTCGGAGACGACGACGTCGACGGGGAGCACGAACTCCACGCCCCGCTCCTCCGCGCGCTTCAGGTACTCCAGCACCGCCGGGATCTGCTCCTCCTGGAGGAGGGAGCCGCCGACCTCGTGCCCCTTGGCCTTGAGGAAGGTGTACGCCATGCCGCCGCCGATGAGGATGCGGTCGGCGCGCTCCAGCAGGTGGTCGATGACGCCGAGCTTGTCGGAGACCTTGGAGCCGCCGAGCACGACGGCGTACGGGCGACGGACGTCCTCGGTGAGCTTCTTCAGGACGCCGACCTCGGTGGCGATCAGGTCGCCGGCGGCGTGCGGCAGCCTGGCCGGGAGGTCGAAGACCGAGGCGTGCTTGCGGTGCACGGCGCCGAAGCCGTCGCCCACGTACAGGTCCGCGAGCTCGGCCAGCCGGTCCGCGAACGCGCCGCGCTCGGCGTCGTCCTTCGAGGTCTCGCCGGGGTTGAAGCGGAGGTTCTCCAGGACGGCGACCTGCCCGTCGGCGAGCGCGTCGACCGTGGCGTGCGCGGACTCGCCGACCGTGTCGGTCGCGAAGGCCACCTCGGCGCCGATGAGCTCACCGAGCCGGGCGGCGGCCGGCGCCAGGGAGAACGCGGGGTCCGGGGCGCCCTTGGGCCGGCCCAGGTGCGAGGCGACGACGACCCGCGCACCCGCCGCGACGAGCTTCTCGACGGTCGGCCTGACGGCGCGGATGCGGCCGTCGTCGGTAATGGTGGTGCCGCTCAGCGGCACGTTGAGATCGGCGCGCACGAACACGCGCCGGCCGGCGACCCCTTCGGCGAGGAGTTCGTCGATCGTCTTCATGTTGCTGGTCTCCTTGGGAGGGCGAGAGAGCATGCCACGGGGCCCGAACGGCGCGTCGTCGCGCTGTTCGAGCCCCGTGCTCACATCGGAGTGCCGCCTGCCGGTTCGACGGTCAGAGCCGGCCGCCGACGAAGACGGTCAGGTCGACGAGGCGGTTGGAGTAGCCCCACTCGTTGTCGTACCAGCCGATGACCTTGACCTGCGTGCCCTCCGCCATGGTCAGCAGGGAGTCGAAGGTGCAGGACGCCGGCGTCGAGACGATGTCCGAGGACACGATCGGGTCCTCGGTGTAGAACAGCTTGCCCTTGAGCGAGCCCTCCTCGGACGCCTTCTGGAAGGCGGCGTTGACCTCGTCGCGGGTGACCTCGCGCTCCAGCGTGACCACGAGGTCGGTGACCGAGCCGTCCGGGACGGGGACTCGCATCGCGAGGCCGTCGAGCTTGCCCTTGAGCTGAGGGAGCACCAGGGCGGTCGCCTTGGCGGCGCCGGTCGTCGTCGGGATGATGTTCTGCGCGGCGGCGCGGGCGCGGCGCAGGTCGGAGTGCGGGAAGTCCAGGATGCGCTGGTCGTTCGTGTACGCGTGGACCGTCGTCATCAGGCCCTTGACGATGCCGAAGTTCTCGTCCAGGACCTTCGCCATCGGCGCCACGCAGTTGGTGGTGCAGGAGGCGTTGGAGATGACGTGGTGGTTGGCCGCGTCGTAGTCGTCTTCGTTGACGCCCATCACGATGGTGATGTCCTCGCCCTTGGCCGGAGCCGAGATGAGGACCTTCTTGGCGCCGGCGGCGATGTGCTTCTCGGCGTCCGCCTTCTTGGTGAAGATGCCGGTCGATTCGACGACGATGTCGACGCCCAGCTCGCCCCACGGGATGTCGGCCGGGTTGCGCTCGGAGAGGACCTTGATGGTGTGACCGCCGACGGTGATGCTGTCGGCGGTGTGGCTGACCTCGGCGTCCAGACGTCCCAGGATGGTGTCGTACTTCAGCAGGTGGGCCGTGGTCGCGGTGTCACCCAGGTCGTTGACAGCCACGATCTCGATGTCCGCACCCTGCTCCAGCAGCGCGCGGAAGTAGTTACGACCGATGCGGCCAAAGCCGTTGATGCCTACGCGGATCGTCACGAAACCGATCTCCTCGTCAGGTACGCCGATTCCTAGGAACCGGCGAGTTGTATACGGATGTCCCCGACCGCCTCCGACCCTACCTCTCCGAGGGGCGGGTGGTGACATCGAACGGGTCCTGACGAAACGGTGGAGGTCCGTACTCCTCGGTAGGAGTACGGACCTCCGAGGTGACGGCCCTCCATCCGGCGACGACTACGGAACGTCAACACTCGGAAGAGTGCCGCGCGTTCCGCGTTCGGCCGATTTCCCGCCTTTCGTCCGACCGGACGAAACGGTGGTCAGGTCATCCGACGAGACCGTCGGCCAACTCGTCACTGAGAGTTGACTCGGTGCCGGGAATCCCCAGGTCCTGGGCCCGCTTGTCGGCCATCGCCAGCAGCCGGCGGATCCGGCCCGCGACGGCGTCCTTGGTCAGCGGCGGGTCGGCGAGCGCGCCCAGCTCCTCCAGGGACGCCTGCTTGTGCTCCATGCGCAGCCGGCCGGCGGCGGCGAGGTGCTCGGGCACGTCCTCGCCCAGGATCTCCAGCGCGCGCCCCACCCGGGCGCCCGCGGCGACCGCCGCCCGGGCGGAACGGCGCAGGTTGGCGTCGTCGAAGTTGGCGAGCCGGTTGGCGGTGGCGCGGACCTCGCGGCGCATCCGCCGCTCCTCCCAGGCCAGCACCGACTCATGGGCGCCGAGCCGGGTGAGCAGGGCGCCGATCGCGTCGCCGTCGCGGACGACGACCCGGTCCACTCCCCGGACCTCGCGGGCCTTCGCCGCGATGGACAGCCTGCGGGCCGCGCCGACCAGGGCGAGGGCCGCCTCCGGTCCCGGGCAGGTCACCTCCAGCGAGGAGGAGCGGCCGGGCTCGGTGAGCGAGCCGTGCGCCAGGAAGGCCCCGCGCCAGGCGGCCTCGGCGTCGCAGGTGGCCCCCGAGACGACCTGCGGGGGCAGACCCCGGATGGGGCGGCCGCGGCCGTCCACCAGTCCGGTCTGCCGGGCCAGCTGGTCGCCGCCCGCCACGACCCGCACGACATAGCGGGAGCCGCGCCGCAGCCCGCCCGGGGCCATCACGATCAGCTCGGAGCCGTGGCCGAAGATCTCCAGGATGTCCCGCTTCAGGCGGCGCGCCGCCATCGCGGTGTCCAGCTCCGCCTCGATCACAATCCGGCCGCTCACCAGGTGCAGCCCGCCCGCGAACCGAAGAATCGCCGAGACCTCCGCCTTCCTGCAGCAGGTCCGGGTCACGGGAAGCCGGGAGACTTCGTCCTTCACCGCCGGCGTCATCGCCATGGGCCGATCCTTCCATGCATCCGAAAAATACGGTCGTACGCGGCGGCCAACAGCTCCGGATCATGGATCGGAACGCCGTCGGGTGAGGCCACCGGCGCCAGCTCCACCGCGGCGCCGAGCCGCTTGGCGGCGTCGGCGAGGGACCCACGATCGGGCACGGCGGCTTCGTCGGCCAGCACCACGTCCATGGCGAGTTTAGGGGCGTGTCGTCCCAAAACCTCCAAATGACGCTGCGGGGAGAAGCCATCAGTTTCACCGGGCTGCGGCGCGAGATTGAGCGAGAGGACCTTGCGGGCCTTGGTCTCGACCAGCGCTTCGAGCAGTTCCGGTACGAGCAGGTGCGGGATCACGGAGGAGAACCAGGAGCCCGGGCCCAGCACCACCCAGTCGGCGTCCAGGACGGCGGCGACCGCCTCCGGGACGGCCGGCGGGTCGTGCGGGACGACGTGCACGGACTGCACCTCGCCCGGGGTGAGCGCCACCGTCGCCTGGCCGCGCACCGTGTCCACGTCGTCCGGGCGGGCCGGGTCGTGTCCGCGTACGAGCGCCTGGAGCTCCAGGGGCACGGCGGACATGGGCAGCACCCGGCCGTGCGCCCCGAGGAGCTTGCCGACCAGGTCCAGGGCCTGGACGTGGTCGCCGAGCTGCTCCCACAGGGCCACGATCAGCAGGTTGCCGACCGCGTGCTCGTGCAGGTCGCCCTTGGACTGGAAGCGGTGCTGGATGACCTGGGCCCAGGTCTGGCCCCAGTCGTCGTCGCCGCACAGGGCGGCGAGCGCCTTGCGCAGGTCGCCGGGGGGCAGCACGCCGAGTTCCTCGCGGAGCCGGCCGCTGGAGCCGCCGTCGTCGGCGACGGTGACGACGGCGGTGAGGTCGCCGGTGATACGGCGGAGCGCCGCCAGCGAGGCGGACAGCCCATGGCCGCCGCCCAGGGCGACGACCTTGGGCTGGGTGCCGCGACTGCGGCCGGACAGCGCCGAGGCGGCCCTGCGCAGTCGGCGCAGGCGCTGGTTGCGGCTGGTCACTCGCGCCCCATGTCCCGGTGCACGAGGACGGTCTCGATCCCCTCGGCCGCGAGTCTGGCCGCGAGCTTCTCGGACATGGCGACCGAGCGGTGCTTGCCGCCGGTGCAGCCGACCGCGATGGTCACATAGCGCTTGCCCTCGCGGCGGTAGCCCGCGGCGACGAGCTGGAGCAGCTCCGTGTACTGGTTGAGGAACTCCTTGGCGCCGGGCTGGTCGAAGACGTACGCGGAGACCTCCTCGTTGAGCCCGGTGAACGGGCGCAGCTCGGGGACCCAGTGCGGGTTGGGCAGGAAGCGGCAGTCGACCACCAGGTCGGCGTCGACCGGCAGGCCGTACTTGAAGCCGAACGACATCACCGTGGCGCGCAGCTCCGGCTCCTCCTCGCCGGCGAACTGGGCGTCCATCTTGGCGCGCAGCTCGTGCACGTTGAGGCTGGAGGTGTCGATCACCAGGTCGGCGTCGCCGCGCAGTTCGCGCAGCAGGTCGCGTTCGGCGGCGATGCCGTCGACGATCCGGCCGTCGCCCTGGAGGGGGTGCGGCCTGCGGACCGATTCGAAGCGGCGGACCAGGGCGTCGTCGGAGGACTCCAGGAAGACGATCCGCCGGGTGACGTGCCTGGCCTCCAGGTCGGCGAGGGACTCGCGGAGGTTGTCGAAGAAGCGGCGGCCCCGCACGTCGACGACGACGGCGATGCGGGCCACGTTGCCCTGGGAGCGGGCGCCGAGCTCGACCATGGTGGGGATGAGGGCCGGCGGCAGGTTGTCGACGACGAACCAGCCGAGGTCCTCCAGACACTTGGCCGCGGTGCTGCGGCCCGCGCCCGACATCCCGGAGATGATCACCAGCTCGGGAATGGCCGCGTTCCCGTCGCCGAGGTCGGTCGTGGTGCCCGTACTCACGTGTCCTGCTCCGTCTGTTCGGTCGGTGGTGTCGCGGCCGGCCGTGTGCTCGTGACCGGTCCCCCGCCGGTGGCCGGCTTCGCGCTCGTGCTGTGTCCTGTGCTCGTGCTCAGTCATGTGGTGCCCCCGTCGTCCTCTTCCATGATCTCTCCTGTCGCCGTGTTCACGGCGGGCGTGGCCGGGGCCGCCGAGGCGAGGGCGACGGCCACCGACTCCGCCGTCCGGCGGCCTATCCCCGGGACCTCGCAGATCTCTTCGATGGTCGCGCGCCTCAGCTTCTTCACCGAGCCGAAGTGCTTGATCAGCGCCTGCTTCCTGGTCTCGCCGAGGCCGGCGACGGCGTCCAGGGGGCCGGAGCGCATGCGCTTGGCCCGCTTGGCGCGCTGGTACGTGATCGCGAACCGGTGGGCCTCGTCGCGCACCCGCTGGAGGAGGTAGAGGCCCTCGCTCGACCGGGGCAGGACGACGGGGTCGTCCTCGTCCGGCAGCCAGACCTCCTCGAGCCGCTTGGCGAGGCCGCAGACCGCGATGTCGTCGATGCCCAGCTCGTCGAGGGCCCGTCGGGCCGCCGCGACCTGGGGCTGTCCGCCGTCGACCACGACGAGCTGGGGCGGATAGGCGAACCGCCTGGGCCTGCCGTCGTCCTCCCGGGGCTCGCTCCCCGGCCCGGGCACGGCGTCGGCAACCGGGTCCGCCGCCGCCGCGCCGGCCGGGAGGGGCCCGGCGGGGGCCGGCGCGAGGGGCGGGTCGAGCGGCCCGGCGGCGGGCACGGAGGCCGGGCCGAGGGGCACGGGGGCGGCGTCGGCGGACGGGGCGGGGCCCGCGGCGGCGGGGGCCTCCTCCCACTCCCCCGTGCGTTCCTTCTCCTGGAGGTAGCGGCGGAAGCGGCGGCCGATCACCTCGTGCATCGACCGGACGTCGTCCTGGCCCTCGAAGCCCTTGATCTGGAAGCGGCGGTACTCGCTCTTGCGGGCCAGTCCGTCCTCGAAGACGACCATGGAGGCGACCACGTCGTCGCCCTGGAGGTGCGAGATGTCGTAGCACTCGATACGGAGCGGGGCCGTGTCGAGGCCGAGCGCCTCGGCGATCTCCTCCAGGGCGCGGGAGCGGGTCGTGAGGTCGGAGGCGCGCTTGGTCTTGTGCAGCGCCAGGGCCTGCTGGGCGTTCCGCTGGACCGTCGCCATCAGGTCCTTCTTGTCGCCGCGCTGCGGGATGCGCAGGCTGACCTGGGAGCCCCGGCGGCCGGCGAGCCACTGGGAGACCGCGTCCGGGTCCTCGGGCAGGGCCGGGACGAGGACCTCCTTGGGGACGGCGTCGCCCGTCTCCTCGCCGTACAGCTGCTGCAGGGCGTGCTCGACCAGGCCCGGGGTGTCGACGTTCTCAACCTTGTCGGTGACCCAGCCGCGCTGTCCGCGCACCCGGCCGCCGCGCACATGGAAGATCTGGACGGCGGCTTCGAGCTCGTCCTCGGCGACGGCGATCAGGTCGGCGTCGGTGGCGTCGGCGAGGACGACGGCGCTCTTCTCCATGGCCCGCTTGAGGGCCTCCACGTCGTCGCGGAGCCGGGCCGCCCGCTCGTACTCCATCTCCTCGGCCGCCGCCATCATGTCCTTCTCCAGGCGGCGGATGTACGCGCCGGTGCGGCCGGCCATGAAGTCGCAGAAGCCATCCGCCAGTTCGCGGTGCTCCTCGGGGGTGACCCGGCCGACGCAGGGGGCCGAGCACTTGCCGATGTAGCCGAGGAGGCAGGGGCGGCCGGTCCTGGCCGCGTTCCTGAACACCCCGGCGGAGCAGGTGCGGACCGGGAAGACCCGGAGCATCAGGTCGACCGTCTCGCGGATCGCCCAGGCGTGCCCGTAGGGGCCGAAGTAGCGCACGCCCTTCTTCTTGGCCCCGCGCATGACCTGGACGCGCGGGAACTCCTCGTTCAGCGTGACCGCGAGGTAGGGGTAGCTCTTGTCGTCGCGGTACTTGACATTGAACCGGGGGTCGAACTCCTTGATCCAGGAGTACTCCAGCTGGAGCGCCTCGACCTCCGTGGAGACGACCGTCCACTCCACCGACGCGGCCGTGGTGACCATCGTGCGCGTGCGCGGGTGGAGGGCGGCCAGGTCCTGGAAGTAGTTGGCCAGGCGCTGGCGCAGGTTCTTCGCCTTGCCGACGTAGATCACCCGGCGGTGTTCGTCGCGGAATCTGTAGACCCCCGGGGAGTCGGGGATCTGTCCCGGCTTGGGTCGGTAGCTGGAGGGGTCTGCCATGTGTCCCACCCTACTTGCGGGCAGTGACAGCGCGGCCTCTCTCCGGCCGGGTCCCCGTCGCCCGGGCCGCACGGCCGGGGGCGTGGCGTGCCCGGCCGGCGGGGACGGGCCCGGTGGCGGGCGGTCCCCTACGGGCCTGCCCGCCGACCGGGGCCGGGCGCCCCCGGGGGGCCGGGGGCTTGAGGCGTCCGGGCCCGGCCCGCGGCGGGCTACGCCTCGGGGCCGGCGACGAGCCTGCCGCCCTCGACCCTGACGGGCACCGCGGGCAGCGGGGCGGTCGCCGGGCCGCGCGTCGCCTCGCCGGTCGTCACGTCGAAGTGGCTGCCGTGGCAGGGGCAGTTCCCCACGTTGTCCTCGACCTTGTCCAGCACACAGCCCGCGTGGGTGCACTGGGCGCTGAACGCCTTGTACTGGCCCTTGGCCGGGCAGCTGACGACGACCCGCTGCTCGCGGTAGAGCTTGGAGCCGCCGACCGGGATCTCCTCCGGCGCGCCGAGCTGGACGGGGGCGGTGGGCGTCGGCGTGCCGGCGTGGCCGAGCTTCGAGTCGGTCGAGCAGGCGGCCGCCCCCAGCCCGGCGACGCCGACGAGGGCGGCGCCCTTCAGCACGGTACGGCGGGCGGCGGGCTGGCCGGGCATACGGGTCTCCACTGGTCCGAGAGGCAGGGTCACGGGGTCGCCGCAGGGCTGGGACAGCGGGCGCACCAGCGAGTACGCGGGCATCGGAGCCATCGGTGACGGAACCGACGATACCGGCGGAGACCGAACGGCCGACGGGCGGGCCGCCGGAGACCGGTTCCCCCCGGTCGGCGGCGGACGACCGCGCCACGGACGGCGGCCGGGCCCCGCGACGGCGACGGCGGCCCCGTCCGTCGTCCGGGGCCGCCGTCGTCGTCCGTGCGCCGCGTTCAGCTCTTGCGCGCGCGGGTCGTCTTCTTCGCCGCGGGCTTCTTCGCCGCGGCGGTTCTGCCCGTGCCGGCGGCGGCCGACTTGGCGGCCTGGCCGGTGCCCGTCCTGGCCGTGGCGGTCTTCCTGGCCGGGGCCGCCTTCGCGGCGACCGCCTTCTTGGCCGCGACCTTCCGCACCGGCTTGCGGGCCGCGGGCACCGACGCCTCGCTCACCCGGTCCGGGTCCAGGACGTCCTGGAGGAACTTGCCGGTGTGGCTGGCCGGGACCCCGGCGACCTGCTCCGGCGTCCCCTCGGCGACCACCAGACCGCCGCCGTTGCCGCCCTCGGGTCCCATGTCGATGACCCAGTCCGCGGTCTTGATCACATCGAGGTTGTGCTCGATCACGATCACCGAGTTGCCCTTGTCGACCAGTCCGGACAGCACCTTGATGAGCTTGCTGATGTCCTCGAAGTGCAGGCCCGTGGTCGGCTCGTCCAGGACGTAGACCGTGCGGCCGGTGGAGCGCTTCTGGAGCTCGCTCGCCAGCTTCACCCGCTGGGCCTCGCCGCCGGAGAGCGTCGGCGCGGACTGGCCGAGCCGGACGTACCCCAGGCCGACCTCGTTGAGCGTGCGCAGGTGCCGGGCGATGGTCGGGACGGCCTCGAAGAACTCCAGGCCCTCCTCGATCGGCATGTCCAGCACCTCGGCGATGGACTTGCCCTTGTAGTGGACCTCCAGCGTCTCCCGGTTGTACCGCGCTCCGTGGCAGACCTCGCACGGGACGTACACGTCCGGCAGGAAGTTCATCTCGATCTTGATCGTGCCGTCGCCGGAGCAGTTCTCGCAGCGGCCGCCCTTGACGTTGAAGGAGAAGCGGCCCGGCAGATAGCCGCGCACCTTCGCCTCCATCGTCTCCGCGAACAGCTTGCGGACGTGGTCGAAGACGCCGGTGTACGTGGCCGGGTTGGACCGGGGGGTGCGGCCGATGGGCGACTGGTCGACGTGCACCACCTTGTCCACCTGGTCGTCGCCGTCGACCCGGGTGTGCCGGCCGGGGACCGACTTGGCGCCGTTCAGCTCGCGCGCCAGGTGGGTGTAGAGGATGTCGTTGACCAGCGTCGACTTCCCCGAGCCCGAGACCCCCGTGACGGCCGTGAGCACGCCGAGCGGGAAGGAGACATCGATGTCCTGGAGGTTGTTCTCCCGGGCGCCGTGCACCGTGAGGGCGCGGGCCGGGTCGACGGGGCGCCGCACGTCGGGGGTGGCGATCGCCTTGGTGCCGTTCAGGTACTGGCCGGTGATCGACTCGTCGTTGCCCAGCAGCTCCTTCAGCGATCCGGAGTGGACCACCTTGCCGCCGTGCTCGCCGGCGCCGGGGCCGATGTCGACGACCCAGTCCGCGATCTTGATGGTGTCCTCGTCGTGCTCGACGACGATGAGCGTGTTGCCCATGTCGCGGAGCCGGACCAGGGTCTCGATCAGCCGGTGGTTGTCCCGCTGGTGCAGGCCGATGGACGGCTCGTCCAGCACGTAGAGCACGCCGACCAGGCCGGAGCCGATCTGGGTGGCGAGCCGGATGCGCTGGGCCTCGCCGCCGGACAGGGTGCCCGCCGCACGGTTCAGCGAGAGGTAGTCCAGGCCGACGTCGACCAGGAACCGCAGCCGCTCGTTGACCTCCTTCAGGACCCGCTCGGCGATCTTCTTGTCGCGGGCGTCGAGCGTCAGCCGGCCGAGGAAGT
This sequence comes from Streptomyces tyrfis, assembly GCF_037034285.1. NCBI lineage: Bacteria > Bacillati > Actinomycetota > Actinomycetes > Kitasatosporales > Streptomycetaceae > Streptomyces > Streptomyces tyrfis. The sequence continues at coordinate 21,962 of NZ_JBAGJZ010000015.1, read as the reverse complement.
CCGCGCACTCGCTGATCGACATCGCGGAGACCTCGGCGATGGACTTCTCCATCACCGTCACCGCGAGGACGATCGGCTTGAGCCGGGTGCCCTCGCAGGTCGGGCAGGGCACCTCGCGCATGTACCCCTCGAAGCGCTCCCGGCTGGAGTCGCTCTCGGCGTCGGCGTGCCGCCGCTTGACGAACTGCACCGCCCCCTCGAAGGCGGGCGTGGTGTACGCGCGCTCGCGTCCGTAGCGGTTGCGGTAGCGGACCTCGGTCTGGATCTTGTGGCCGTAGAGCAGGGCCTTCTTGGCGCGCTGCGGCAGTCCCGCCCACGGGATGTCCGTGCGGAAGCCGAGGGCCTTGGCGAGGGCGCCGATCAGGCGGCCGAAGTACTCCTTGGTGTGGCCGTGCGACCAGGGGTGGATCGCGCCCTCGTCGAGCGACCTCTCCTCGTCGGGGACGACCAGCTCCGGGTCGACCTCCATGCGGGTGCCGATGCCCGTGCACTCGGGACAGGCGCCGAAGGGCGAGTTGAAGGAGAAGGAGCGCGGCTCCAGCTCCTCGAAGGAGAGGTCGTCGTACGGGCAGTAGAGGTGCTCGGAGTACATCCGCTCGCGCTCGGGGTCGTCCTCGGGGAGGTCGACGAAGTCGAGCACGACCATGCCGCCGGAGAGCCCGAGGGCGGTCTCGACCGAGTCGGTCAGCCGGCGCTTGGCGCCGCTCTTCACCGTGAGGCGGTCGACGACCACCTCGATGGTGTGCTTCTCCTGCTTCTTCAGCTTGGGCGGCTCGGAGAGGTGAATGGTCTCGCCGTCGACCCGGGCCCTGCTGTACCCCTTGGTCTGCAGATCGGCGAAGAGGTCGACGAACTCGCCCTTGCGCTCGCGCACCAGCGGCGAGAGCACCTGGAAGCGGCTGCCCTCGGGCAGCCCCAGCACCTTGTCCACGATGGCCTGCGGCGACTGGCGCGAGATGGGACGGGCGCACTCCGGGCAGTGCGGCTTGCCGATCCGGGCGAACAGGAGCCGGAGGTAGTCGTAGACCTCGGTGATGGTGCCGACCGTCGAGCGCGGGTTGCGCGAGGTCGACTTCTGGTCGATGGAGACGGCGGGCGAGAGGCCCTCGATGAAGTCGACGTCCGGCTTGTCCATCTGGCCGAGGAACTGCCGGGCGTACGAGGAGAGGGACTCCACATAGCGTCGCTGGCCCTCGGCGAAGATCGTGTCGAACGCGAGCGACGACTTGCCCGACCCGGAGAGCCCGGTGAAGACGATGAGGGAGTCGCGGGGAAGGTCGAGCGAGACGTTCTTGAGGTTGTGCTCGCGAGCGCCACGGACGATGAGACGGTCGGCCACGCCGGTCCGCACCTTTCTAGAGAGAAGTGGGGGAACTGAGCCCCTGTCCCAGGGTATGGGGGGCGCCACAGCGGTGTACGAAGCTTTGGACTCCGAGCGTATAGCACGCACATTCGATTTATGGACGACCGTGAACTCCTTCACCCGAATGAGTGGCCGGACTACGCTCGGCCTCATGATTGATCATGCGCACGACCTGCACGCCGTACGTGAGGCGACCGATCGACTGCTCAGCGCCACCGGGAATCTGGACGACGCCGAGCTGGTCCGGCCCTCGCGCCTGCCGGGCTGGAGCCGCGGTCACGTCCTCGCGCATCTCTCTCGTAACGCCGACGCGCTCGTAAATGTTCTCCAGGGCCGTCCCATGTACGCAGACAGCGAAACGAGGGACCGCGACATCGAGCGGGACGCGCCCCGGTCCGGGGCCGAGCAGCTGGCCGACCTCGCCGGCAGCGCGGCCCGTTTCGCGGAGGCGGCCTCGGCCCCGGCCGACTGGTCCCGCACGGTCACGCTGCGCAACGGCGTGACGGACTCGGCCTCCCGGGTCCCCTTCCGCCGCCGCGTCGAGGTGGAGCTGCACCACGTCGACCTGGACCTCGGCTACGAGCTGGAGGACCTCCCGGACGAGTTCACCGCCCGGGAGATCGAGTTCCTCGCCGAAAGGTTCGCCGGACATCCCGACGTCGTGTCCACGAAGGTGGCCGCCGACGACGGCCGGACCTGGACCACGGGCGGCGGCGCCGAGGGCTCCCCCGTCGTGGTCCGCGGGGCCGCGCCCGAGCTGCTCGGCTGGCTCTGCGGACGCCGCGACGGGTCGGCGCTGGCCGTCGAGGGAGGGCTCCTCCCGGCGCTGCCCCCGCTATAGGCTGAGACGCATGACGTACAGCGGAGCGGTCAAGGTCGGCGGTCGTGCGGACGTACACGAGTTGACGGATCTGATGATCTCCAAGGTCGCCGTCGGCCCGGGAAACAACAACGCCTATCTGCTGCGCTGCCGGGCCACCGGCGAGCAGCTGCTGATCGACGCGGCCGACGAGGCGGGGACGCTGCTGCGGCTGATCGGCGACGACGGCATCGCCTCCGTCGTCACCACCCACCGGCACCCCGACCACTGGCAGGCGCTGGGCGAGGTGGTCGCGGCCACCGGCGCCCGCACCTTCGCCGGACGCCACGACGCCGAGGGCATCCCCGTCCCCACCGACGTCCTGGTGGACGACGGGGACACGATCCGGGTGGGCCGGATCGAGCTGACCGCCCGTCATCTCGTCGGCCACACCCCGGGGTCCATCGCGCTGGTCTACGACGACCCGCACGGCGCGCCCCATCTCTTCACCGGGGACTGCCTCTTCCCGGGCGGTCCTGGACGGACAACAAACCCGGAAGACTTCACGAGCTTGATGGACGACGTCGAGGCCAAGATCTTCGATCCGCTGCCGGACGAGACGTGGGTCTACCCGGGCCACGGCCATGACACCACGCTCGGTGCGGAACGCCCGCACCTAACGGAGTGGAGAGCCCGAGGCTGGTAAACCGGAACTCGCACAAACGGGGCCGCCCTGAAGGGGGCCGGCCCCGCTTCGGTGTTCCCGCACCGCGCACACGGCGCCATGATCCGGCCGCTCCCCTGCCATTCGGTCTGAGTGATCAGCACTGGCACGGCGACGTCCGCGTCGGCTGGATCCGCACGTGGAAGTGCGGGTTCCCGGGTTTCCCCGGACTTGACACATGTGTGGTGCAGCAGGAGGGGCCCGCACGACCTGGTGGTCGGCGGGCCCCCTTCTCTTCTGGCTGGCGAGTGGCCGAGCTCCGGGTCGGAACCTACGCGATGGTGCGGATGAGCTTCTTGTTGACGAACTCCTCGATGCCCGGACGGCCCAGCTCGCGGCCGAAGCCGGAGCGCTTGATGCCGCCGAAGGGCAGCTCGGCGCCCTCGGCGCCGACGCCGTTGATGAACACCATGCCGGCCTCGATGCCGTCGGCGACGCGGGCGGCCTGTGCGGGGTCCGTGGTGAAGACGTACGAGCCGAGGCCGTACGGGGTGTCGTTGGCGATCCGCAGCGCGTCCTGTTCGTCGGCCGCCCGGAAGACCATGGCGACCGGGCCGAAGAGCTCTTGGCGCGCCGCGGCGTGCTCAGTGGTGAGCCCGGTGAGGACGCCAGCCGGGAAGTGGGCGCCGCTGCGTTCGCCCTCGGTGTGCAGCGTCGCGCCTTCCGCGACGGCGGCGGCCACCTGGCGCTCGAGGGTGTCGGCTGCGGCGGCCGAGGACAGGGGAGCCCCCGACTGGCGGGCAAGGAGCTGGGCGGTGAACTTCTCCACGAACGTGTCGTAGAGACCGGAGGTGACGACGAACCGCTTGGCGGCGTTGCAGGCCTGGCCGGTGTTGTCGAGGCGGGCGGAGACGGCGGCGTCCACGACGGAGTCGAGGTCGTCGGTGGACAGCACGATGAACGGGTCGGAGCCGCCGAGTTCAAGGACGACCTTCTTCAGGTGCCGCCCGGCGATCTCGGCGACGGCGGCACCGGCCCGTTCCGAGCCGGTCAGGGACACGCCGTGGACCCGCGGGTCGGCGATCACCTCGGCGATCTGCTCATTGGTGGCGTACACGTTGACGTACGCGCCGACGGGGAAGCCTGCCTCGGCCACCAGCCGCTCCAGCAACGCGGCGGTGGCCGGGCACTGCGGGGCGTGCTTGAGGACGATGGTGTTGCCCAGGGCGAGGTTCGGGGCGGCGAACCGGGCGACCTGGTAGGCGGGGAAGTTCCACGGCATGATGCCGAGCAGAACACCCACCGGGCTGCGCCGGATGACGGCGCGGCCGGGGCCGGAGGTGACGGGAAGCTCCTCGTCGGCGAGGAACTCCTCGGCGTGGTCGGCGTAGTAGTGGTAGATGTCGATGCAGAAGTCGATCTCGCCCTCCGCTTCGTCGAGCGGCTTGCCCATCTCACGCACGATGCTCGCCGCCAGTTCGGCACGGTGCTCGGCGTGCAGATCCCCCAGGCGGCGCAGGAGCGCGGCGCGCTCGGCCACAGAGGTGCTCCGTCCCCAGGCGGTGGCCGCGTGGGCGGCGTCGACGGCCGCGGTCACCTCGGCGTCGGTGGCGGTCGGGTAGGTCTGGGCGATCGTGCCGGTGGCGGGGTCGGTGACGGCGTACATCAAGTCTCCAGGAAGTGCGGGGGAAGTAAGGGCAGTGGGCCGTGCCGGCCTCGCGTCCAGTGTGCCGCGAGGTTGGCGTCGCGGAGTCCTACGGTTCGAGGATGGTGCGGGCCCCGACGGCGGACTTGAGGTCCTCGAAGGCGGCGGACGCCTCATCGAGCGGGCGGACCTTGCCGATCACTTCGTCCAGCGGCGGCCGTCCGACCGGATGGAGGCGGGCCGGCTTCGGGATGTCGATCGCGCCGGCGCTGGAGCCGTAGTTGCATCCGAGGATGCGCTTGCCCTGGGCAAAGAGGTCGAAGAGGTTGAACGAGCCCGTCGCGCCGACGGCCGCTGAGGGTGCGCAAGGGGCGCCACCAGCTAACCGTTGGGGCTCGGGACTCCGATGAGGGTGAGGATCCGCGGGAGGCCGTCGGCCGCGGGGGTACCGGTGCCGGAAGCGTGTGCGGGGTCGAGCACATCGATGTCGAGGCCAGGCAGAACTGCCATGGAGCGGCCAACAGCCCGCACACGCCTTGCTCCCAGGGGATTACGTGCTGGACTCAACCGGCCCGGTACTCGCGCTGCCCGCCGATCCAGGTTTCACGAACCTCGATCGCGGCGATCTCCTCCGGCGGCGTTGCGTACGGGTCGGCCGCGAGCAGCGTGAAGTCCGCACGCTTGCCGGCTCGCAGGGAGCCGAGGTCGTCCTCGCGGCCAATCGCCCTCGCCGCGTTGACGGTGTGGGCGTGCAGTGCGGTGTGGACATCGATCAGGAGCTTGTCCGGTCCGAGCCGTACCCCGCGACGGGTGACGCGGGTGACGGCAGCCTGGATCGCCTCCAGCGGGCGCGGCTCGGCCACGGGGGCGTCGGAGCTGATGGTGACCGGGACCCCGGCCGCGACGAACTCCCCGAGCGGGTTGAACCGTTCGCCAGGTGTGCCGATCGCCGCCGTGACGCCCTCACCCCAGTTGTAGTGGTGCTGCGGCTGGTTGACAGGAAGGACGCCGAGTTCGGCCATCCGGGCGATCTGCTCGTTGTCGGGGAGGCCGCAGTGCTCGATCCGGTGGCGGGCGTCGGAGTCGGGGCGTTCGGCCAGCGCGGCCTCGACCGCGTCGAGCACCATGCCGATCGCGGTCGGGGACTGCGCGTGGGTCGCCGTCTGCAGGCCGGCTGCGTGCGCCGTACGCAGCAGTTCGCGGTACTCCTCCGGCGAGTGGTAGAGCTGCCCCTTGCGGCACGGGTCGTCGACGTAGCCCTCGGGGAAGTACGCGGTCCAGCCGCCCAGGGTGCCGTCCGCGTACAGCTTGATGCCGGTCGTGGCGAGGCGGTCGTTGCCGAACGCCCCGTGCAGGCCGAGGTCCAGGCTGCTCCCGAGGAGGTGGGAGAGCAGGTACATGTTGACCCGCAGCTTGAGCGACCCGGCCTCGGCCGCCCTCAGATACGTGTCGAACTCACGGCTCGACACCTGGGCGTCGCCGATCGCGGTGACGCCTCCGCGCAGGAAGTCGTCCTGTGCGGCCATCAGCTGCCGGATGTGCTCGGCGGGCGCGTCAGCGAGGTGGAAGTTCGGTCCGTGATGGCCGATCTTCACCCCGCCCACCCCGGTGAGCACGTTGCACGCGGCGTCCGAGAGCTCGCCGGTCAGCTCGCCGTCCGCGTCCCGGAAGAACTCCCCGCCTTCGGGGTTCGGGGTGTCCCGGGTCACGCCGTTGGCGGCGAAGGTGAAGCTGTTCACCACCCCGCCGTGACCGGAGGCGTTCATGACGTACACCTCACGGTCGGTGGCGACCTGGTCCAGCTCGAAACGGGTCGGGTGCCGCCGCTCGCGCAGATTGCGGTGCTCGTAGCCGAAGCCGCGCACCGGCAGGCCGGCCGGTGTACGGGCCGCCGCCTCACGGAGCAGCTTCACCATCTCGGGTATGTCGGCGGCCTTGTCGGGGCCGCAGTCGACCCAGGTCATCAGCTGGCCGTGCATCAGCGGATGGGCGTGCGCGTCGACGAAGCCGGGGACGACGACTCCGGACAGCTCCTGTGTGCGCGGTGCACCGCCGAATCCGAGCTCGGCGAGGGCGGCCCGGCACTCCTCGACGGTGCCGGCCGCGATGATGTCGGGCCCGGCGACCGCGAGCGCCTCGACGACGGGATGTACCGGCTCCATCGTGTGGATGCGGTCGGCGGTGACAATGACGGGCTCGTACGAGCGGACGTCGGGGTGGAACGTGCTCAGCTTGCGCATGGGTTCAGTCCTGGGTGTGCATGTGTGTGGGGGAAGGGAGGATGTCAGTCGAGTGGTTCGGTGATGGGGATCGGGCTGCCCTGGCGGATCGGAACCCAACCCGGCTGGCTGCCGTTGACGACGTAGGACGGTTCCGGGAAGAACCGCGCGACGATCGCCGCGAGCAGGAAGGACGAGCCGAGTGCCACCGCGATGCTGATGTCGGTGCCGCCGACGAGGGAGGCGAACGGTCCGACGAACTGACCGGGGAGGCTGACGAACATCAGCGACAGCACCGCGGAGATCAGGTAGGAGACCGTCGTCGGCAGGTTCCAGCCGTGCCAGTACCAGTAGCGACCGCCCCGCTGGCGGCGGTTGAAGACATGCAGGTCGTCGACGGCGTACCAGCCGCCCCGCGCGACATAGCCGACGATCATGAAGCCCATCCAGGGCACGGTGCAGATGACGACCAGGGTGGACAGCGTGGAGACGGTACCGACGATGGCGAAGCCGAACTTGCCGACAAAGATCAGCACGGCGGCCAGGGCGGCGATCACCAGGGTCGACGCGACCCGGCTGAGCCGGGGAACGATGCTGGAGAAGTCCAGACCGGTGCCGTACAGCAGGCTGGTGCCGGTGGACAAACCACCTGCGATGGCGATCATCCCCAACGGCAGGAAGAACCAGGTCGGGGCCAGGGAGATCAGACCGCCCACGTAGTCACCCGAAGCGATCATGTCCGGCTGGTGCGTGGCGATCACACTCGCCGTGAACAGGCCGAACCCGAAGGTCACGAGGGGAGCCACACCCGCGCCGAACGCGGCGCCCATCAGCCTGCGCGAGGGCACGTCCTGCGAGACGTAGCGGGAGTAGTCGCCGAGGAACGCGCCGAAGGAGACCGGACAGGACATCGCGATCAGCGCAGAACCGATGAAGGCGCTCAGGAACACGGGGTCCGACCAGCGATCCGCGCTCGCTCCGAAGGAGCCCGCGACGCCGCCGTCGAACTGGGGAGCGTAGGCCAGGACACCCAGGACGAACAGCACCCCGACGATCGGGGGGACGATCCGGTTCAGCACCACCAGCAGGCGGTAGCCGAAGATGCAGATCGCGACAATCACCAGCGTCAGGACCGCATACGCGACCACGGTCAGCCAGGTCGGCGGCTTCTCACCGGTCAGCCGGGAGATGGTGCCGGCCAGGGCGTCGCCCGCGGTCCACACGCTGAGCGCCAGGAAGGTGAAGGCGGTCAGCAGCGCCAGGAACGATCCGATGATCCGGCCGTGGACACCGAAGTGCGCCGACGACGTGACAGCGTTGTTCGTACCGGTCTGGCGGCCGAACAGCGCCATCGGCGCGAGTACGAGGGAGCCGAGCACCACCCCGATACACACGGCCAGAAGCCCGTCCGTGAAGCTCAGGCCGAACATGATGGGAAAGGCGCCGAGCAGGGCGGTCGAGATGCTGTTCGCGCCTCCGAAGACAACCCAGAAGATGTCCTTCGGCTTCGACCAGCGCTCGTCGTCGGGGATGGTGTCGATGCCGTGCGACTCAACGGCCAGCGTGACGGGGGTGGCAGGCTCGGGAGAGACGGACGCAGTCGTCCGCTCGGTTGGCTCTCGCAGCATGGCATCAAACTTTTCTGGTCCGGGAGATTCGCCTCAAGGTAGCCCCGACCACAGCACGCGACAATAGCGATATGTTCGCCCTCAATGCCGGATTCCATGTTCTTGTACGCCTCATCCGCAAAAGCGGAACGTATCGGCGATACGAGCGGACTTTGAGGAACTTTCCGTACAATGACTGAAGCGAAAAATCTGCTGGGCCCCCGACGGAAGGACGCGCCGATGCTGTCGGACGCCGAGCTGGACACCCGCCTCTTCGGCCTGCTCCGCGAAGACGGCAGGGCCGGGTACACCTACCTGGCAGAACTCATCGGGGTACCGAGGGCGCGCGTTGCCGACCGGGTACGCACACTGCTCGCCACCGGGGACCTGCAGATCGTCACCTCAGTCGACCCGGCGATCCTCGGGGTGCGCACCATCGCCCACCTCTCCCTCGCCCTCGACGTGGCGGTAGTTCCGTTTCTCGACACGCTGAGCCCGGCCCCCGAGGTGGTACTGGCTTCAGCGGTCGCCGGCCGCTTCGACGCCGTCGTCGAGGTCCGGGTGCCATCGCCACAGCACCTCGCCGAGACGGTTCGCCGCATCCGGGCGAAGCCGGGAGTGCGCGCCGTGGAGGCGCTCCTGTATCTCGGCGTCTCACGCGGTTACCGCCACAGGAGCCTGGTAGGGCCGCCTCCCGCCGTCGACGAGCTCGACCTGGCCCTCATCGAACTGCTGCGCCGCAGCGGCCGTCGCTCGTACCGCGAACTCGCGGAGGAGGTGGGGCGGTCCGCGGGGGCCGTCCGCTCCCGTGTCCGGGCCCTCCTCGATTGTGGGGCCATCCGTATCGAGGCGATCGCCGGGACTGCGGACAGTTCCGGCCGGGTGGCCGGCGTCGGACTGCGACTCAGCGATGCCGACCCGGAGGAGGTGGTCGACCGGCTCGCCGGCCTGCCCGGCACCCATTTCGCGGTGGCCACGCTCGGCAGGTTCGACGTGGTCGGCACCATCCGCGGCGACTCGGCGCGTCTGCTGCAGACGCGTCTCGACGAACTCCGGAGCGCCACCGGGATCCGCTCGATCGAGTCCTGGATCCACCTCGACGTCCGCAAGGAACGCTACGAATGGCCCGTCGCGCAAGGATGACTTTCAGAACGAGCGGCGAACAGATCGGTAGCGAGATCCCGAAGTAGAGCACTTTCGGGTGAGTGGCGACGACTTTCTGAACGAAACAGCGACTCACAGTCGCCGACCGCACATCATCCGATCGCCGGAATCGCATCGGGTGGCTAGACTCGCCGCTCCGCCACCCCCAAACCTGCTGGAGGACCCATGTCGCTGCAGGCCAGCGCCGCGGTGTACCGCGAAGGCACCACTGTCACTGTCGAGACCATCGAGGTCGGCGACCCGCGTGCCGGAGAGGTCCGTGTCCGGGTGCACGCATCCGGCATCTGTGGCTCGGACCGCCACGTCCTGGACGGCGAATGGCATGTCCCGTCCCCCACGGTGATGGGTCACGAGGGTGCCGGAGTCGTCGAAGCGGTCGGCCCGGGTGTCACCCATCTGGCCCCCGGCGATCACGTCGTCCTGGTCTGGAACCAAGGCTGTGAGCTCTGCTCCGACTGCCTGTCCGGCCGGCCGTGGGCGTGTCGTCACCTGCGCTCCAACGACTGCCTGATGCCCGACGGCACCACCCGGCTGCACCAGGACGGCACTGAGCTGTTCGCCTACATCGCGGTCGGATCACTCAGCGAATACGCAGTCGTGCCGGCCTCGGCCGCGATCAAGGTGCCCGAGGAACTGCCTTTCGAGGTCGGTGCTCTCATCGGCTGCTCGGTCAGCACCGGCGTGGGCGCCGTCCTGAACAACGCCCGGGTCGCCCCGGGCGACTCGGCCGTGGTGATCGGCTGCGGCGGAGTCGGACTCTCGGTCGTGATGGGGCTGCGTCTGGCCGGCGCGGAAAAGATCATCGCCGTCGACGTCTCCGAGGAGAAGCTCGACCTGGCCCGTAAGCTCGGCGCGACGCACACCGTCCTGGCCGGTGACGACAGCGTCCAACGCGTCACCGAACTGACCGGCGGCGGTGCCGACTACTGCTTCGAGGCCATCGGCAATCCCCGTACCATCGCGCAGGTTCCCTCCTACCTTGGCACGGCCGGAACCGGCGTCTTCGTCGGCATGCCGCCGGAGGGTGTCCAGGTCGGCTTCGACGTCCTGAACCTGTGCTACGGCGGCCAGACCTTGATCGCCTCCAACTACGGCGGCTGCGTTCCGGCCCGCGACTTCCCCCGGTACGCGGCCCTGTACCTGTCCGGACAGCTGCCGGTGGACCGGCTGATCACCGAGCGGATCAAGCTCGACGAGGTCAACGCCGCCTTCGAGCGGATGCGGGGCGGGGAGGGTGCGCGCAACGTCGTCATGCTCTGAGCCGCTCCAGGAGTGCCTGGGATGCGTCGCCCCCTGAAACGCTGCAGCTTCGCGCCTGCGACGGCGAGAGGACCCCATGCACGGGTCACACGCCGATGCTCTGGACGTAACGACGACTAGAAGACGCATGAAGATCTTGTTGAGGGGCTGTCCGGCCGCAGATCGGGTGGCCCGTCGGTCTATGCGGTGGCCGGGGTGATCGTCCAGGTGCTGCCGGTGTGGCTGAGTCCGAGATTGATCAGTCGGCGGAGGTTAAGGGCGGCGGCTCGGGTGTGGAGCGAGGTGTCGTTGGCGATGGTGCTGCGGTAGCGGAGTTTGCTATCGCCGTGGTGGACGAGCCAGGCGATGGCGCGTTCCCCGGCGGGGTCGGCAACACCCGCAAGGACCCGGAGGCGTTCGCGAGCCTGCTGCACGACGTGGAGACCAAGCTCTTCGACCGGCTGCCCGACGAGACCTGGGTCTACCCGGGCCACGGTCACGACACCACGCTCGGCGCCGAGCGCCCGCAGCTGCCGGAGTGGCGCGCCCGCGGCTGGTGAACGACGGCCCGGACGCGACGGTTCCGCCGCGTCCGGCCAGGGAGGCGGGCGGTCCGCCGTCGGTCACGCGTCGAGGCCCGCGCCCACGTCCGCGCCCCGGTCCGTCTCCGCGGCCGCCTCGGCCCGCTTCCGCTTCCGGTCGGCGATCAGGCTGGTGATCGTGGTGATCACCAGGACTCCGCAGATCACGCCGAGCGAGACCGGTATGGAGATCTCGGGGACGTGCGCCCCGGACTCGTGCAGCGCGTGCAGCACCAGCTTCACACCGATGAAGCCGAGGATGACCGAGAGCCCGTAGCTGAGGTGGACCAGCTTCTTCAGCAGGCCGCCGATCAGGAAGTACAGCTGCCGCAGCCCCATCAGGGCGAAGGCGTTGGCGGTGAACACGATGTACGGGTCCTGGGTCAGACCGAAGATCGCGGGGATGGAGTCCAGGGCGAACAGCACATCGGTGGTGCCGATGGCGAGCATGACCACCATCAGGGGCGTCAGGACACGCTTGCCGTGCGCGCGGATGAAGAGCCTGGTGCCGTGGTAGCGGTCCGCGACGCCGAAGCGGCGCTCGATGGACTTGAGCAGGCGGTTCTCCTCGAACTCCTCCTCCTCGCCGCCGGACCGCGCCTCCTGGACGAGCTTCCAGGCGGTGTAGATCAGGAACGCGCCGAAGAGGTAGAAGACCCACGAGAAGTTGGCGATGACGGCGGCGCCCGCCGCGATGAAGACCGCCCGCAGCACCAGCGCGATCAGCACGCCGACGAGCAGCACCCGCTGCTGGAGGTGGGAGGGCACCGCGAACTTCGCCATGATCAGGATGAAGACGAAGAGGTTGTCGACGCTGAGCGACTTCTCCGTGATGAAGCCCGCGAAGAACTCGCCCGAGGCCCGGCTGTCGCCGAAGACCAGCAGTCCGAGCCCGAAGAGCACGGCCAGCGCGATCCAGACGGCCGTCCAGATCCCGGCTTCCTTGGTCGACACGTCATGGGGCCTGCGCCCGATGAAGAAGTCGACGGCGATGAGGGCCGACAGACCGAGAATGGTCAGCGCCCAAAGGGTCCATGAAACGTCCACTGCGCCTCCGGCAGTTCGCTACGGCTGGTGATGCGTCGTCGCTGCCGGAGGTCTCCTCCACCCGCGCACGCGCACCGCGCGCACGGGCCGACGCCCCGGGACCGGTCATGGTCCGTACTGACGGGAACGCCGCGAGGTGGGAGTACTCCCCTCCGCCCAAGAAACAGTACAGGAAATACCAAGAGAAGGTAAAGCGCTGGGTAAAGAATCACCAAGGCACCGGTTCGGAGGCGGTGGAAGGAGGCAGGCCGCACGGCGCCGGGGAGAACGGACGCGCCATGCGGCCTGGGGGACGTGCGCTGTCGGTCACGGTGCGAAGAGCCTGGAAAGGCCCGCGGTCACGGCGTGAACGGCCTGGAGAAGGCCCGCCGTCGCCGTGCGCGGAGGGCTGTGGAGAGGGCGCGCCGTGCGGCGGTGGAGGCCTGCGCGCCCCGTTCACCGACGCCAGGTGCGACGGGCCGTGGCCACCTTGGCGAGCACGTCGTCGAGGACCCGGCTGCCGGGCGGCACCCTGAGCGGCTCGTACGTCCAGGCGTGTCCCACCCAGGGGTCGGCCAGGTGGTCGTCGGGGACCGGGGTGATCCGGAGCAGCGAGCGCCACAGCGGGTCGAGCACCGGCCCGTAGGCGGCGGCGTCCTCGCGGTCGGCGACCATCAGCAGGTGGACGCCGACCGAGGGGCCCTCGTCGGCCAGGTAGCGCAGCTGGGTGACGGCCCGGTCGTCGAAGCCGTGCGGGAAGTCGTTGACGATCAGGAGGTGCTGGCCGGTGTCCACGTCCGGCGGCAGGGAGTCGGCGGCGCCCGCCCGGATCGCCATCTGCACCAGGTCGACGCGCCGGGTGAGCCGGGCGAGGACGGAGGCGACCCCTTCGGCGCCCGCGGCGGGCGGCTGGGCGAGCGCCCCGGAGCGGACCAGGGGGGCGAGCGCTCCGGACGCCGAGCCCGCGGGGTCGATCACGTGCACGGAGAACTCGTCGGCCGGGTACACGGCCAGCAGCCGGGCCGCGTGCGCGACCGCGCTCTCCATGGCCAGCCGGTGCAGCTGCCCGGCGTCGCCCAGGGCCGCCGCTCCGGACGCCGTACGGCCGCTGTCGATCCAGATGCCGCGCTCCAGCGGGAGTCTGACCAGCAGCGGGATGCGCAGACCGGTGGCCTCGGGCAGATGGAGGTCTCCGATCCGCAGCGCCATGGGGTTCTCCATCGGGACGCGGTAGCCGTGCCAGACGGGGTTGTCCCACCCCGCGTACGCGGCGGGGAGCGCGGGTTCCACGACGGCGGACTCGGCGGTGAGCTGGGCGAGGTCGCGGTCGAGGGCCTCGCGTGCCCGGGAGGTGAGTTCGTCGTGCTTGGCGCGGGCCTGCTCGCGGGCCCGGTCCCCGGCGCCGCCGATCCGGTTGCGCGGATCGGAGAGGGTCCGGTCGAGCTCCTGCTCCATGCGGGACTCGGCGAACTCGACGGCACTGCGGTACGCGGCGGTGGTGCGGGCCAGGTCTTCGAACATGCCCCAGATCTGGTTGTAGAGGCGCTCCTCCATGGACCAGCCGGTGGCGTCCCCGGCGACGGGCCGGGCCGGCCGGCCGGGCTCGGCGGGCGGCGCGGTGGGAGGCGGCGGCGGGGGCGCGGAGGTCTGACGGCGCGGGTGCGTGTAGTCGATGGCGCCGCCCGGGGTCTGCGGGGCGGTGGGCCGGGCGAGGGGGTCGTTGGGCCGGGCGGAGGCCGGGGGCACGGCGTCGTCCGGGGCCGGGACGGGGCGCGGGCCGCGGCCGACCCGGTCGCCGTCCGGGGTGCGGGGCGGGGGCGGTGCGACGGAGCGGGCCGTCGCCCGGGTGACCGCGTCCTGGATCGACGCGGCCAGTTCGGCGGCCCCGGCCAGGCCCTGGTCGGTGAACATGGCGGCGAGGCCGCCCGCGTAGCCCTGGCCGACGGCGCGGACCTTCCAGGCTCCCTGGCGGCGGTAGAGCTCCAGGGCCGCGACGGCCGATTCGGCGTCCAGTCCGGTGAGGGTGAAGCCGGCGATCGCGGTCCCGTCGAGTCCGGTGACGGCGACGTGGGGTGCGGCGACCGCCCCGAAGCGGACCGGGCCGCCGATGCCCGTGGGCAGGGCCAGGAGCACGGTGATCCGGTGCACCCGGGCGGGGACGGCGTCGAGGTCGGCGGCGAGCCGGTGGTCGGCGGCGGCCTGGCCCGAGACCTCGAGCCCGGGCAGTCTGGTCGCGCCCGGGTGGGCGACCCATTCGGCGCCGAGCACGGTGCCGTTCTCGTCACCGAGCGTGGCACCGGCCACGACGGGGGTGCCGGCCGACACGCGGATCTCCAGTCGGGTCTGGGGCAAGGTGTGGTTCTGCCCCCGGACCAGCTCGGCCGTCATTGCCCTGTCCCCTCGACGAGTTGCTGCTGTGCGATGCGGTGTCGTGCCGTTGTGCGGTGCGTGCGTGCCGTGCGGTGCCGTCGTGACCGGCGCCGGGCCTCGACGGCGTCCATGAGGCGCGAGGTGCGAGGCACGAGACGCGAGGTGCGATGGGACGCCGTCGCCGCCGTGATCGGCGCCGGGCGGCACCATGCGGTGCGGCTCCCGGCGGCCGTTGCCGCCGGGAGCCGCGTACCTCCGCCGGCCGACTGGTCCGGCCGTGCTCACGACTTGGGGCGGCGGGGAGCAGAGCGCCCCCTCGCCCCGGGTCGTTACAGATGCGGCAGGATCGCCGGCATCAGGTCCTGGAAGGTACGGCCGTTGGCCGGGTTGCCGAGGGCGGTCATCTGCCACCCGTTCCCCGAACGGTGCACCTTCGCCATGATCTGAGCGGTGTACTGCCCGCCGCCGTCCAGCGTGTAGCGGGCGAGCTCCTGGCCGTTGGTCTCGTCGACGAGACGACAGAAGGCGTTCTGCACCTCCTGGAACGTCTGGCCGGTGAAGGAGTTCACCGTGAAGACGATCTGGTCGATGTGGACCGGCACCCGCTGGAGGTCGACGAGGATCGCCTCGTCGTCGCCGCCCGAGCCGGCGCCGCCGACCAGGTTGTCGCCGGTGTGCTGAACCGAGCCGTCGTCACTGACGAGGTGACGGAAGAAGACCACGTCCACCGGCTGCTTGTCGGCGAACAGCACCGCCGACGCGTCGAGGTCGATCTCCCGCGTGCGCGACCCGAACAGACCGCGGCGCGGCGCCGCCTGCCAGCCGAGCCCCATCCGTACCGCGGTCAGGGTCCCCCCATCGCTCTTCTGCAGGCTGATGGCCTGGCCCTTGGTCATATTGACCGTCACGCGTTGTCCCCTCTCCGCTTTCCCCGCAACCATCCGTGCGCGGTGTTTTCCCAGCACCCTACGCAGTCGCGAGGGGTGTGAGGGCCGCCCGGAGTGTTTTTGTGTCGGTCCTGCAACACACCGGGCTCCCCGAAAGGTCAGGCGAGGCCCGCCTCCCTCATCTGGCGCAGCTCCTTCTTCAGCTCGCCGACCTCGTCGCGCAACCGGGCGGCCACCTCGAACTGGAGGTCCGCGGCGGCGGCACGCATGCGTTCCGTCATCTCCTCGATGATTCCGGCGAGTTCGGCGGCGGGCCGGTCGGTGACCGCGGCGCGGCCGCCCTTCTTCCCGGACCCGGCCGCCTTGCCTCCCAGCGCCGGGACGGGCGCCTTGGCGCCCTTCTCCTGCCGGTAGCCGGTGCCGAGCAGCCGCTCGGTGTCGACCTCCTCGCGGGCGATCGTCGCGACGATGTCGTTGATCTTCTTGCGCAGCGGCTGGGGGTCGATGCCGCGCTCGGTGTTGTAGGCGATCTGCTTCTCGCGGCGGCGGTTGGTCTCGTCGATGGCCTGCGCCATCGCGGGCGTGATCGTGTCCGCGTACATGTGGACCTGTCCGGACACGTTGCGCGCGGCGCGTCCGATGGTCTGGATGAGGGACGTGCCGGAGCGCAGGAAGCCCTGCTTGTCCGCGTCGAGGATGGCGACCAGCGACACCTCGGGGAGGTCGAGGCCCTCGCGCAGGAGGTTGATGCCGACCAGGACGTCGAACTCGCCGGAGCGCAGCTCGCGCAGCAGCTCGATGCGGCGCAGGGTGTCGACGTCGCTGTGCAGGTAGCGGACCTGGACGCCGAGCTCCAGGAAGTAGTCGGTGAGGTCCTCGGCCATCTTCTTGGTGAGAGTGGTGACCAGGACGCGTTCGTCCTTCTCGGTGCGCTTGCGGATCTCGTGCACCAGGTCGTCGATCTGTCCCTCCGTGGGCTTGACGACGACCTCGGGGTCGACGAGGCCGGTGGGGCGGATGATCTGCTCCACGAAGCCGTCGCCGCGGGACAGCTCGTACTGTCCGGGGGTGGCGGAGAGGTAGACGGTCTGGTCGATCCGGCCCAGGAACTCCTCCCACTTCAGCGGGCGGTTGTCGAGCGCGGAGGGCAGCCGGAAGCCGTGATCGACGAGGGTGCGCTTCCGGGAGGCGTCGCCCTCGTACATGGCGCCGATCTGCGGCACGGTGACGTGCGACTCGTCGAGGACGAGGAGGAAGTCCTCGGGGAAGTAGTCGAGGAGGGTGTTGGGGGCGGTTCCGGGCGAGCGGCCGTCGAAGTGCATCGAGTAGTTCTCGACGCCCGAGCAGGTGCCGATCTGCCGGAGCATCTCGATGTCGTAGGTGGTGCGCATCCGCAGCCGCTGGGCCTCCAGCATCTTGCCCTGCTTCTCCAGCTCGGCGAGGCGCTCCTCCAGCTCCCGCTCGATGCCGTCGACCGCCTTCTCCATGCGCTCGGGACCGGCGACGTAGTGGCTGGCGGGGAAGACGTAGAGGGACTGGTCCTCGCTGATCACCTCGCCGGTGAGCGGGTGGAGGGTGGAGAGGGCCTCGATCTCGTCGCCGAACATCTCGATGCGGACCGCGAGCTCCTCGTAGACCGGGAAGATCTCGATGGTGTCGCCGCGGACCCGGAACGTGCCGCGGGTGAACGCGAGGTCGTTGCGGTTGTACTGGATCTCGACGAAGCGGCGCAGCAGCTCGTCGCGGTCGATCTCGTCCCCGACCTTGAGCGGGACCATCCGGTCCACGTACTCCTGGGGCGTGCCCAGGCCGTAGATGCAGGAGACGGAGGCGACGACCACGACGTCACGCCGGGTGAGCAGCGAGTTCGTCGCGGAGTGGCGCAGCCGTTCGACCTCCTCGTTGATCGAGGAGTCCTTCTCGATGTAGGTGTCCGACTGGGGGACGTACGCCTCGGGCTGGTAGTAGTCGTAGTACGAGACGAAGTACTCGACGGCGTTGTTGGGCAGGAGCTCGCGGAACTCGTTCGCCAGCTGGGCCGCGAGCGTCTTGTTGGGCGCCATCACGAGGGTGGGGCGCTGGAGTTTCTCGATCATCCACGCGGTGGTCGCCGACTTGCCGGTGCCGGTCGCGCCGAGCAGGACGACGTCCTTCTCGCCCGCGCGAATGCGTCGCTCCAGCTCCGCGATGGCCGCGGGCTGGTCGCCGCTGGGCTGGTAGGGGCTGACGACCTCGAAAGGCGCCACCGAACGTTCGATCTTCGAAACGGGCCGCATGAATCCACCGTACGACCCGCCACTGACAACCGGGGCCGGTCGGGCCCCGCGCCCGGCCCTCGCACCGGCGTCCTCGGGCCGGGGGGCCGGTCCTCGCGACGGGACCGGGTCACCTCTCCCCGGGCGGTGCGGAGGCGTGCCCGCCGGTGCGGAACGGCGCGAGGTCGGGGCGCGTCCCGATGCCCGAGGTCTGGCGCGAGGCCGGTATGCCGGGGAGCCGGCCGCTTCCGTTCACGGCGGTGGGGCCGGTCCGGCCGGGCGCGTCCATCACCGTCAGGGGGTCGAACAGCACGACCACCGCGGCGAGCACCAGGAAGCAGCCGGGGCCGACCAGCAGCGACAGGAGGGGAACGGTGGACGACGCGTCCGCCGCGGCCTCGCCGGCGAGGGCCGCGGGGCGGAGGCGGACGCTGAGCGCGGCCATGCCGGTGTAGTGCATGCCGCTCACGGCGACGCCCATCAGGACGCTGGCGCCGAGGCTGGCCAGGAAGCCGCGGAGGGAGACGGCCGCCCAGAGCGCCGTCGTCGCGGCCACCACGGCGATGACGACGGAGAGGGCCACGAGGAGCGTGTCGTAGTCGAACTGCCCCTCCAGCCGTATTCCGGCCATGCCCAGGTAGTGCATGGTGGCCATGCCGAGGCCGGTGATGGTGCCGCCGGTGACCAGCGCCATGCGCGTCGCGCCCCGGTATCCGATGACGAAGATGCCGACGGCGACCATGCCGATGGCGACGGCGAGTCCGGCGAAGGTGGTCGGTTTGTCGTAGCCGATGGTCACCCCTTCGATGGTGAAGCCCATCATCGCGACGAAGTGCATCGTCCATATGCCGGAACCGATGGAGGTCGCGCCGAGGGCCAGCCAGCCGGCCTTGAAGGAGCGCTCGGTGCGCATCGAGCGGACCGTGCAGCGCAGTCCGAGGGCCGCGCCCAGGCAGGCCATCAGGAAGGCCACGACGGGCGTCACCGCTCCGTGGCTGAAACCGTCGATCGTGCCCTGCATGCTCGTACGCCCTTCGCGGAAGCCCGGGTCCGGGGGTGACCCTAAGCCGCGAGGCCCGGCAAACAAACAGAAGAGCTGCATTTTATCGACATGGAGACCGGCCTGTGACCCGGTCCCGGCAGCGGCGTTCCCCGGGGCCGTCCTTTGTCCGCTCCCGCCGTTCGTCACCGCCCCGGGGCCGCTGTCGGTGGTCGGCCGTACGGTGGTGACCATGAACAGCAACGGGGTCGTCGAGTGGGCCGTCGTCGGGAGCGACATCGGCCCGCTGCTGCTCGCCGCGACCGGCACGGGACTGGTGAACGTGGTGTTCCACGCCGGGCCCGCGGTGCGGGAGAGGGCGCTCGGGGAGTTGCGGACGCGACTCGGCGCGGAGCCGGTGGAGAATCCCGGTTCCGCGCGGCTCGCCGAGCCGACACGCCGGCTCGCGGAGTATTTCGCGGGCTCCTCCCGGGAGTTCTCGCTGGCCCTCGACTGGTCGCTGACCTCCGGTTTCAACCGTCAGGTACTGCGCGAGCTGGCGACGGGCGTGCCGTACGGGACGGTCGTCGGCTACGGGGACCTCGCCGCGCGCGTGGGGCAGCCGGGGGCGGCGCAGGCGGTGGGGGCGGCCATGGGGTCCAATCCGCTGCCGGTGGTGGTGCCGTGCCACCGGGTGGTGGAGAGGGACGGCGGGCTGGGCGGGTTCGGCGGCGGGCTCGACACCAAGCGGAAGCTGCTGGCCCTGGAGGGCGTGCTGCCGGAGCCGCTGTTCTGACGCCGGTGCTCCCCGCCCCCCCGGCCTCCGTCGCACCGGACCGGGCCGGGACGTCGCCGGCCGTGCGCACTCCCCCGCCGCGTCCCACGCCGTCGGCTTTCGCGCCACCCCCTCACACCGGCATTTCGCACCTGCGTACGAGCTGGCACACTGCGTCAGTGACCAAACCCCTCGACGCTCCTGACACCACCACCGGGACCGGTCGACGGCCGGCCGAGCGGATCACGGCGGCCGGTCTTCCCGCGCTGCGGCGCAGGACGTCCGCCGTGCTCATAGCCAGCCAGATACTCGGCGGCCTCGGCGTGCCCATCGGCATCGCCCTGGCTCCGGTCCTGGCCACAGAGGTGAGCGGCTCGGAGGCGCTGTCGGGGCTGGCGCCGACGGCGTCGGTGGCGGGGACCGCGCTGCTCTCGCTGCCGCTGGCGGCGCTGATGACCGCGCGCGGCCGACGCCCCGGCCTCGTGCTGGCCTATCTGATCGGCGCGCTGGGCGCGGGGCTCGTGGTGCTGGCCACCGTCGTGGGGAGCTTTCCGCTGCTGCTGCTCGGTATGGCGGCGTTCGGCGCGGGTTCCTCGGCCAATCTCCAGGCCCGGTTCGCCGCCGCGGATCTGGTCGAGCCGGACCGCCGGGGGCGGGCGATCTCCACCGTCGTCTGGGCCACGACGATCGGCTCGGTTCTCGGACCGAACATCGCGGCGCCGGTGGGACGGGTCTTCCGCGGCACGGCGATATCCGAGCAGGCGGGCCCGTTCTTCTTCGCGGCCGTGATCTTCCTGCTCGCCGCTCTGGTGGTCGGCCTGCTGCTGCGCCCGGACCCGCTGCTGACCGCGCGGGCCCTGGCGCCGCAGGACGGCGCGGCCGCCGCGGGCCGTTCGCTGCGCGCGGGGTTCGCGGCGGTCCGGGCGTCGGCGCGGGCGCGGCTGGCGCTGGTGACGGTGGCGGTCTCGCACACCGCGATGGTGTCGATCATGGTGATGACGCCGGTCCATCTGGGGCAGCACGGCGCCGGACTCCAACTGATCGGCCTGGTGATCAGCGGTCACATCGCGGGGATGTACGCGCTCTCGCCGGTGATGGGCTGGCTGTCCGACCGGTTCGGCCGGCTGACCGTGATCGGTCTGGCGATCGGGCTGCTCTCCTGCGCCGCCCTGCTGGCCGGCACCTCGGGCGCCGGCCACGGCCAGACGGCGGCGGGCCTCTTCCTGCTGGGCCTGGGCTGGTCGGCCGGGCTGGTCGCCGGCTCGGCGCTGCTCACCGATTCCGTGCCGCAGGCCGCTCGCGCCGCCGTGCAGGGCCTCTCGGACCTGACCATGAACACGGCGGCGGGTGTCGGCGGCGCCGTCGCCGGGCTGATCGTCGCCCGGGCCGGTTACGGCTGGCTGAACGCGGCGGGGGCCTGCCTGCTGCTCCCGCTGGCGGCGCTGGCGCTGCGCCGGTCCCTCGCCCGGTCCGCCGCGCCCGCGTCGGACCGCTGATCGCCTCCGCGCGGAAGGCCCGGGCCCCGGCCCCGGCCCCGGTCCTGTTCCTGGCCCCGGTTCTGGCCCCGGCCCCCGGCCCTGGCCCTGTTGCCGGCCCCGGGCATTCGGGCCTCGGCGAGGAGAGCCGGGCCCTGGGCCCCGGGGAGACATGCGGGCCCTGGAGACGCCGATCGATGCCTCGGTGACCTCGCGGGGCTCCCGACGGCCCCGGCGAGCCGACGCTCCGGAAGGCCCGACGCCCCGGAAGGCCCGACGCCCCGGAAGGCCCGACGCCCCGGAGGGCCCGATGCCCCGGAGGGCCCGACGCCCCGGAGAGCCCGATGCTCCGGAGGGCCGGACGCCCCGTTCTCAGGGGCTGATCTCAGAGGCTGATGTGGTACGCCTTGCGCAGCGTCTCGTGCACGGTCCACGTCGTACGGTCGCCCTCACGCAGCACGCAGGCGTCGCCCGGACCGATCTCCAGCGTCTCCCCGCCCTCGACCGTCACGGTGGCCCGGCCGCTGACGACCACGAAGAGTTCATTGGCCTCCGTGTCGGTGACCACGCCGGGCGTGATCTGCCAGATGCCACGCAGCTGCTTGCCGTCGGGCGACTCCCACAGCACCTTGCCCGTCACGACGGGGTCGCCCGAGACGATCTGCGCGGGGTCGAGCGGCTCGGGTTCGAGTTCGGCGTCCGGAATGTGTACGACAAACGAGGCCGGAGCCTGATCAAGTCTGGTCATGGCCGGTCACCCTAGCGACCCCCTCTCGACGCCCCGACACCAGGACCGGCGAAAACGCGCCACACCTGGACCGGCAGCGACGCTCGCCCCAGGGACCTGCGGCAACGGGTCGGCCGGGAAGCCAGGGGGTGTCTGATAAATGCGTGCGGGAGAAGGAGCGGGGTCG